>NZ_KV797557.1:0-113039 GCF_001809405.1 Corynebacterium sp. HMSC055A01 | reverse complement strand
CACCAAACAACAAACAACAACTCAATACAACGACAAGGACCGTTGAAGCACGATTGCTTCAACGGTCTCTTTTTCGTTTTGCCAGCACTACCGGCATGCGTTACCACGTCTGCACTTCCAGGTCTGAACAAATAGCTTTTTAGTGACCGAGTCATGAGGGCCCTCCTCGGCACCACGTCTGTCGATGCTGGGGTGAAGTTGTTCTGTTCGTCTTCCTTGGCAGGGTCAGTTACAGTAGAGGCTGTGGTTATTGGTGTTGTTCGCGCAGACTGTCAAAGTTGGGGGCGTTGCGTTTGACCGACAAGTTTGACCTGTGGGAACTTCCCTATGAGGGAAAGACCGTCTATGTCCTGCTTGCAGCACGGGGCAAAGTTTCTGCTCTGGCGGACTCAGAAAGTGCTGAAAGTCTTGCTACCTCGGATGAGATTCAGACGCGGGTTTCGCAGTGTCCTACACCCCGTGGATTGATGGATAAGGTGCCGGCTGCATGTCTGATACGTGAGGGACAGGTTGTCTCTCGGGTGAAAGATATTGAGCATTCTTTGGTCTTGAGGGAGAAGCCGGCCCCAGGGTGGGAAGAGGACGGTCTGAGCCACTTCTTTGCGGGCAAGACTGTAGATGTCTTTGAGCCCGATAGTCGTTCAGCGCGGGTAAGACTCGGTGATGACCTTAAGCGGATCGACTTTCTTCCGGTTGCCAACGAGTCAGCACGGAAGAGGCGCGTTGACTTAGCCACACATCCCCACCGCGCGGGCGCGTGGGAACTCAGTAAGAAGTTCGCATTGGCGGCGCTGTCCTTTGTTCTTTTGCTTTTCGGGCCGGCGATTCGTGACCGACTAGAACCAGTGATTGAACCCGTGGCTAAGCGCGTTTCGGACCTGCATAGCCGGGGTGAGTTTTACGGCATGGTGTTTGAGTTCTTCCAGATTGACCATGTGATTGATTTTGCGGCGTCGCTGTTCAGTCCGATTGGCGCTGTCGTCGTTCCGGTCGCTGGCTTGGTGGTGGCCTACGTTGCCGGGTGGAAGGGCGCGCGGGACACGGGCACCTGGTGGGAGGCGGCCGGGCGTCCGCTTGGAAATGAACGCGAGATCCCGGCCTTCGAAAGGTAGGTCGAAGGCCATTGACAATGGTTAAATGTTCCTAATTACGGGCTCAATAAATGGTGGGTTCCAAGCGGTAGTTGAGAGGAGAATTCTCGGGGTCTGGCTGTGAATGGATCAACAAAAGAAATGTGTGTCGCCGTCAGGTGCATGGGAATCCGCATGTCTTCGGCCTCTGCAGGGAAAATGACCGGGTATATGGGGTCACCAATAATAGGGATGCCCGCCTGAAGCATGTGTAGCCGGAGCTGATGAGTCTTGCCGGTCTGTGGCTTGAGAGTGTACTTCGCTATCTCGGGAAGTGAACCGTGGATGGCTTCGTACGGTGCCTTATCTACTGGTTCCACGCCGCCGACCTCGGTGATGGCGTTGACTTCGCCCTCGACGATGCGACCTTGCAATTCCCCTGGGGTCTTCTCCATACGGGAGCGCCAGACGGTGCCGGGGGAGACGTCGGCAAGCGGGGCGATGGCTTCGTAAGTCTTGGTGACGCGGCGCTCGGCGAAGAGCGTTTGGTAGGCGCCCCGAACGGTGCGGTCCTTGGTGAAGACGAGTATGCCCGAGGTAAGCCGGTCCAGGCGATGCGCGGGGGAAAGCTCGTTGTTGCCTGTCATTCGGCGAAGGCGAACGGTGGCAGTCTCCGTGATGTGGCGGGCGCGAGGCATCGTAGCCATGAAGGGCGGCTTGTCGACGACCAAGAGGTGCTCGTCTTCGTGCAGGATTGGGATGTCGTATGGGACGGGTGTTTCGGGAGCCGGCATGCGGTAGAAGTACACCATCGCGTTGGTGGCGAGGGTGCTGTCGGGACTAAGCGGGGTGCCGTCTTGGGATACAACCTCGTTCGCTGTGAAGCGGGCTTGGAGGGCCGCGTCGTTATCGTCGGGGTGGCGGTGACGTTGGGTCACGATGAGGTCGTGCACAAAGTCCCACGCGGTGATGGGGCCTTCGACAACGCGGGCGTGAGTGGGGTTTAGTCCATCGCGGATAGGAAGTGGTGTTGCGCCACGCCCTTTTTGCGATATTCTTTGCCCCATGGATTTCAACTCTATTCTCGCGCCCGTCATCGATTTCTTCTCTAATGGTATCGGTGCCGTCATTCGTGATATTGCTGTGGCTGCCTACAACATTCTTTTCCCAGCGAATGCTGATGCCGCTACCGCCCCACAGGTCGGCCAGTAGGTATTAGACTGGAGGTGTAAGCACTTCGAAAGGAAAGGTCATGGCAAAGGAAGACATTGTCGTCGTCGCCGTTGATGGTTCGGAAGCGTCGAAGAACGCCGTCCGCTGGGCTGCAAATACTGCGGTGAAACGGGGTATCCCGCTACGTATCGCATCGAGTTACACGATGCCGCAGTTCCTCTACGCCGAAGGCATGGTCCCGCCGAAGGAGCTTTTTGATGACCTCCAGGCGGAGACCCTAGAGAAGATCGAGGAGGCCCGCGCCGAGGCTCACAAGATTGCCCCGGATCTGAAGATCGGCCACACCGTGGCTGAGGGCTCCCCTATCGACATGCTGCTGGAGATGTCCAAGGACGTCACCATGATTGTCATGGGCTCCCGCGGCATGGGCGGCCTGTCCGGCATGGTCATGGGCTCGGTATCTGCATCTGTGGTCTCCCACGCATCTTGCCCGGTGGTCGTGGTCCGTGAGGATAACCACGTCACCGAATCCACGAAGTACGGTCCCGTTGTTATCGGTGTCGATGGCTCCGAGGTCTCCCAGAAGGCAACGGACTACGCCTTCAAGGAAGCAGATGCCCGCGGCGCAGAGCTGATTGCCGTTCACACTTGGATGGACATGCAGGTTCAGGCTTCCCTGGCCGGCCTCTCGGCAGCCCAGGCTGAATGGGCTGAGGTGGAGAAGGAGCAGGCGGAGCTGCTGACTGAACGCCTCGCGGAGTTCCAGGAGAAGTACCCGGAAGTGCAGGTTAAGAAGGTTATCGCCCGTGACCGCCCGGTCCGTGCGCTGTCGGAGGCCTCCGAAGGTGCGCAGCTGCTCGTTGTGGGCTCCCACGGTCGCGGTGGCTTCAAGGGCATGCTCTTGGGTTCTACCTCCCGCGCGCTGCTGCAGTCCGCGCCGTGCCCGATGATGGTGGTTCGCCCAGACTCGGAGTAACTATCGCATAACCTCGCTATAACGATTCGGGACCATCCAGTGGATATGTGGTGGGCCCGGGTCGTTTTGGTGTTTTAACGCGTACGGTGGGAGGGTACGTAGATAAACGCTATTTACTGTTATTCAAAGGAGTGAGTGTCATGGGACTCGGTCTCGGTTTCTTTGGTTCGATTGTTGTTGGCATCATTGCCGGCTGGCTCGCTGAGAAGATTATGAAGCGTGACCAGGGGCTGTTCACCAACCTCATCGTTGGTGTTATCGGCGGCCTCATCGGTGGCGGATTGCTAGCGCTCTTCAACAAGAGCGTCGGCGATAGCTGGTTCCTGATGATCATTACGGCAACGGTCGGTGCATGTATCTTGCTGTGGATCGTGGGAGCCATTACGGGCCGCAAGAAGTAAAAATTCGCATACATACCGGTTTGTCTATATTGTATAGATGAACCGGTTTTGTCATGTAAGGAGAAGAAATGGCCGAAAAGAAGTCGCGTCGCAACCGCCCGAGCCCGCGCAGCCGACTACTTGAATCCGCCACGCGGCTCTTTACCACCGAGGGCATCCGCGTCATCGGCATCGACCGTATCCTGCGCGAGGCCGACGTGGCCAAGGCCTCGCTCTACTCCCTTTTTGGCTCCAAGGATGCCCTCGTTATCGCCTACGTTGAGGCCCTCGATGAGGAATACCGCGCTGATTGGCAGAGGCGCACCGAGGACGCGACCGATCCGGAGAGCAAAATCCTGGCCTTCTTCGATAAGGCCATTGAGGAACAGCCCTCCATGGAGTTCCGGGGCTCGCACTTCCTCAACGCGGCCGGTGAATACCCGCGTCCAGAGACGGATGCCGAGCGGGGCATCGTGGCCGCCTGTGTGGAACACCGCACGTGGATTCATTCCACAATCACAGCGTTGCTCAACGCCAAGAACGGCTACCCCTCAGAGGAGCAGGCGAGCCAAATTCTCATCTTCCTCGATGGCGGCCTTGCCGGCGCTCGCCTTACCCGCGACGTCGCTCCACTAGTAACCGCGAAGCAGCTGGCTATTCAGCTTCTCTCGGCGCCTCCTGCTGACTATTCGATTTAACAATTTTGCGTGCCTCCGCCACGATGGCCGAGTGGCGTTTGCGGGCAGCAGCAACCTCCTCTTTGTGGGCAGGGTCTTCCTTAAGGCGCTGTTTAGCGGCTTTCTTCTCTTTCTTCTTTTCCTTAGCCCGCCACCGCCGGATGCTGTCGCGCCGCTGTTCGTGGACGGCCTCCGGTAGGGGATAGCGACGGTGCAGGATCAATTCATATACCAAGGTCTGTAGCAGGGTAAAGAGGTAGGAGCAGCCCCAGTAGAAGATGATGGTCACGGGGATGGGGCCATGCCAAGCCACTTTCCACAGCATCCAGGGGATGAGAACCACCATGAGCGCCATGAACCACAGCAAGCGGCGCGGAATCTTCTGATCGAAGACCGTGGTAAGAAAGCCACGGTAGAGCGTGATGAGCGTGTTGAGGGAGGTGAACACGAGTGCCGCCACGAGCATCGGTAGGACCAAGTCGTGATGCTCGCGCGCGAAATCGGTGAGGGGGACGCCGAAGACGGTGGAGGTGCGGAAGGAGGAGACGTCGCCAAGCGTGAGCATCCCCACCGGTTCATTCGCGGAGCCTGACACCCGAAGAACCACCTGGTAGAGGCCAATGAAAGCCGGGATGATGAGGAAGGCGGGGAAACAACCCACCAGCGGATTGTGCTGGAAGCGCTCCTTGAGCTCGCGTTGCTGGGTGAGGATGTCGACAGCCTCATCGACCGAATCGGCCTGCGTGAGGTGTTCATTGAGTTCGGTCATCTCCGGGCGCATGAGGGCGCCGATGCGGCCCTGTTTCACGGAGAGCCAATTCAGCGGAGCGATGATGCCGCGGACCGTGAGCACGAGGAAGACGATGGTGAGGATCCACGCCATCGAGCCGTCAAGGAAGGAACCAAAAAGCAAGTGCCACAGTTTCATGATTCCGGAGACCGGGTACATGAAGATGTTGATCATCGCCTACTCCTCTTTCTGCAGGGTGATGGGGCACTTACACGTTACCGGGAGGCTAAGGTATGGGTATGCCCCACCCCACCGCGCGCACTCGGCCGACCGTAGGGACCGTCATCGGTGAGCTTATGCTGACGGCCGGCGTGCTTCTGCTTCTCTTTGCCTTTTATGAGTCCTATTGGACAAACATCGAGTCTGGTCACAAGCAGGACCAAGCCAACGAGACGCTGCAGGAAGAATGGCACAACCCACGCGGAGCGGGCCATGCCCCGAAGCTCGGTGAGGCCTTTGCGCGCCTTTATATCCCGGCCTTCGGCTCGGACTTCGCGTTCGCGGTTCTCGAAGGAACCGACGAAGACGATTTGTTGCGCGGGCCGGGGCACTATACCGACACGCAGATGCCTGGTGAGCCGGGCAATTTCGCGGTAGCCGGGCACCGTGTGGGCAAGGGCGCTCCCTTCAATGACCTGGGAAACCTGCAGGCTTGCGATGCCATCGTCATCGAAACCGCGACGGACTGGATTACCTACCGCGTGCTGCCTATCGAGGGGGCTGCGGGGGACTGCTTCAGCCCAGAGCAGCAAGCCAAGCCGGAATACCAGGCTGTACAGGGGCGCCATATCACCCTGCCGGGTGATGTGAGCGTGCTCCAGCCTGTTCCCGGGATGGAAGGGGCTGACCCCAGCGAATCCCTGCTCACCCTCACCACCTGCCACCCGCAGTTCTCCAATGCAGAGCGCATGATCATTCACGCGATGGAGACTGACCGGGAGGCTAAAGCACCCGGAGCAGATAACAATGCCCGCCCCGCCGTCTTGGAGGAGAACTAATGTATCGCGCACTCTGGAACCTGTTGCCCGGCCCCACCGTGGTCAAGGCGGTGTTGGCGCTGGCCCTCGCCGTGGGGGTTTTCTTCCTGCTCATGGAGGTGATTTTCCCCTGGGTAGCGGCGCAGATGCCCTATAATGACGTCGCCGTTTAGGCGTTAGTCGCTGTTTAGACCATTAAATGCTTAGGTCGTTACTGTGCTTAGGTCGTTACAGACCTAAGCGGTTGATTGCTTCCTGCGCTATGAGCTGGGGCTTGAGAGTCTGCAGCTGGTTTGACCACACCACCACGGCGTGGTTGTCCTTCTGGACGGCAAAGACCGAGTGATCCTCAAAGACGCCGCGCCCGCCGGACCACCCATCGAATTCGGCGAGCTCCGTATCCTCAACCGGTGCGGCCCAATCCACGACCGCGCGCGCCTCGTCGACGCTGGGCATCTGCCGGACTAGGACGGTAACCTGTGGTTCCTCGGGGTAGGACCAGAACACGCAGGCGGGGGTGCTAAAGCGCTTGTCGACGCCCCACCGGGTCATCCTCTGCCCATTCGTATCGGCCACCCACTGCGTGTCCAGGTAGGGGCAGTCTTCCCAGTCACTGACCTCGGCGGTAGCGTCCGTGGGCAGGCCATCGCCTGAGTTTGTGTCGGACGCGGGGCTGGCGGCCTCGGTGCTGGGGGCGGGGTCGGCTGCATCCGAACACCCCACCGCGGCAAAGCCTATGCCGATCAGGCAAGCGGCGAGTGGGGGAAGTAGGCTGTGGCGCATGACGTCCACACTAGACCAGCGCTCGGTTGAATCGGATGCACTGCGCAACGGTATCCACGTCCTGACGGCGACGCTGCTGGTGGTGGCGATATTTATGACGGTGCGCCTGCCGCTGTGGCAGGGCGTGCTCAACCTGCTGCTGTTGGTCTCCTTCGCGGTGGTGTACTTCGGGGGCTCGGCCTATATGGAGGCTCTGCCGCGCATCGCGCGCTATGGCTGGATGGTTATCCTCACGGTCTTGTGGTTAGCGGATATAGCGGTGGCGCCCGCGGCCATCTACCTCGTGTTCTCTCTGTACTTTGTCTACCTCTATGTGCTGGAGATGATCCCCGGCATCATCTGCGTGCTCGCGGCCACGGCGGTGACCATCCTGGTGCAAGTACCGGGCGGGCTCTCCTTCGGCGGCATCATGGGCCCGGCGGTATCGGCCTTGGTGACGATTGCTATTACCTATGCGTTCCGGGCGTTGAGCCGCATGAACCAGGAGTTGATGAAGACCCGGTCCCAGCTCGTGGAGTCCGAGCGCACGGCCGGCATGACCGCTGAGCGCCAGCGCATCGCCCACGAAATCCACGACACGCTGGCACAAGGTTTGTCCTCCATTCAGATGCTCCTGCATGCCGCTGACCGCGATCTCGCACAGGAGGATATCCCCAAGGCGCAGGAACGCATCGAACTGGCTCGGCGAACAGCGGCGGATAACCTCCACGAAGCGCGCGCCATGATTGCGGCGTTGCAGCCGGCGGCGTTGTCCGAAACCTCCTTGGGGGCGGCAATGACAAGGATGGCTGAGAATTTTGCGGCGACCGGTGGGCTCGACGTCTCAGTGGACGTAGAAGGCGATGCGCAACAGCTACCCATGAAGGTGGAAGCAGCGTTGCTGCGGATTGCGCAGGGAGCGGTGGGGAACGTCGTCAAGCATGCCCACGCCACGAAGGCTCGGGTGACCGTGACGTATGCGCCGGACGAGGTGCGCGTGGATGTGGTGGATAACGGCCAGGGCTTTGATGTGGAAGCGGTGGAAAATAAACCGGCGGGGCTGGGCCACATTGGTCTATCCGCCATGCGCCGGCGCGCGGCGGAACTCGGCGGCGAGGTCGTGGTTGAATCCACGCCGGGAACTGGCACGGCGGTCTCAGTTAGTGTGCCCTTAAACAACGATGTAGATTAGGAAATTGTCCACACCGTACCAATGAGGAGGAAGCCCGTGATTAGGGTCTTGCTTGCCGACGACCATGAGATCGTGCGCCTAGGTTTACGCTCGGTGCTCGAGGGGGCTGAGGACATCGAGGTTGTGGGCGAAGTCGCTACGGCCGAAGCCGCTGTGTCCGCAGCCCAAGCGGGTGGCATCGATGTTCTCCTCATGGACCTGCGTTTTGGTGCGGGGATCGAGGGCACGCGCGTCATGGGTGGCGCGGAAGCGACCGCCGCTATCCGCTACTCCATGGAGAATCCCCCCAAGGTGCTCGTGGTGACCAATTACGACACCGACGCGGATATCCTCGGCGCAATTGAGGCGGGCGCGGTGGGCTACCTGCTCAAGGACGCGCCGCCGGTAGAGCTGCTCGCGGCGGTGCGCTCGGCGGCGGAAGGTGATTCGGCGCTCTCGCCCGTGGTTGCTGACAAACTGATGACCCGCGTGCGTACGCCGCGCACCTCGCTCACCCCGCGCGAGCTCGAGGTGCTGAAGCTGGTCGCGGCGGGTTCCTCAAACCGTGAGATCGGGGTGGAGCTGATGCTGTCGGAGGCGACGGTGAAGTCTCACCTGGTCCACATCTATGACAAATTGGGCGTGCGCTCCCGTACCTCCGCCGTGGCGGCAGCACGCGAGCAGGGCGTTCTTTAGAGGTTGTTGGCGTCGCGGTACGCCAAGATGACGTCGTTGGGGATCTTGCCGCGCTCGGCCACCTCGTAGCCGTGCTTGGCGGCCCATGCGCGGACATCGGCCGGCTTGTAGCGGCGAGTGTCCTTCTTGACCGGGTGGCGGGCAGCCTTCACGAAGGGCTCCATGGCGGCGTGGAACTTGTCGGCATTCTCCTGCGAGACGTCGAGGAGGTAATCCTTACCGTCAACGCTGAAGCGGATAACGATCACTTCATCTTCGTTGAGGGGCGAATTATCAATATCGTCAAAAAACTGGGTGATTTCGCGGCGTGCCATGTTTCTCCATTCGAGTTCTAAACTGATTCTCCCGCTATTAACTATAGAACGAAAACAAATTCCGTGACAGCGTTAATATGCATTGCCAAAAAGGGGTTTTGAGCGCGAAAGAATAAGCCTTCGGGTCGCTTATCCTCCACCGTCTAAAAGCGGGGAAGGCAGCGGCCCGAAGGCGTAGAGAATCCGTGCGAGCGGCTATGCGCGCAGCTTGGACTGGATCTCGTCGTTGAGCGAGTCGATCTCACCGGAGATGGAGCGGTGCGCGCGCTGGCGCTGCTGATCGGTCATGTACTCGGCATTGTCGATCGCAGAATCAAGCTCGTTGAGGCGCTCCTTGACGTCGCGCTTGAAACCGGCGGGAAGCTGCGCATCCTTCAGCGAATTGCGGATACCGGCGGTGCGGGCCTTGAGCGGTGCGCCGTGGCCGGAGAAGGAGGCCAGCTGCTCGGCGCTGACGCCGGCCTTCTGCGCGCGCTTCTTCTCAACCTCGCGCTGGGCAACGGTGATGCCGCGGTAAAGGAGAGGCAAAAGAAGGGGTGCTGCGGTGCGCAGGGCGCCGGCATAACGCTTGACATTGTTCTTATTAAAGCGGCCTTCCTTAATGCGCTCGAGTTCCTTCTTGGCCATCTTGTATTCGTGCTTGCGGCGCTTCTTTAGGCCCTTTTCCTCGGACTTGATAAGCGCCTTTTCCTGACGGGCCAATAGCTTTTGCTGGCGGTGCTTGGCCTTATCCGCGGCCTTTACCTCTGCCTTTGCGCGGGTTTTGGCAGCCTTGATCTCGGCGCGGGCCTCACGGCGGGCCTTGCGGATCTTCTTCATAATGCCCATTGAAACGTCCTTAAACAATCTATCTTTAGGGTCTCGCTACAACTCTAGCAAGGTGGTCTACTAAGCTCACCTGCTGTGAAGGATGTGCTCGTCGCCACGGACCTCGTGGGCTGCCGTTATCGCTTGGTGCAGCGCCGCGCGCATCCCGAGATCCCGCGCACCGCGGTGAGCCAAGCTCGGGCGGAGCGCCACGCCGCGGCTATCGATGCCGCGCTCGCTCGCCTTCCCAAGAAGGGGCCTGGCCGTTTCCGCCGGATCGATCTGGAGGGGGATGATTTCGAGCGGGCGCTTGCCACGCTGGAGGCCCTAGCTCACGGTTACACACACATCACCAACGCCGTCTTTTCCACGTCGGAGTGGATGGTGCGCGTGGAGCTTCTGGTTCGGGATGGTGATAAGTACAGCCCCGTTATCGTCTCGGATCACCGCGTGGCCCGCCCACACGAGGGTGCGCGAACGCTGGTTGTCCCCACGCATCGCTTGGGGCTGAGTGAGCCGCTGCCGGCGAAATACAAGATTAAGCATCACGCCGTCGATGGCTACCGTTTAGCCTTGGCCGCGCGGGGTTTGGAGGACGTCGGTCTGAATTCTGGCAGGGGTGCGGCGATTGGACAGGACCGCAGCCAAGCTTTTGTCACGGATACCTCGCGCTTCGGCATCGATGAGGCGCTCGTACAGCCGCTTCCCGCTGGGCCGCGCCGCGTCAAGGAGTGCGCCTCCTGCCGCTTTTGGCCCTTGTGTAAGCAAGAGCTGGAGGCCCGGGATGATATCTCCCTCTTCCTGCCGGGCGACCGCGCTAACCCCTACCGCGAGCGCGGCATCACGACGGTGCAGGGGCTTATCGACGCCTCCCTCGGCGCCCCCTCCGCCCTTGCTGCTGCGTGGCGTGAGGGCGTCCCTTTGCTGCGGCGCGGCCGCATCAGCGTTCCCCGCGCAGATGTGGAAGTCGACGTCGATATGGAGGCCTACCTGGATCAAGGTGCTTACCTGTGGGGCGCGCTCCTGGACGGCGAGTACCACCCCTTTGTGACCTGGGATCCGCTGGGAGGGCGGTCCGAGGCGGAGAATTTCGCCGAGTTTTGGGAGTGGCTCATGGGGGTGCGCGCTGACGCGCATGCGGCGGGCAAGACCTTCGCGGCCTATTGCTACTCCGCCCACGGCGAAAACCATTGGATGCGCAGGTCCGCCCAGCGCTTTTCCTCTCCGAACCTGGAGGAGGTCGAGGAATTCATCTCCTCAGAGGAATGGGTCGACATGTTCGTCCATGTCAAGCGCAGTTTCGCTGGCACTGCGGGCCTGGGGCTGAAAACCGTGGCGCCCGTCGCTGGCTTTGAATGGCCGGAAGAGTTCGACGGCGAGGAATCCGTCAATGCCCGCCGCGCAGCCCTCGCCGGTGACGCGGACGCGCGTGCGCAGATTCTGCGCTATAACGCCGGCGATGTGCGCGCTACCCACGTGGTCCGCGAGTGGATGTCTCACGGCGCGCCGGGAGTGCCATCCCTCGAGCCCTAGATTCTCTCTGCCTTCCCGTGTGCAAGTCCCCAGACCTCGATCCCGCAACCTGCAGGGCGTCGCCAAGCGCTTGCCGACGCCCCACCACCCCGCAGCGTTGCGGGTTTCAGGTCTGGGGATCTACAGGATGAGGCTGAGTCCGCCGAGGATGATGAGCACCGCAAGGGCCACCCACACCTGGTCCCAGTCCGTGGTGGTCATGGGTGCTGGGCCTTCGGCCTTCTTGAGCAGCACGGCTTTCTGAGCCTTGACCGCGCGAGCGGTAAGTACGGGGATGATGGCCATGGAACCAAGACAGAGCAGGGAGGCGGCAACCATGGTGAGGGAACTGGAGGTGGCCAGCCACAGGGCAAGCCCGCCGTTGATGAAGACCGAGCGCCCCAGCCCCCAGCGGTTGTATTCGCGCAGGCCAGCCCGCACCGCTGAAGGGCCGCCGCCCATCGTGGTGGGCAGCATATAGCCCATGACGCCGATGAGCAGTTGGGCGCCAAACCCTACGACGAGCGCGAGCATGGGAATCTGTGGCTCGCTGGAGAAGAAGTGCTGGGTGGTGTAATACACCAGGCTGCCGAGCAGCCAGAAGCAGGAAAAGAGCACAGAAAGCGCCGGGAAGGTGATGCGCCCGCGTGGCTCTCGGAACACGGTGAGGGCATTGAGCAGCCAGCTCTGCAGGCTGAGCACCCAGCCGACGCAGTAGACGATCAGGCCCGCTTGCGGTACATTCCACGCGCTGCCGATCACGGTGGTCACCACGCCCAGCGCCAGCAGCGTGAAGCTCAGGCTCATGTGTGGGTTGATTCCCTTGGTGCGCCAGATAGATGGGAACAAGATGGTGAGTGAACCGGCGGCTGCGAGGCCGACGAAACCGCCGATGTTGGCGGCAACGTGTGCAATGAGCAGGCGCGGATGGGAGGGGTGTGTGGCGAGGAATGCACCAAGAGTAGCGCCCACGGCAAGGAAGAAGGCCGAGGCCACATAAGCTGCGACGACGGGGCGGAATCGTTTGGATTCCGCGCGGCGCCACAAAGCAAAGAGGGCCAAACCATGCCAGGACACCGCAAGAGCGACAAGCGTGGCGCCTATCTGTGTGAGCACCCAGTGGTGGCCCCAATATTCACTGAGGATTTGGCCCGCGAGGGTGAGGATAACGCCGGCATTCTGCAGATAAATCCGCGCGAGCTGGCGAGGGCGGGCCGACATCGGAACTTTGAGCTGCACGAATTTTTCGGTGAGGTGCTGGGACCACACCACGATGCTGTTGCTGAGGATGCCGAGCGTGAAAAGGTGGATGAGGACCCACCGGTAATTCGGGATAAAGGTATGGATTGCGCCCGCGAGGAGAAAGACCATCATCCACAGGCTGACCGGGCGGGATGCTTTCCTGTGCCATGTGCGCGGTGACCATTTGTCCATAAAACACGATTTTATCCGGTTTTTCTCACAACCCAACTCAACACCGCGATGCCCGCGGCGAGGGCGGTGTAGACGGCGATGAAGCCGGTCCACGACAGGGAATCAAAGAGCACGCCGGCCAGTGCACCCAGGATGGAACTGCCCAAGTAGTAGAAGAAGACATAGAGGCTGGAGGCCTCCGCGCGGTCGTGAGTAGCGATATGCCCCACCCACCCCGAGGCCGTGGAGTGCGCGGCAAAGAAGCCGATGGTGAATAACACGATGCCGAGCAGGGTGGGGATTAAAGAGCCCATGCATAGCGCGATGCCCACGGCAAAAAGCAGGCACGATAGGAGCAGCGTGTTGGCGTGGCCTACTTGTGAGACCAGCCGGCCGGCGCGCGCCGAGGACCACGTGCCGGTGAGGTAGAAGAGGAAGACCAAGCCAGCCAAACCGGGCGCGAGGTGGAAGTGGTTGATGAGCCTAAATGCCAGGAAGTTATAGAGGGACACGAAGGTGCCCATGGCCACGAAGGCCACGATGAATAAGGGGATGAGGCGGGTATCCCGGGCATGGCGGAAGATGGCTCGCAGCTCCGAGCGGAAGTGGATTTCCTTGCGCGTGAAATTCTGCTGGTAGGGCAGCAAAATAGCGGCGATGATGGCGAGGATGAGTGTGACCAAGCTGGAGCCGGCCAGGGCCCAGCGCCAGGAGGTGAGCTCGAGAAGCCCGGTGGGGATGAGGCGGCCAGTCAGCCCACCGATGGTGGTGCCGGCGATGTACAGCCCCATTGCCCGGGCGACGTAGGAGCTTTCGAGCTCCTCCGAAATCCAGGCCATGGCGGTAGCGGGTGCGCCGGCGATGACCGCTCCCTGGAGCGCGCGGGTGGCGATGAGGATCTCTGGATTGGGGGCAAGCGGCACGAGCATGCCGATGAGCGTGGCCGCGATGGTGGAAACAAGCAGCAGTTTTCCGCGACCGATGCGCTCGGAGATGATGGACACGGGGATGACACAAATGGCCAGCGCACCGGTGGCCGCGGAGATGGTCATGGCGGCTTCGGTGGGGGACATGCCCATGTCCTCCACCAAGGTGGGCAGCATGGCTTGGGTGGGGTAGAGGCAAGAAAAAATTGCCAGGCCCACGAAGAGCATGGCAATGGTGGCGCGCTGCGTTCTGGTCATGCATCAAGCATGGTCTAGCACGGATTATGTGTAAAATGTCCGAAAGTTACTTAAAGCATGCGAGGTGTGCATGAATCTGGAAGATGTGCGCGGCGTGGTCGCCGTGGCGGACCATGGACTCGTCGGCGCGGCTGCCGACGCCCTCGGGCTCTCCCAATCCGCGCTGACCCGCCGCGTGCAGCGCATCGAGGCGGAGGTGGGGGCCAGCCTCTTCGAGCGCAGCGGCCGGCGCCTGCGGCTGAATGCCCGCGGCCAGGCATTCGTGGAACACGCTCGGCGGATGTTGATGTCCGAAGCTGCCGCGCGCGATGCCGTTTCCCGCCTCATGGATCCGGAGCGCGGCACCGTGCGCCTTGATTTCATGCATTCCTTGGGCACGTGGATGGTCCCGGAGCTGCTCAAGGCCTATCGAGCTCAGCATCCCCACGTGGATATCCGTCTGCACCAGGGTGCGGCGCGCGAGCTCGTGGAGAGGGTAGCCGCCGGTGAGTCCGACTTGGCGTTGGTCGGCCCCCGTCCTACCGACCCCGGCCCGCTAGGGTGGCACCAGCTCAAACTGCAACGCCTAGGTCTAGCGGTTCCGGAAGGCCATTGGGCCGCAGGGCGAGACGGGGTGCGCATGGAAGACTTCCGCGATGAACCCTTCATTGGCATGCTGCCGGGCTATGGAACGCGCATGCTGCTCGACACCCTAGCGAGCGAGGCCGGCTTCACCCCGCGCCTCGTCTTCGAATCCATGGAGCTCACCACCGTGGCGGGCCTCGTGGCCGCCGGGCTGGGATCGGCTCTGTTGCCGCTCGATGACCCCTACCTCAAAGCCCGCAACCCCGTGCCCCTGCAGCCCGCGGCTTACCGCGAGCTAGGGTTGGTGTGGCGCGAAGGCGATGATGCCCCGCCGGTCGAGCATTTTAAGGACTTCGTCGTGGCACGCAGCGCCGACTAGATATCGAAGGGAAGCTCGGCGGCCAGAGCTGCGAGCGCCTCCGGGGTGGAGACCTCGTGGGGCAGCCAGGGGATGGTGTGCACCGGTTGGCCCGGCAGCTTCTCCGCGAGCAACTCGAGGGCCGCGTCCTCCGAAGCGCGGCGCTGCTGAAGGAACTGCTCTGCGCTGTCCGGGGTGCGGCGGTTGACCAGCAGCCCACCGCAGTGCACGCCATGGGAACTCAGGTCCGCGAAGAACTCGGCGGTTTCCAGCACCGGGGTGCGATCAGCGGTGAGGACGAGGAAGAAGGACGTGGTGGTTTCGTCGGAAAGCACGGCGCGCAAACGCTCGAAGCGGCGGCGGCGCTTGAGCAGCGTGGAGCGGATCTCCTGGTTGCGGCGGTCCACCGGATCCTGCGAGCTGGCGGATACCGCCTTCTCCGCCGAGGTCATGCCGCGCACCACCGCGCCAAACCTATCCGACGTTTCGCGCCGGGCCAGAAGCCCATCGGTATAGGCCGCCATGATTTCCGGCAGCGCCATGAGCCGCGAGGTGTGGCCGGAAGGAGCGGTGTCGACAATGATGTGCTCACACTCCCCGACGTCCTGCTGCTCTTCGATGAGTTCCGCTATGCGCTCCAGCATCGCCGCCTCGTGCGTGCCGGGCGAGTGCCGCGCGAGGTCCAGGTGCCGGTCGACCTCGCGGTGGAGGCGCTCCGGCATGAAGCTGCGCATCTGCTTGCCGACGCCCCTCAGGTGCTCCTCCGTTGCCCGCGCCGGGTCGATCTCGATGACGTTTAAATGGGGGCGGACGTTCGTGGGGACGTCGCCAAGCTCGGCGCCAAAGATGTGCCCCAGGTTGTGCGCCGGGTCCGTGGATACCAGCAGCACGCGTTTACCTTGTTGGGAGAGGCGCAGCGCGGTGGCGGTGGCCAGCGTGGTCTTGCCCACCCCGCCCTTGCCGCCGAAGAACATGATGGGGGCTAACAACATGAGATTCCATTCAAGGGTGAGCGCTCCATGCCCATGCGCGTGTGCCAGGCGTGGAAGTCTTCATACATCAGCGGCAGTAACTCCAAGGTGTAATAGCTAGCGGGATTCGGCAGGCCGAGAGCCTCCGAGAGGATAAGCAGCATGAAGAGATCATCTTCCTCCTGCTGTGCCTTGGCAAAGGAACGCCGATAGGGCGCGGAATAGAACTCGTCGAGACCGCGCCCGAAGGCTTTGAGTTTATCGAGCATTGACCGGCAGGGGAGGTTCGATGTCTTCGTCCTTCCACACCACCTGCGGGGCCTTGCGCGCGCGGGAGATGGCGGCGATGGACTCGGCGATAACCCAGATAGCGGCGACGATGATGACGGCATCGATGACGAGGAGGAGCCAGTTTCCGGCCTGGAACAGCGTCTTGAGCTGCAGCACCGCAGCCCACAGGGACATGATGGTGACGAAGACCAGCGGGATCAGCACCGGCCAGGTCGGGCGGCGCAGCTGGGTGAGGATGACCACGATGATGGACAGCGTGAGGCCGGCCATGAGCTGGTTGGTCGTGCCGAAGAGCGGCCAGATGAGCATGCCGCCGGAGCCGTCAACGCCGGTGGAGAAGGTCAGGCCCAATGCGCAGCCGACGGCGATAATGGTGGCAGCCAGACCGCTGAGCTTGATGCCCATGAGTTCGGCGGCCTCCGAGACCACCATGCGCTGCAGACGCACGCCGGAATCCATCGTCGTTGCCGCAAAGAGAACAGCCATGGTGGCCAGGATGGTGGCGGAGAGTGAGGTGGGGATGCCCAAACCTTCGTTCATGAGGGCACCGCCGCCCTGCACGAAGGCATCGACGCCTCCGGCATTCCATTCGTTGTAGACGGCCTCCCAATCGGCGGCTGTCTTGAAGCCGGCCGTGGTGGCCACGATGGTGCCGAGTGCGAGGAGGCCCTCACCCACGGCGCCGAAGTAGCCGACGAAACGGGCGTCGGTTTCCTTGTCCAGCTGCTTGGAGGAGGTGCCGGAGCTCACCACGCCGTGGAAGCCGGAGACAGCGCCGCAGGCAATGGTGACGAAGAGCAGTGGGAAGATTCCAGGCGTGTTGTCCGGGACGTGATCCGAGACGGTGGGCGCAACGATTTCTGGGCGGGTGACGAGGAAGGAACCGTAGAGGATAATGAGGCCCACGAAGAGCTGCAGGCCATTGATGTAGTCACGCGGCTGCAACAGGACCCACACCGGAAGCAGGGAGGCGATAAAGGCGTAGACGAAGAGCAGGATGATCCACACGCCGCGGTCCGGGATGCCCAGGACGGTTTCCGGCAGGGCCAGCGGGACGCGGTCACCGATGATCATCAGCGCGTACAAAGCGGCGACGCCCACGATGGAGACGATGGTCAGGTTCCAGCGAAAACGGTAGATAGCCTGGCCGATGAGCAAAGCGACGAGGATGGCGCCCCACGTGGGGATGACGGCGGTTGGTGTGGAAATCAGCAGGTTGGAGATGACCACGGCGAAGGCCGCGTTGACCATGAGCAGCAGCAGGAAGATGACGACGAGGAAGAGCGCGCGCCCGCGGGCGCCGATATAGCGCCCAGAGAGCGTGCCGATGGACTGTCCGCGGTGGCGCTGGGAAGCCCACAGCGCGCCCAAGTCATGCATGCCGGCGAAGAAGACCGTGCCCAGCGTGACCCAGAGGAAGGCTGGCAGCCAGCCCCAGATCACGGCGACGGCGGGGCCGATGATGGGTGCTGCGCCCGCAACCGAGGTGAAGTGGTGGCCCCACAGCACGTACTTGTTGGTGGGGACGTAGTCGACGCCATCCTCCATGGTGTGGGCCGGCGTGGAAAAGCTATCGGAGAGCTGATACACCTTCGAGGCAAGAAAGCGCGAGTACAGCAGGTAGCCCGCCAGCATCATGGCGAGTCCGATAAAGACGAGAAGAAGTGAGTTCACAAAACCACCTGAAGAGAGTCAGTTGAGATGTCACATTCATATGTGCGGTGGTGTGAATTATGCCATAGCAGTTTTGTGAAAGGGGGTTTAATTTCTAAATCCCTATAGGGAAGGGTGGGGCAGAAGGGGTGTAGTCCATCGCCGCTTATGGTCTGTAGGTGGATGAAAACGCGAAACCGCGCCGGGCCTCAACGAAGAGGTCCCAGCGCGGGTTGAAGCTACGTGGCCTTAAAGGAGGCCGTCGTGCTTACTTGGTAGCAGCAGCGTAACGCTCGGCAACGTCGTCCCAGTTGAAGACGTTCCATACGGCCTTAACGTAGTCAGCCTTCACGTTCTTGTACTGGAGGTAGAAGGCGTGCTCCCACATATCCAGCATCAGCAGCGGGGTGAAGTTCACGGAGATGTTGCCCTGCTGATCGGTGAGCTGCTCAATAACCAGGCGACCAGCAACGTGGTCATAGCCCAGCACTGCCCAACCGGAGCCCTGCAGGCCGGTGGCAACGGCGGAGAAGTGAGCCTTGAACTTCTCGAAGGAACCGAAGTCACGGTTAATAGCCTCAGCCAGCTCGCCGGTGGGCTCGCCGCCGCCGTTCGGGGAGAGGTTCTTCCAGAAGATGGAGTGGTTGGTGTGGCCACCCAGGTTGAAGGCCAGGTTCTTGGACAGAGCGCGGATGGCGTCAGCATTAGCCTCGCCGTTGCGCTGCTCCTCCAGAGCCTCGAGCGCAGCGTTAGCGCCAGCAACGTAGCCAGCGTGGTGCTTGGAGTGGTGCAGCTCCATGATCTCAGCGGAGATGTGCGGCTCCAGGGCATCGTATGCGTAGTCGAGTTCCGGAAGTTCGTAAACAGCCATTTGTTTCATCCTTTCTTTGGGGTACGAGGCCCCATGGTAGGGCCCGGATGAGAATTTGGCCACAATAATTTTTCTATGGGAGTCGCCGTGAACAAAAACCTGGATTGCGGGCAGTGCGGCGGAGTATAAGAGGGAGGACAACGCTAAGTGTAAGGAGAACCCAGCATGTTTCTTTTCAAGCCAGAACCCACGCTGGTGGCAGCTAAGGACGCTCTTCCCGGGCGCGCGGAGCCTGTTCTTGAGAACCCGCAGCCCCACGCGGTCCTGGGCACTCCGATTACCGGCCCATGGAAAGAGGAGCAGAAATCCCTCATCATTGCCATCGGTTGTTTCTGGGGAGCCGAGAAGATGTTCTGGGAGACCGAAGGCGTGGAGGCAACCTCCGTGGGCTATGCGGGCGGCACCACGCCAAACCCCACCTACTACGAGGTCTGCCGCGGGCTGACCAACCATGCGGAGTCTGTGCAGATTACCTATGATCCACAGCGCGTGAGCCTGCGCGACCTTGTGGTTAAGGCCTTGGAAGCTCACGACCCCACCCAGGGCTTCCGCCAGGGCAACGACGTGGGCACGCAATACCGCTCGGCCTTCTACCCAGAGACTGAGGAGGAACGCGCCGAGATTCAACAGCTCGTGGATTCCTACGCGGGCAAGCTTGCCGACGCCGGCTTCGGCGCCACCACCACCGAAGTCACCCTCCTCAGTGAGACGGACTCAGGCCAGTACTACCTGGCTGAGGACGAGCACCAGCAGTACCTGCACAAGGTACCCAATGGCTACTGCCCGCACCACAGCACCGGTGTGAAGTGCGGCTAGAGCTGCTTACGGACGTGAGTCCGGCTAGAGCTGTTTGCGCACGTGCGTGCGGAAATCGGAAGGTTTATTGAGCTGGTCGCGCTCCACGAAGACCCGCATGCGCTCGGCTAATTCCGGGGTGAGTTGAGTGCGCGTTTGGGATCCAAGGACGGAATCCCAGTACCAGAAGGTCTCCTCGAAGTAGTTGTGCCCGTGGCCGCCGGGCACGTTGAGGGAGTTGATCTGGTCCAGGGCCACCTGCCAGAAGGTAATGAACGGGTGCCAACGCAGATTCTTAAAGGTATCCGCGTACAGGGTCTGCGGGGTGGGCTCGTGGATCCAGTTGGGGCGGGCGTAGATGAGCTTGCTGTCCCACCACACGATGGCATCGGAAGCATGTTGCCCCACCGCCACGCGCGGGCGTTCCCAGCGGCCATAAGGTTCGCCGAATGCGTCGTGCTCCATGTGGGCGGGAACGGCGGCGAAGCGGAGGTGCCGGCCGCCGTCGATAAGCGGCAGGCGTTCCAGGGAACCGCGTTCGCGGTGCAGGCGCCGCATGAAGCTGGTCATCCGCGGGGGTCCGGTGAATACCGCACCATCGCAGGCGGCGAGGAGTTCCTCGAGCGTCTCAAAGTTCTCCACGATGGCATAGCAGCCTAGGGACTCGCCGCTGAAATACAGCTTGGGGCGGTTGTCCTCGGGGAGGAGCTCGAGGCGGGCATGGACGGCCGCGATGAGCTCGCGCGCAAAGGTGCGGGAGAGGTTCTTGTCCACCAGGTAGGAAAACATGGAAGGCAAGTAGTCGAATTGCAGGGCCACGGTGGCGCAATTGCCCCGCGTGAGGAATTCGTAGCCGCTGACCGCATAGTTATTGATCCACCCTGAGCCGGAGGGCATTTGCAACACGATCGTGTCGCGGTGAAACGCGCCCGTGCGGTCCATCTCCGCCACCGCGTGGCGTGCGGCGGCGTGCGGGCCGCGGCCGCGAATGAGTCCGATATAGATGCGAATTGGCTCGTGGGCGCGCTCGAAGTGCATGACCTCCTTGATGTCCTGGGCGCGCGGGCCGCGGTCAAGAAACGCTCTGCCCTGTGAGCCGACGGCCGTCCAAGGCTCATGGGACCACGGGCTGCCAGAACGCTCCGGCTCCCACGGCATGGCGGAGCCCGGATATACCAGCTTGTTGAGCGCCAGGCCTTGGACGGAGGCCTTGCGGAGCAGGCGACGCCACACCATCCGGTCGCTGACCAGGGCGGTGGCGAAGCCGACCGCGCCGCCGGCTAGCGGCCAGGCAATCCACCTGGGCAGCCAGCGCTGGACCTGGAGGGACAGCTGAGTGACGGTGAGCTGGGCTGCCTCCCCCACAACGAGCAAGGCGCCGTAGCCTGCCGTGCCCACGGCCATGCCCAGTGCTGCGGACTGCGGGCCGCGGTCATTGAGCTTTCCCACGAGCCGGGCTTGCTCCGTCTGATTGCGCAGGGAGCGTATGCCTGCGATGAGCGTGCCAACCCCCAGTGCGTAGTAGGAATAGCGCCGAGTGGTGGGGCCGACGCGGTCCTGGGGGCGGCGGCCAGCGTGGTGCAGCGCGCGCTTGGCAGCGAAGGCCGCGGTGGTCGCGGCGAGGTGTCCAGCGCCTTGGCCGATGGCCACGTTGGCGGCGGTGACCCACCACGGGCGGGGCAAAAGGGAAGGGGAGACGGCTGCCCACGTTGCGACTTCGGCGCCGAAGAGCCCGGGCCACATGTTTTGTGGCAGGCGCCGCCGGCCAGTCATGCGCATGCCGGGCGTGAGATCGCTGATGATCTCCAAGGAAAAGATTGCAGCCTGAAGGCCCGTGCGGGCGGTTCTGAGTGCGATGCGGCGCGCAAGTTGACGCATGCTGGCCATTGAACCAGCTTTAGGTGCGACGTGCAGCGCAGCCTCCATAGATGTCCGATCGGACATGAAAATGTGAGATCGGACTACTGGGTCTGTGAATTCGGGCGCATAACGAGCAAAATTCGGACATTGGGGGCACAATAGGAGGCATGGGAAATCATGTTGGAAACAAAGTAGTACTCATCGGAGCTGGCGACGTTGGAGTTGCTTACGCCTACGCTCTGGTCAACCAGGGAACTGTTGACCACCTGGCCATCATCGACATCGACGAAAAGAAGCTCGAGGGCAACGTCATGGACCTCAACCATGGTGTTGTCTGGGCCCCGTCCCGCACCCGCGTGACCAAGGGCACCTACGAAGACTGCAAGGACGCCTCCATGGTCGTCATCTGCGCCGGCGCCGCTCAGAAGCCCGGCGAGACCCGCCTGCAGCTCGTGGACAAGAACGTCAAGATCATGAACTCCATCGTGGGTGACGTCATGAAGAACGGCTTCGACGGCATCTTCCTGGTCGCCTCCAACCCGGTGGACCTGCTGACCTACGCGGTGTGGAAGGCCTCCGGCTTCCCGCACGAGCGCGTCATCGGCTCCGGCACCGTCCTGGACTCGGCCCGCTACCGCTACATGCTCTCTGAGATGGATGACGTGGCACCGACCTCCGTCCACGCCTACATCATCGGCGAGCACGGTGACTCCGAGCTGCCGGTCGTCTCCTCCGCCAACATCGCTGGTGTCTCCCTGTCCCATCGTTCTGAGAAGGACCCGGGCTACAACGAGCGCATCGAGAAGATCTTCGAGGACACCCGCGACGCCGCCTACCACATCATCGACGCCAAGGGCTCCACCTCCTACGGCATCGGCATGGCCCTGGCCCGTATCACCCGCGCGGTCATCCAGAACCAGGCCGTCGCACTTCCTGTCTCCGCTTACCTGCAGGGTGAGTACGGCCACGAGGATGTCTTCATCGGCACCCCGGCCATCGTTGACCGCTCCGGCGTCAACCGTGTTATCGAGCTGGCCCTCGATGACCACGAGAAGGAGCGCTTCGAGAACTCCTTCAACACGCTCAACACCATCAAGGAAGAAATCTTCGGCTAGTGAAGATTGTCGCCCACAGGGGATACTCCGGGAAATATCCGGAGCTATCCCCTCTTGCCTTTGAAAAAGCGCTCGAGCTTCCCATTCACGGCATCGAGTGCGATATCCGCCTGAGCAGCGACGGCAAGGTGGTGGTTCACCACGATCCCACGCTGGACCGCACCACGAATGGCTCAGGCCGAGTGTCTCGCATGACATGGGAGGAGCTGCGCCGCCTCAAGATCGGTGGTGGCCAGCGCATGCTGCTTCTCGACGAGCTCCTCGAGATGCTCGGCGATAAGAAGCATCACCTCTACATCGAGACCAAGCATCCCTCGGGGCAGGGCGACATCCTAGAAGAACAGATGGTGCTGCGGTTGCGCTACGCAGGGCTTGTCGACGACCCCCGGATCCACATGATTTCCTTTTCCCACCGGGCCATCCGTCGAATGGCGGCGCTCGCCCCGCATATCGACCGCATCTACTTGCGCCGCGATTGGGAGCGCCATTTCAACCGCCCAGATATCTTGTTATCGCAGCCCACGGGCCTGGGCATGTCGCTGTTGCGCGGCAAGCTCCAACCAGGTGCCATTGGTGCGCATGGTCTGCCCACGTACATGTGGACCATCGATAAACCTGAGGATATGAAGTGGGCGTGGGCCAATGGGGTGGATATTCTCGCCACGAACCAGCCGGAAGTGGCCCTGCATGCCATTGAGCTGTAATGAACAGGTAAGTTGTTCAGTATGGCCAAGAAGAAAAAGAAGAACGAACAGCTGCCGGAGGGCATGTCCCGCCGCCAAGCTAAGCTCGCTGCCCGCGCCGCCGAGCGCGCTGCCCTGGAAAAGGACCCCCGCCCCTTCGGTGGGCTCGCCGCTGAGGCTAGCCTCGTCGCCCTGCAGGAATTCGTTCCTTCCGCAACGGCGAAGCTGTCTGTGAAAGGCTTTGACAAGGACGTTTACGTCTCCACCGTGCTGCCCGGTGCTACCGCGGCACTCATCCGTGATGAGGAGTCCGGCGGCGAGGCCTTCGTGGGCCTGCAGGTGCAGTCCCACACGCATAACCCGGGCCGTGACCTGGCTTTCGCCCTGAATTGGGTGAAGAACAACGCGCCGGGTTCCACTCTCGAGTCCACCGCTGCTGATGGCTCCCAGCCGGAGCTCAAGGAGCTGCTTGAGGAGGACGCCGAGCTCGAGATCAACGTCTACCAGGACTTCGCGTGGTGGATGCCGGAAGGCGCGCAGGTTCCTCCGCAGATGGCGCAGGCCCTGCAGCGTGCTAACGATTCCGTCATCGAGTCCTACCAGGTGGGCCAGGAGGCCGAAGGCTTCGTGGGTACCGCCTTCTGGGCTAATGCCGGCGGCGGCAAGGCGCACATCCGCTGGGTCCGCCCCTGCGATGACGAGAATGCTTTCCTTAACGCCCTCGCGCGCATCGCCGCTCGCGGTGAGCTCAACCTGGGAGAGAACACCAAGTTTGCCGGTGTCTTCCGTACCCACGGCCTCATCGCTCCGGTCTTCGACCTCGATCCGGAGGTTGCGCACGATTCCTACGAGGCAGAGTTGTCTCGCGTGAACAAAGCTCTGGAGGAGGAGATCTCCAACGACGCTAACCTCGACGCCGATGAGCGCAAGCAGCTGCAGAACATTAAGTCCCGCCAGGTAACGCTGCGCTAGTATCTCGGTGCCTTCGCCCCCCGAGGCGCGGGTACGAAACGATCAAATAAGGCTCCGAAACCATGTGGTTTTGGAGCCTTATTTGATCGAAACGACCGGCCGAAGCCTTATCGCATGGAGTCCCAGAGCGCTTGGGCCTCGGCGTCATCCCAGAGGACGACGTTGCCCACGACCGTGTCCTCGAAGCCGCCGATGGGAACCGTCTTCGTCTCCACGCCCGAGGCCATGGATAGCGCCACGCGGGCGAGGTGCCAGACGTGGTCCTTCTCGTTGACAATGAAGGAGTCTGCGGTGTGGTTGACCAAGGAGACGGCCTTGAAGGGGTTGCCGATGGTGGAGAAAGACGTTGCCTTATCCAGCAGTGCGGCGAAGAATTCGCGCTGGCGCTCCACGCGGTCCAAGTCACCCATCGCGGTGGCGCGGGTGCGCACGTAGCCGAGCGCATCCGGCCCGCGGAGCTTCTGGCAGCCCGCTTGGAGGTCGATGCCGGCAAGCGGATCGTTGATGGGCTCCTTAACGCAGATATCCACGCCGCCCACGGAATCCACGACGTTGGCCAAGCCGCCCATGCCGATCTCCGCATAGTGGTCGATGTGGAGGCCGGTGGCTTGCTCTACGGTTTGGGTCAGCAGCTGCGGGCCGCCGTAGGTAAAGGCTGCGTTGACCTTGTCCATGCCGAAGCCGGGAACGTCGACGTAGCTATCGCGCGGAATGGAGACCAACTGGGCCTTTCCGGATGCGGGAATGTGCAGCAGCATGATGGTATCGGTGCGGCCGACGCCCACATCGCCACCGGTGCCTAGCTCCGCCTGCTGCTCTTCAGTGAGCCCCTGGCGCGAGTCCGAACCTACGAGCAGCCAGTTTGTACCAGAGGTCTGAGCTACCTGCTCGGTGGGTAGGGCATCGATGCGCGTTAAACGCGAATCCGTCCACAGGGTAAAAGCCACCATGAAGACGAGGGCGATGACGACGAGCCAGCCCAGGCAACCGAAAGCCTGCTTGGCTGGGTTTACTTTCTTGCGGCGGCTGTGCGGGCGACCTTCGGCACGCCGGCGGGTGGGGGCTTGCGGAGCGTAGCTACGCGGTGGGGCATCCGGGGTGTACCGATTGGTGCGGGCAGCAGACTGTTGCGAAGGCGCGCTCCGGCGGGGCGCTGGGCGCGCAGGGGAGCGCTGGGCCATGTAGGCGTCGACGTCGAAGCGGGTCTCCTCCGGCCGGGAGCGCCGCGCGCTGGGGCGCTGAGCGCGGGAGGATGAATGCGCAGGATTAGCTTGCTGCGCGGATGGACGGCGGCGCACCGGGCGGCCATAGCGATCGCGCAAGGGCTGCCCGTCGGCACCAAGGACGAACTCGCCTGCGTCATCACCGGCTGCGTGTGAGCCGCGCGGGCTGGCCATGTTCCGGGGGCGGGAAGGGCCTGCAGAGCTAGCGGAGCCCGCGCGGCGAGGCGTGCCGTGGGGCTCGCCGGCACGGCGGGCTTCGCGCTCTGGATCGCGTCCTTGGTAGGTCATGGGGAACACTGTACCGCGAAACAACTTCTGCCCCACCTATCACACAGGGGGACGGTAGCTGTCTTTTCGCTGTGGCTTGCTGATAGCTCTTATTTAAGCGCCGAAGAGGAGGGCGTAGCCAACGAAAGCGATGGCGTCGATCAGAAAGTGCGCGATGACCAACGGCCACACCTTGCCCGTGCGGTGGAAGTACCAGCCATAGACCACGCCCATGATGATATTGCCGAAGCCCGCGGAAACACCCTGGTAAAGGTGATAAGAGCCGCGCAGGATGGAGGAAGCCGCCAGCGTTGCGGGCAGGGCCCACCCAGACTGCTTAAGCCTGGTCATGAGCCAATACACCACCACGAGCTCCTCCGCCCAGGCATTAGCAAAGGACTTGATGAGCAGCACGGGAATCTCAATCCACGTATCGAAAGCTCCCGGGACGACCTCCTTGGTCCAGCCGAAGTGCAGCGCTATGTAATACAGCGCCAGACCCGGCAGACCGATTACCGCCGCCAACGCCGCGCCATGCAGGCCATCCCGCCACTGCGGGCGGGGTGGAGAAGAAATCAAGTACAGAGCAAGCGCTCCCCACGCGAAGAGCACCGCGGCACTGCACAGCTGGAAGGCGAGGTCGAGCAACGTAGTCGCTGACTGCGAAGCGTTGATGGTGACCGATTGCTCATTGAGCGGCGCCGGGTTGAGCAGAGAATCGGTCAGACGCAACGCGGCGCGCACACCCGAAATACCAAAGGTGATGGTGAGGACGATGAGTATTTCCGCCCGCAGGCGTGAGCGCGCGCTCATGGGTGAAGCACCTGGGCGAGGCCGAGAAGGGAGGCATCATCAAGCGTGAGCGAGCCCAAGTGCACGCCCACCGGCGGATGATCGCGCACCGGCCAAGGCACGCAGATGGCAGGCAGCTGCGCCACGTTGAACAGCGAGCCCCACGGTGACCACCGCGTTTGCTCATCAAAGTTGGCCTGGTGATCCAGCGCCAGGAAATGCCCGCGCCGCGGCGGATCGAAAGCCAGCATGGGACTCAAAATGGCATCCACGTCCCATTCCTGGGCCAGCATCTCCGGCAGCTGAGCGGCATGGGCGCGGGCCGCGGCGAATTCGGAATCCGTGACGCGGCGGCCCTTCGCGCGAATCCACTCCGCGTAGCCCTCCGCAAAGTCGAGGCCCGCCAATCTCCGGGTGAAGATGTGCTGGAAGGCCTCAAAGGTGCGGGCAGCTTGAGGGTAGGCAGAGATGGCGACGGTTTCGAAGCCGGCGCCTTCAAAGGAGGCGGTGGCCTCCGCGACCGCACGCAGCATGTGCGGGGCCACCTCGGCTTGAGCGAAAAGGGGATCCGTCAGCACGCCAATGCGGGCGCGCCGGGCACGCGGACGAAGGCCATGCAGCGCGGCGGTATCGGCGATGCTGCGCGTGATGAACCCCTGCACCGAGAGGTCCTCGCCGCCGGGCTTAAAGCCCACGACCCCGCAGGCAGCGGCCGGCACGCGGATGGAACCGCCACCATCGGAAGCATGCGCGGCGCGCAGCAATCCACGCGCCACCTGGACCGCTGCCCCGCCGGAGGAACCGCCCGGCGTATGGCCGGGGTAGAGAGGATTATCCGGGTGGGGCAGGCCGACAGGTTCGGTGTCGACGCGCAGGCCCAGCTCGGGCGCGGCGGATTTGCCGACGACTTGCGCGCCGGCGTCGATAAGCTCCTGCACGAAAGGATCGGTCTCCTCCGCCACGTAGGTGCGCTCGGCATGGCCGAGAGTGGTGGGCATGCCAGCGACGTCGTTGAGATCCTTGGCCGAGAGAATCCACCCGCTCAAGCGCCCGTGTGCCTGTGGCCGGCGCTCGAGATCGAGATACGTGAAGCCGTGCTCAGCAGGGCTCAGGCCCGCTAGATCCTCGCGCAGCTTGTCCAGTGTGAACTCGGTTCTCTCCATGGCGGCTCAGTCTAGTAGTTGAGTGGGATAAAGTTGCTGCCATGAGCACCACCATCGCATTCCTCGGGCCCGCCGGAACCTTCACAGAAGCGGCGATGCAGCATTTTGCCGCTGACTTTGACTCCCCCGAGGGCCTTCCGGTGAGCTCGCCGGCCGAGGCGCTGGCGGCGGTGCGCTCCGGTGCGGCGGACTATGCCTGCGTGGCCATTGAGAACTCCGTGGACGGACCCGTCACGGCTACTTTTGACGCGCTTGCCGACGGCTCCCGGGTCCAGATCTACCGCGAGGTGGACCTGCCGGTGTCCTTCTCCATTCTGGTGCGCCCCGGCAGTTCCGACCGCACAACCTTCTCCACGCATCCTGTGGCCTACCAGCAGGTACGCGGTTGGTTGGAGCAGAACCTGCCGGACGTGGAGTATGTTCCGGCGGCGTCGAATGGCGCGGCGGCGCAGGCCGTGGCGCGCGGGGAGGTGGACATTGCGGCTGCCCCTGCCCGGGCAGCGGAGGTCTTCGGGCTGGACTCGATTGCGGAGAATGTCGCGGACGTTGCCGGGGCCACGACCCGCTTCGTCCTGGTGGGGCCAGCCGGAAAACCGACCGAGCGGACCGGCAACGACAGGACGTCGGTCATCTTCACCTTGCCCAACGAGCCCGGCTCCCTCGTCGGCGCTCTCCAAGAATTCGCGCACCGCGGGGTGGATCTTTCCCGCATCGAGTCCCGCCCGCTGCGCACCGTCTTCGGTAACTACCGCTTCCACGCCGACCTCATCGGGCACATCGAGGACCAACCGGTGGCGGAGGCTTTGCGGGCGCTGTGGTTGCGTGCGGAGAACGTCGTTTTTGTCGGCTCCTGGCCTTCCGCGGTAAAACTCGGGGAGGGCCCACGGGATTTGGCGCGGCTGAAAGAGGCCGATGACTGGGTAGCGCAGGCGCGCACCGGCCAATAGTGTGGTGAAGCATGACCGGAAGAATCATCCTCCTGCGCCACGGCCAGACCTATTCCAATATTGATCGCATCATGGATACCCGCCCGCCGGGTGCCGAGCTCACCGAGCGCGGCCGCGGCCAGGCGGAAGATGTCGGCCGCGAGTTGGCGGAGCTGTGCGCGGGCCGCCGCGTGCGCTTTGTGTGTTCTATTGCCCTGCGCGCCCAGCAGACGGCGATGCTGGCCGCCCGCACATACGGCGAGGCAGCCGATGAGCGCGGCGTTCCGGTGGAGGTTCGCGTGGGCCTGCACGAGGTCTTCGCCGGCGAACATGAAATGAGCGGCAGCGAGGATACCCACCGCGAGTACATGGTGGCGCTGCGCGGCTGG
This sequence comes from Corynebacterium sp. HMSC055A01, assembly GCF_001809405.1. Taxonomy (NCBI): domain Bacteria; kingdom Bacillati; phylum Actinomycetota; class Actinomycetes; order Mycobacteriales; family Corynebacteriaceae; genus Corynebacterium; species Corynebacterium sp. HMSC055A01. The sequence goes on along the minus strand of NZ_KV797557.1, from coordinate 84,244 downwards.
GTCGACGGCGACCCGGAAGCCCGAATGCCGGGCGGTGAAAGCTACGTGGACGTGTTGGGGCGCTACCAGCCGGTGCTGGAGGATCTCGCTGCTGAGCTGGAGGATGATGAAGACATCGTCGTCGTCAGCCACGGCGCTGCCATTCGTGTGGTGACGACGCACGCCTGCGGCGTGGACCCCGATTTTGCCTACACCGGGTACATGCCCAACTGCCGCTTTACCCTCATGGAGCCCCAGGGCCAGCCCTTTGGCCAGTGGGTGCTGAGGCGCTGGGCGGATACCGAAGTTTAGTTCATTGCGGCCATGGTAGGTTTCGTTGCGGCAACGTAGGCGCCCGTTGGGCGCCTACCCCCAGCCGAGCTCATGGAGGCGGTCCTCCTCGAAACCAAAGTAGTGCCCGACCTCGTGGAAGACGGTCACCATGACTTCGTGGGCGAGCTCTTCCTCCGAGTTGCTTATCGCCTGCAAAGGCTGCCGGTAGATCGAGATGGTGTCTGGCAGGTGGCCGGTGTGCGAGGCCGTGCGGTGGGTGAGCATCACGCCCTCGTAAAGCCCAAGAAGGTTGGGGTTATCCGGGTGCTCTTCCTCGACGAGGATGACCAGGTTGCGCATCTGATCGACGAAGCGATCCGGGATCTTGTCCAGGGCCTCGCCGACTAATTCCTCGAAGCGTTCCTCGCTGACCTCGTACATGTGCTTACTCCCTGTTGAGTGGACGGGGGTTTATTGGGCCGGTGCCACGGCTTCAGGCGCGGCGGGATCGGCGTTCTGCCCGGCCGGCTGGGCATTCTCGCTGCCCTGCTGGGAGTTCTGCTCGGCTGGCTGGGCATTCGGGTCGCGCAATGGGTTGCGCTTCGGCTGCTCCGTGGGCGGGGCGCCATTAATGCTCAGGGCCTCACGGCCGCCCGTGGCAGAGCCGGTGATCTCGGAGAAGTGGCCATCCTTGATATGGATCAGGGAACAATTCACCGAGCGGGAGCCGCCCTCCCACGATTCGCGGCTCATCGCGCCCCAGAAAGGCTGCAGCGTGGATTGGTAGAGGTTCTCCTCGCCGCCCAGGTAATCCATGGCGTTTTGGGTACACGTTTCGGAGAGGAATTTATCCATCTCTTCATCGCTGGGGTAAGCATCGGGGAATTTCTCTGCCAGGCTGATGGCGGACACGGTCTCCATCTGGTGCGGTTCCTGGCACGGCACGGTGCTGACCACCTGTTTGTCATCCACCTTGCGGCACTCGCCGGGCTTGGCGACGACCGCCTGGTCCACCTCGCTGACCTTGCCCGTGGACTCCTGCGGTACGCCGTTGGCGTCGGTAGTCTGCAGGCCGCACAGGAGGGTGCGGTCACCCTGATCCCAGGAACCAGCCGGCGGAAGGATGGAAGCAATGTCGTAGCGTCCGTTGGGATCCCATTTGCCGTTGAGGTAGCTCACCGTGGGGGCCTCGCACAGCTCGTCGCGCAGAGCGTTTTGCCGCGTGACGTCTGGGCGCTTGGCGTTGGGGCCGAACTCGCTGGTGGGGTAGGCGCTGAGATCCTCTCGGGCGGAGACCTCGAAGCGGTGCGGTTTATCGCAGCTGGTCTGCTCAAAACCGGTGGCAGTGCCGTCCGGGGCGATATCCCACGTCACGCACGAGCCCGCGGAGGCGGTGGTGAAGGATGCGGCTTCGCCTTCGGAGGAATCAGCGGCCTGGCGACCGTCGGCGCTGGGGGAAGCGGAGTCATGTGCGGCCGAATCGGTGCCAGTTTGCCCGCCGCTGAAGAGACCGTAGAACGCCAAGAAGACGGCCGCGGCTACGGCAGCAACGAGGACGACGCGGATGGCGGAGGCGGAGCGCCACGCAGATGAAGTGCTCATAGAACTCTTCATACTACCCCCTCAACGGCCCAGGCTTCTAGCCCGCCCAAGGCTAAGGCGGCGGGAGAATCACTAGATGCGCGAGCGGGAGACGTGTGTTGTGAGCCGGTAGCGGTCAGTGCGGTAGACCGAGGAACACCATTCAACCGGGCGGTCCCCGGAGCGGGCGAGGCGGGGGATGTGCAGGAGCGGGGTGCCCGGTGAGACGTCGAGAAGCTCGGCGATGTCCTCCTCAGCTGCCACGGCGGTGACGGTTTGTTCGGCCTCGGTGATGGGGACCTTGAAGGTGTTATCCAAAATCGAGTAGACGGAGTTGTAGATGTCATTTTCCAGCAGCGTGGGCGCGAAGGCAGAGTTATACCAGCCATCATCGATGGAATAAGGCTCGCCATCGCCCAAGCGCAGGCGCCGCAGGTGGGTATGGGAAACCGAGGCTTCCGTACCGAAAAAGGCGCAGACTTCACCGGGGGCGGCGCTGCGTTCACCCAGCAGGATGCGCGAGGAGGCCTGTACTTTCTGATAGCCCATCTCATCAGAAAAGGAGGCCAAATGAAGCCGGGAGACCAGCGGGTTGGGGGCCACGAAGGTGCCTTTTCCTCGCACGCGGCGCAGGCGGCCTTCAGCTACTAGGTCACCGATGGCGCGGCGCACGGTGATGCGGGAAACGCCGTATGTTTCCTCGAGGATGCGCTCGCCCGGAAGGATGTCACCGGGTTTGAGGGTGGTTCGGCAGAGCTCGGAAAGAATATCCCGCAGCTGAGCGTGCTTGGGCACGGGGCCGTCGGTAATGATGTGAGGTGCCATGTTATCCATGATAATCCGCTGGTTATTACCAGCGCAAAGGTATGGCCGTGCGCTAAACTATCCGGCGTGATTGATCTCAAGTTTCTTCGCGAAAATCCCGATGTCGTCCGCGCCTCCCAGGTAACCCGTGGGGAGGACCCCGCTTTGGTGGACCAGCTGCTCTCCGCCGATGAACAGCGCCGCGCGGCCATTGTGAAGGCAGACCAGCTGCGCTCGGAGCAGAAGGCCTTTGGCAAGAAGATTGGCCAGGCCTCCCCGGAGGAGCGCCCCGCGCTGCTGGAGGGCTCCAACGAGCTGAAGGAGAAGGTCAAGGCGGCCGGCGAGGAAGCGGCCGCAGCCGAGGCCAAGGTGACGGAGCTGCAGTACCAGCTCTCCAACGTGGTGGAGGGTGCCCCGGCGGGCGGTGAGGATGACTTCATCGTGCTCGAGGAGGTCGGCGAGAAGCCGCAGTTCGACTTCGAACCGAAGGATCACCTGGAATTGGGTGAAACGCTGGGGCTTATCGACGTCAAGCGGGGCGCCAAAGTCGGTGGCGCACGTTTCTACTACCTCACCGGCGATGGAGCCTTCCTGCAGCTGGGCATGCTGATGTTGGCTGCGCAGAAGGCCCGCGAGGCCGGTTTCCAGCTCATGATCCCGCCGGTGCTCGTGCGCCCGGACGTCATGCAAGGCACCGGCTTCCTGGGCCAGCACTCGGATGAGATCTACTACCTGCCGGCGGATGATCTCTACCTGGTTGGTACCTCCGAGGTGGCTCTGGCCGGCTACCACAAGGAAGAAATCATCGACCTGTCGAAGGGGCCGCTGCAGTATGCGGGCTGGTCCTCCTGCTTCCGCCGCGAGGCGGGTTCTCACGGCAAGGACACCCGCGGAATCCTGCGCGTGCACCAGTTCGACAAGCTGGAGATGTTTGTCTACTGCAAGCCGGAAGACGCCGAGGAGATGCACCAAAAACTCCTGAAGATGGAAAAGGACATGCTTGCGGCGATGGAGCTTCCCTACCGCACCATCGATATTGCGGGTGGGGACCTGGGCTCCTCCGCGGCGCGCAAGTTTGATAACGAGGCGTGGGTGCCGACTCAGGAGACCTACCGCGAGCTCACCTCGACCTCGAACTGCACCACCTTCCAGGCCCGCCGCCTGTCCACGCGCTACCGCGATGAGAACGGCAAGACCCAGTACGCCGCTACGCTCAACGGCACCCTGGCTACCACCCGCTGGCTCGTGGCCATTCTGGAGAACCACCAGCAGGCGGACGGCTCCGTCGTGGTTCCGGAGGCACTGCGCCCATTCGTGGGCAAGGACGTTCTGTACCCCGTAAACTCCTAGAAGAACGCGGCGCGCGGCGGCTCGCGCGCCGCTTACTTTTGTCCCCTCCTTGCTGCCTTCCGCCGGCGGCGAGGTCTTAAGCATTTGGAGCACTATGAGCGCTGTGGCTAACTTCCTCTACCGGCAGATCACGCACATCGGGCGCGGGGTGACTATTGCTCAGGGGCTCAAGATGCGCTTGTCCGGGGAGGAGAATATCCCGGATAAGGGCGGGGCCGTCATCGTGTGCAATCACACCGGCTACATGGATTTTCTCTTTGGGGCTTTCCTGGCGTATCGCAAGCGCCGCTTGGTGCGCTACCTGGCTAAGGCTTCTATCTTTAAGACACCGGTGGCAGGACAACTTTTTCGGCTGATGGGCCATGTGCCGGTGGACCGCATCGATGGTGGGGCGTCGATTGTGAAGGGCATTGAGCTGGCCAAGAGCGGGGAGCTCGTTGGGGTGTTCGCGGAAGGAACGATCTCCCGCAGCTTTGAGATTCGCAGCATGCGCAATGGCGCGGCGCGGATTGCTCATGGCGCGGGTGTGCCGATTATTCCGCAGGTTATCTTTGGCTCCCAGCGCCTGTGGACGAAGGGGCAGAAGAAGCACCTGGGCCGCACGAAGACGCCTGTGCTGATTAAGGCCTTGGAGCCTTATTACACGACGGGTGACTTTGACGCGGACATCGCTGAGGTGCGCCGCCGGATGCAGGAGGCCCTGGAGGGCCTGTGGGCCGACTATGAAGCGGAGTTTGGCCCGATGCCGGCCGGCGAGTTCTGGGTGCCGGCACGCAAGGGCGGCGGCGCCCCGACATTGGAGGAGGCAGAGGCCCAGGACTCCGAGGTGGAGAGTGAGCGCTACCGCGTGCGCCGGCTGCGCGATGATCTGACAAGCCTTAAGGACCGCGTCTCCGAGGCCACGGTGGAGCTCATGCGGGATCGGATGGCACTGATGAAGCCGGGCAGTAACGAGGAAACCGCTACTGCAGAAGCTGGAGCCGACGCCGCAGAGAAGAATCGCCCGCGTACTGCGCCGGAAACCCTCGAGTGGATCAAGGAGAACCTCAACTCGGTGGTTGAGGAAGCCATGCGCGGCGTCGGGGAAGGCCGCGACAAGGTCACGGAGGTCATGGCGCAACTGAAATCCGACGTGATGGAAGCCCAGGCCTCGATGACGGCGAGCAGCAAGGAGATTTTCGCCGGATCCGTGGTGGAGCAGGGCTTGCTGTCTGCAGCGGCGCAATCGCGCATCATTGTTTCCCGCCTGCCTCACCGGGTGAAGGCTGAATACTCTGAAGCGCCGCGGGTTATTGCGGCGGATCAGAGTGCGTTGAGCATGGAGAACGGCGAGATTTCGAAGCGGCTCCAGGAGGCGCTTGTACAACTGCACCCGCAGGTTGAGGAAGTGATCGTGATTTCGCCGCATGGCGAGGTGCTGGACGCTGCGGCTTTTGGGGATCTCCCCCAAACCTGCTGGCGCATTGCCTGCGCGGACGGGGCCGAAGGGGTGCAGTTCAACGATGCTCCTGGCGGCGCAGTGGTGACCGCGTCTTCGCCTGCGGAGGGGTTGGCAGCCGTGGTGAAGAAGATTGGCGCCGAGCCCAAGGCTCTCTTGTTCTTTGCCAACGAGCCAGGGGATGAGACCTTTGCGGAGGGTGGGGAAGGCGTCGCTGTGCATATGGTGGCGCTGGAGACCGCCCCCATTGAGGTGATTAAGGCTGCCCGTGCGGTGACGTATTCCTCGGAGCGTTATGGCATGGCTGAGGTGTTGGAGGCGATGGCGCGCCTGCAACGAGAGAAGGAATAGGTCCTTATATCCCTGGACTTGTGGAGAGTTCGTGACGCCCGTTAACACCCCCGGAAGGGGGTGTTATTTTATTTTGTTATCCTATGAAGCTTCTTGAAAATGCCAGCTTACGGCAACGAAACCTACGTGTGAGTAGTGTCTCCGGAGAGAAATCCAGGTGATATATAGCATTGGCTTTGGGAGAAAACTTCTTCCTCATCCGCCTCTCGGGCAGGTAGCCGAGGCATCGGTGAGCAGGGCGCTCGTGGTGGATGAGCACACTATGCTGCGCATTCCGTCAACTGGACAGGACTTTCTGACGCCGTGCAGCGAGAGAGGAGACTCAGTCAACAATGAGCACGACGAGTATTACAAGCTTCAACCCTGAGTATTTTGAAAAGACCTGGAACGACTACTCCACCGAGGATTATGACGTCGTCATCATCGGCGGAGGTTCCGTAGGCGCCGGCGCCGCCGTGGATGCGGCCACTCGTGGCCTGAAGACGGCTGTGCTCGAGGCCCGCGACTTCGCCGCTGGCACCTCGTCGCGCTCCTCCAAGATGTTCCACGGTGGCCTGCGCTACCTGGCCATGTTTGATTTCCGCCTGGTGGCGGAGTCCCTCAAGGAGCGCGAGCTCAACATGTCCACTCTTGCACCGCACCTGGTGAAGCCGCTGAAGTTCATCTTCCCGCTGACCCACCGCGGCTGGGAGCGCGTCATGATGTTTGGCGGCTTTACCCTCTATGACCTCATGGGTGGCGCCAAGAGCGTTCCGATGCAGAAGCACCTCACCCGTAAGGGCGTGCTGAAAGTGACCCCGGGCCTCAAGGAGGACGCCGTCGTCGGTGGCGTGCGCTACTACGACACGCTTGTCGACGACGCCCGCCACACCATGACCGTCCTGCGCACCGCCGCCGAATACGGGGCCAACGTGCGTACCGGCACTGAGGTGATTGGCTTTGAGAAGGACGCCCGCGGACGCGTCACCGCTGCGAAGGTCCGCGACCTGGAAACCGGCCGCGAGGCCACCGTCAAAGGCAAGGTTTTCATCAACGCGACCGGCGTGTGGAACGACAAGATTCAGCAGATGGCCGGCGTCGAAGGAAAGTTCACGGTTCATGCCTCCAAGGGCGTGCACATCGTGGTTCCGAAGGATGCCCTCGACGCGGAAGCCGCGCTGTGCTTCGTCACCGAAAAGTCCGTGCTCTTCGTCATCCCGTGGGGCGAATACTGGATCATCGGTACCACCGACACCGATTGGGAAAAGGGCCTATCCCTGCCGGATCCGGCCCCGACCAAGGCGGATATTGACTACATCCTGGACCAGGTCAACCAGCGCGTGCGCAACAAGATCACCCGCGATGACATCGTCGGCGTGTACTCCGGCCTGCGCCCGCTGCTGTCCGGCAAGTCCGATTCCACCACCAACCTTTCCCGCAACCACGCCGTGGCCCGCGTGGCACCGGGCATGGTCTCCGTCGCCGGCGGCAAGTACACCACCTACCGCGTCATTGGTAAGGACGCCGTGGACCTGGCCGTGAAGGAGCTGGGTTCCAAGGTGTCCGAGTCCGTTACCGAGCGCACCCCGATTCTGGGCGCGGATGGTTACCACGCGCTGGCCAACCAGGTACCGGCGCTGGCTCGCCGCTATAACCTCAGCGAAGACCGCATCGAGCACCTGCTCGGCCGCTATGGCTCGCTGATCGGCGAGGTGCTCGCCCCGGCTGCTGAGGACGCTACGCTTCTCGAGCCGGTTCCAGGCGCCGAGAGCTACATCTGGGCAGAGGTGCGCTACGCCGTGACCCACGAGGGCGCCCTGCACATCGACGACATCGTGACCCGTCGTCTGCGCGTGGCCATCGAGTTCGCCGACCGCGGCGTTGCCGCTGCGCAGCCGATCGCTGAATTCGTTGCCCCGCTGCTGGGCTGGGATCAGGCCGATATTGAGCGCGAAGTCTCCCACTTCACCAAGCACACCGAGGCAGAGCTCGCCGCCGAGGCAGCGCTGACCGACCGTGAGGCAAATGACATCCTCGAGCGCGCAGGAAGCGCACGAGCCACCAAGGAAGAAGCCTAAAAGTCACGGGGCCCAGCGAGCGGTGGATATCCCTCGCTGGGCCCTTGGCCTAGGCAGATAAGAAAGGACATCTAATGACCGGAATGGATGCATTCCTGTGGGAGTTCATCGGCACTGCGCTGCTGCTCCTGCTCGGTAACGGCGTATGCGCTGTTGTTAACCTTCGAACCTCGGGCGCACGCGGTTCGGATTGGATCGTCATCGCTATGGGCTGGGGCCTCGCGGTGTTCATCGGCGCTAGTGTTGCCGACCCCACCGGTGGCCACCTCAACCCGGCGGTCACCATCATGCTGGCCGTGAATGGTTCCCTCGAATGGAGCCTCGTTCCCTACTACCTGCTGGGGCAGATTCTCGGCGCCATGCTTGGTGCATTCCTTGCCTGGGCTACCTTTAAGCAGCTTTTCGACGCCAACAACCTCGACGAAGCCGGCAACGTCACCGGCGCGAACAAGAACACCGGGGGCATCTTCTTTACCAAGCCCGCGCACCCGAATAACGGGTGGAACGCGGTTACCGAGTTCATTGCTACCTGCGTGCTGCTCATGTTCATCGCATTCGGCCCAACCGGAGGAGAGCTGGGCCCGCTGAGCTACTTCGGTGTTGCCTTCGTCATCGTCTCTATTGGTCTGTCCCTCGGCACCGCCACCGGCTACGCGATTAACCCGGTCCGTGACCTTGGCCCCCGCATCATGTACGCCTTCGTCCTTCCCATTAAGGACAAGGGAGACGCCAACTGGGGCTATGCATGGGTCCCGGTAGTTGCACCGATGCTGGCGGCCGTCGCCGTTGGCCTGTTGTCCATGGTTCTTTAAACCAACCCCGACAAGGAGAAAACAATGTCTACCAAGAGCTACGTAGCAGCAATTGATCAAGGAACCACGTCTACCCGCTGCATTATTTTCAACCACGACGGCGAACAGGTGTCCGTCGGCCAGCTCGAGCACGAGCAGATCTTCCCGGAGAAGGGCTGGGTCGAGCATGACCCGGAGGAAATCTGGAGCAACACCCGCCGCGCGGTGGGTGAGGCTTTGGCCAACGGCGATATCAACGTCGAAGACATCGCCGCCCTCGGTATTACTAACCAGCGTGAGACCACCGTTGTGTGGGACAAGAACACGGGCAAGCCGGTGTACAACGCCATTGTCTGGCAGGACACCCGCACCACCGAGATTTGTAAGGAACTCGCCGGCGACGAGGGCGCGGACAAGTGGCGCCGCCGCACCGGCCTCATTATCAACTCCTACCCGGCCGGTCCGAAGGTGAAGTGGATCCTCGATAACGTCGAGGGCACGCGCGAGCGCGCTGAAAAGGGCGAGCTGCTCTTCGGCACCATCGATACCTGGCTGCTGTGGAACCTCACCGGCGGTGCGGACGGTGACAACGGCCAGGAGGCCCTGCACGCCACCGACGTCACCAATGCCTCGCGCACGTTGCTCATGGACATCGAGAAGCTCGAGTGGGACGAGGAACTGTGCAAGGAGATGGGCATCCCGACGTCCATGCTCCCGGAGATCCGCCCGTCCCTGGGTGACTTCCGAACCGTGCGCGAGCGCGGCTCGCTGGCCGGCGTGCCGATTCGCGCCATTTTGGGTGACCAGCAGGCCGCCATGTTCGGCCAGGGCTGTTTCCGCCCGGGTTCTGCGAAGAACACTTACGGCACCGGCCTGTTCCTCCTGCTCAACACCGGTACCACCCCGAAGTTCTCTGAGAACGGCCTGCTCACCACCGTGTGCTTCCAGCGCGAGGGCGAGCGTCCTGTCTACGCGCTCGAGGGTTCCGTCTCCATGGGTGGTTCCTTGGTGCAGTGGCTGCGTGACAACCTGCAGATCATCCCGAACTCCGCCTCCATCGAGAACATGGCGCGTGAGGTTAAGGACAACGGCGGCGTCTACATCGTGCCGGCCTTCTCTGGACTCTTCGCTCCGTACTGGCGCCCGGATGCCCGCGGTGTCATCGTGGGCTTGACCCGCTACGCCAATCGCAAGCACCTGGCCCGCGCGGTCCTGGAGTCCACCGCGTACCAGACCCGTGACGTCGCTGACGCCATGGTTGCTGATTCCGGTGTGGAGATCACCGAGCTGCGAGTCGACGGCGGCATGACCATGAACGAGCTACTCATGCAATTCCAGGCAGACATGCTCGGCGTGGAGGTTCACCGCCCGAAGAACGTGGAGACCACCGCCACCGGTGCGGCCTTTGCCGCCGGCTTGGACTCCGGCTTCTGGGATGACCTCAGCGTGCTGGGCTCCCAGCAGGGAGACTTCAAGGTCTGGAAGCCACAGCGCGAGAAGGAAGAAGTCGAGGCTCTCTACCGCGACTGGAAGCGCGCCATCAAGCGTTCCTTGAACTGGGAAGACGTTGATGATGATGACGTTATCGCCTAAGAGCTAACCAGGCGTCTTTGCACGAAGACGCGGCCGTCACGAGCATTATCGTGGCGGCCGCTTTCGTCGTTTTAGGTGTGACGGATTGCGGCGGGGTGCAACGCGGTGGCGGGGTTTTAGCGCTGTGGTGGTTACTCGCGTTGCGGGCACGCCATTGAGCGTGTCGCCCTGACGTAGACTCGGGGCTATGGCCAGTGACGTATTTTCGGACCGCGCTCCGCGCCTCATCATTAGTGATATCGACGGCACCTTATTGGACCGGAACCACCGAGTTCCCCGTCGAAACCGCGAAGCAGTGGCCCGCGCGGTAGCTGCGGGCAGCGCGTTCGTCTTGGCAACTGGCCGGCCCTTCCGCTGGATCATGCCCGTGCTGGAGCAGCTGACCGTGCGCCCAGTGTGCGTGACATCAAATGGCGCGGTGATTTATGACTCGGCGGAAGACCGCGTGCTTTCCGCCCACGAGCTCTCGCCGCAGGCCCTCGCGGAAATCGTGGAGGTGGCGACCAAGGTACTCGAGCCCCATGGCGGCGTTGGCTTCGGTGCGGAACGCACGGGAGGCTCGGTTATGGATCCGGTTGAGGAACTCTTCGTCGTTGAGTCGCACTATTCGGAGAACGCACTCTTCGAAGGCTTTGGGCTGGTCAGCGTGGGGGAGTTGGTGTCTCGTCCGGCGGTCAAACTGTTGATCCGCAATACGGCGTTCTCCGCGCCGGAGCTCTACGAGCTTATTGCTCCGCACATCGATCCCGAGCTTGCCCACGTGACTTACTCAATGTCCGAGGGCATCCTCGAGGTCGCGGCCCCCAACGTGACGAAGCGCCGTGGAATTAAGTGGTTGGCCGAGCACCATGGTATTGCTCGCGAGGAGATCATCGCATTCGGTGATATGCCCAATGACATCGAGATGCTCGAGTGGGCCGGGTGCGGTGTTGCCATGGAAAACGCTCACCCGGATGTCGCGGCGGCCGCAGATACGGTGACGCTAGCGCACCACCAAGCAGGCGTGGCAAAGGTCCTCGAGCGCTGGTTCTAGCACTGCTGTACCCCGCTTTGCTGTGGCCGTGAAACCCCGCGCTACCGGCCCTATTTGTGGCGGAACCTGAGGGTTTTCTGCCTCCGGTTGCGGGGTGGGTGGTGGTGTTTTAATCTTTGTCGCATGGGGGATTTGGAGACTTATTTCTCCTATCGCAGGTCGGGGTTGGAGCTTGTGGGGCTTGCGGTAGGCAGTGTGGATGATTTATGCGCGCGTGGTGCATCAAGGGCTGATGCTGCGGAGTTGGCTGGGTTGTATGGGGTGTATTTTGGGCCGACGCGTTTTACAGGTAAACAGCGCCAAGCGCGTGCGGCTGCTGCTTCTCACAGGCATGATGTGGCGACGTTGAGTTTGATTGAGTCCTATACCGCTAAGGTGAAAAAAGAGTTGGATGCGTGGAATCTGCGTGTCCGCTTGGCGGGGACTCCAGCAGACCGTATCCCGAAGGTGGCGAGGGAGAGGTTGAAGCAGTTGCGGCCGCGGCGGGTGCCTGAACCTGGGGTGAGGTTGACGTATCGGGCGTCGGGTCCGCATTCGTTGACGATTACTGATTCAGCGTTGCGCATTAGTGAGATGCGCGGGACATTGGAGTCGATTAATCCGGCTGATTTGTTGGATGCGGCAGGGCAGGGGTTCTTTAATAAGGCGCATGGCGGTTCTAAGCCTGCGGTGGCTACCAATGTGGTGGTGACCTTGGATGAGTTGGAACGGATTGTGCGGGGTGAGGGCGATGATATTGAGCTAGTACTCACCAATGGTGGGCGGATGACTGGCCGGGAGTTTGTCACTTATAAGTTTGCTGAGGTTGGGTATGTGACGTTGGTGCATCCAACGATTGGGCCGGTGTGGTTGCACAGGGTGCGGCGTTTGGCTGGGTTTGAGCAGCGGATTATGGCCAGTGCGGAGCATCCGACGTGTGCGCGTGAGGGGTGTAATAAGCCGGCTGATTATTGTCAGGTGCATCATTTAGTGCCGTGGAAGGCGGGTGGGGCGACGGATCCACCGAATTTGACGATGTTGTGTGCTTATCACAACGGCATCAATGATGATGATCCGGATAAGCCGACGGGTGCTGGTTATGTCTTCAGGCTGCGGGGTGGGGTGGATTATGTGCCACCGTGGGCGGAGCCGATTACTTCCCAGCCGGCGTATCAGGCAGCGCAAGCGGCGTTGAAGCAGCAGGTCACTGGGGGCGTCTTGGGCGGAGCGCCACCGGATATTTAAACCCTCAACAATGCCGAAGCGGAAGCCACCGGGTGGCTCCCGCCACATCGGCGATCCCACACGCTCACGCTAGGCGACGGCCCACCTCGTCGAAGCGTGACTGAAAGCAATGAGTGACACAACGGCGGCACCCCTAGCTAAACGCGGCTAGGGGTGTTTGGGGATTAGTCCGTGAAGACCTGAATCTGCTCAGTCTCCGGGTTGTAGACAATGGATCCGCCCTGGAACTGCACGCGGACTTCCTTGCCGAGGCCGGTGGGGACTTCGTCGGACGTCGGCAAGCCGAGCGTTGCCGAGTTGTTGCCAGACGCCCATTCCTTGGCGATGCGTCCCACGAGTGCGTGCGTACCAGTGTCCTCAGAGCTCAGCACGATGCCGTTCTGGAAGAGCTGGTAAATGATGCCGGCCGACTCATCCGGCCCGCCAACCGCCAAGCCCAGCGCTGGGCCGAAGGCGTTAAGGACCGCCGTCCACGTTTGCTTCAAACCCTCGTTCTTGCTCAGGGACAGCACCTTGGTCACGATGCCCGGGATCTGCTCCACCGGCAGGCCATTGACGGTCTGGTCCATGTCAATCTGCTGGTCCGAGCGGGCATACATGATGGCGAAGAGCGTGCCGGCCAGGCCTACCAGTGCTGTTACGGTGCTCATCGGGATTTCAGTATCGCCCAGCGAGGATGTTGCCTCCTGGGCCGGTGCGGGGGCAGACGGCGCAGCCGTGCTCGGCGTGGAGTCAGGGGTGTCTGGTGTGGTCGTATCCTCGCTGTCCCAGTCCGTCGACGTTGAACCAGACGCGCCCGACTTGATGGCCATGTACTTCTTGTGCGCCGCCGCGCGGATCTTCGGCCATTGGGCAATGGTGTATTGCCCCGGGCACGCGGTGTAGTGCACATCGCTGTGGCCGAAGAGGCCATAGACGGGGGCTGAAGCACCCGCCGGGTAGCGCGAGCCGCCGAAGCCCTCCGAGCGAAGGGAGACGCGGGAGGTCGGATCGACACCGGAAATGGCGCCCTTCCAGCCGGCAAGGTCGGTGACAGATTCCAAGAGGGCTTCCGTCGGCTGCGCAGTCTCGTAGTTGCCGATCATGGAGATACCCCACGTGTTCTTGTTAAAACCGCCGATGTGCGCACCCTGCACAGCTTTAGCGAGCCCGCCGTAGCGGCCCTCGTAGATGGTGCCGTACTTATCCACCAGCGCGTTGTATCCGATATCGCACCAACCTAAATTCTGGGCGTGGTACTGGTAAGCAGCGCGCACCTGCGCGGCTGCTTGCGCGCGGGTGTAGTTATTGGAACCCGCGGTGTGGTGCAGCGCGATGGCCTTCACACCGTCGTCGTAGTCGGCGCCCTTGCAGCGGATATTCTCATTCGCGCCCCAGCCGGCGCGCGAAACCACGCGCGGCATGCCATCGGTCTCAGCGGTTGGCTCAATGCCCTCGCCCTCCTGGGCGTTGCCGTCCATGAAGACAGCCTCGAGGCCTTCGACGTCGCTGTTGGCCGGAAGCTCTTCGGTCTCGGCAACGGGGGCGATGTCGCCGACGTTGAAGGGGGCGTCGTCAAGCGCGGCGTCCTCAACGGGGGACTCGGTGAGTTTCTCATCCAAGTTCGACCCGGTCACCAGGTCCACGTTGTTGATGGAGACCTGCACGTCGTTGGTATCTCCCACGAAGATGAGCTCGGTGCCGTTCGTGGCGTTGGGGTCATCGTTGTTGTAGGACATCGAGTCCATGTCGTACCACTCGGACCAGGACCCGTCCGGCTGCTTCGCGCGGACGAAGGCCGCGACATCGCGCGTGCCCTTCCACGTGATGGCGAAGGAGGAGAAGGTCTCATCGCGGTGGAATTGCTTGACGGCGCGCGGGCCTTCGCCCTCGCCCTGGGCTGCGATGGCCGGGTCATCCACGACGACCGTTTCGCCAGAGCCGAAGGTTTCGGAGGCCGAGCTCACTTCGATGGGGCCGCTGCCCGCTTCCTGGGTCTGGATGAGGGTTTGGCCGCCCACGGCTGCGGCAGCGACCACAGCGATCGAGGTGACCGTGGCGATAACCGGCGTTGACCACGTCGATTTCGCGGGAACAAGACGACGTTTGAGGTGCACTGTTACTCCCTAGGATGGTGGCGCCACAAGGTTAAGAGAAGCGCAAAAAGTTAACTAACGGGACAGATGCTACGTCAGGTGTTGGAGTGGCAGAAGGTGTGACACGCGAGTTTCCTCGCTTGGGTGTCACCCGCCGTTTGCACGTGTTGCTGCCTTAAGCTGGTGGCCATGACTGCATATGACCTCATCGTTGTTGGATCTGGATTCTTTGGCCTGACCGTGGCCGAGCGCGCAGCCTCCCAGCTGGGCAAGAAGGTGCTCATCGTCGAGCGCCGCGAGCACCTAGGCGGCAACGCCTACTCGGAGGCCGAGCCGGAGACCGGCATCGAGGTTCACAAGTACGGCGCGCACCTCTTCCACACTTCGAATAAGCGCGTGTGGGAGTACTGCAACCAGTTCACCGACTTCACCGACTACCAGCACCGCGTCTTCGCCATGCACGACGGCACGGCCTACCAGTTCCCCATGGGCCTGGGCCTGATTAACCAGTTCTTCGGCCGCTATTACTCCCCGGATGAGGCGCGTGAGCTCATCAAGGAGCAGGCCGGCGAGTTCGCCGTAGATGAGGCGCAGAACCTGGAGGAGAAGGCCATCGCGCTCATTGGCCGCCCGCTCTACGAGGCTTTCATCCGTGATTACACGGCCAAGCAGTGGCAGACCGACCCGAAGGAGCTGCCGGCCGGCAACATCACGCGCCTGCCGGTGCGCTATACCTTCAACAACCGCTACTTCAACGACACCTACGAGGGCCTGCCCGTCGACGGCTACGCGGCCTGGCTGGAGAAGATGGCGGAGCACGAGCTTATCGACGTCCGTCTCAACACCGACTGGTTTGACGTGCGCGAGGAGGTGCGGGGGGCGTCGCCAAGCGCGCCGGTGGTCTACACCGGCCCACTGGATCGCTACTTCGATTTCGCCGAGGGTGAGCTGGGCTGGCGCACGCTGGACTTCGACCTGGAGGTGTTGGAGACCGGTGACTTCCAGGGCACCCCGGTGATGAACTACAACGATGCGGACGTGGACTACACCCGCATCCACGAGTTCCGCCACTTCCACCCGGAGCGCGCCGATAAGTACCCCAAGGACAAGACGGTCATTATGAAGGAGTACTCGCGCTTTGCCGAGAAGGGCGATGAGCCGTACTACCCGATCAACACCCCGGAGGACCGCTCCAAGCTGGAGGCCTACCGCAAGCTCGCCGCCGCTGAGGCCCGCGAGAACCAGGTTCTCTTCGGCGGCCGCCTGGGCACCTACCAGTACCTGGACATGCACATGGCTATCGCGTCCGCGCTGAGCATGTTCGACAACAAGCTGGCCCCCTATTTCCGTGATGGCCAAGCCATCACGCAGGAGCGCGGCCACTAAGCCGCGGCGCTGCCCCGGCTGCTCCCGATAGTGCAGCGTGGCGCGCTATGCTGAGACACCTCGATGGAAGGAGGTGACGGCATGGCCCAGCGCAAGAAGAAGCGTGCAGACCGCAGCATGTGGAAGATGTCCCCGGAGCGGCTCGAGGAACACCTCAAGCTGCGCAGTCGCGCAACGCGCATTCCCGATAAGAAGAAGGAACAATCCAGGAAGGCCTGCCGGAACACCCGGCAGGCCTTTGGCCTTTCTTTGGGAGGTTTCGCCAGCGCACGGGGCCGGGACGCCGCACATAAAACTTGTCGGACGCTCAACGATTGATTAAAGTTAACAGCAGGTTAACAATAGGCGAACAGAAAGTGAGTTTAGAGATGACTTCCCCGAATGCCCGCCGTTTCGATACGTTGCGCCAAGACTTGCACGCAGATTATGGCCACGAGTACACCGCGCAGGAGATTGATTCCTTCCTCGACGCCACCATTGAGCGCCACGAGGCCGGCGCAACCTTAGAAGAGTTCATCCCCGTGATGGTGGAGCGCGAGGTCCGCGAGCACTTCGGCACCCACCGCATCCACGTGCGTTTCGCCGCAGGAGCTGACCACGCGCTGGCGCAGGCTGCCGTAGCGCTGACGAAGAAGTACGCCGGCGAGGCCCTGCTTGTCGACGCCGCCGTAGCCCACCCCGAAAACGACCCCGACTCCCACATGGCCCACGTGCTCCAAGAGCGCGGCATGGCGGAGCACCCGGACCGCTACCTCGAGGACCTGCGTCTGGTGACCATCCCGGATTACATCGTGTACTTGGGCCGCGAGATCCCGCGCGACGAGGCCGGCAAGGACATCAAGATTTGGGACATCGCCACCGCCGAGACCGTGGAGGAGACCCGCGAGCTGGCCGATGACCTCGGCGCCCGCGTGCTCTACATGCTCAACCGCCTGGGAATCGAGCCCATCTCGGAGGATGCCGCTGTCACGGCCTAAATCAGCTGGATAAAGACTTCCTCAACGCGGTCGACACTGCGCAGGGAATCTGGAAGGTTAAGGCCGGCATGGGCGATGACGTAGGCGTCGCGTACATCGGTCTTGGAGTTGCCGACGTGGATGCGAGAGAGCTGTCGCATCGCAAGCCCTGGTAGATAGCGAACATCTGCCCCCATGTCTTGGGCGACTGCGACGGTCAACCGGCCGATGTTGTTGGGAATAACAAGGACCGAGGCGTTGTCGGCGAGGAATTGGCCGAAGAGCTTGCGTAGCGAGCCTTCATGCTGATTGATGCGTTTGGACAGGACTTGCCTGCCTTGGGGATCGAGGACGCAGGCGTGGTGGAAGTATTTGCCGACGTCTACGCCAATGACGAAGTCATAGGCCATGGGTGTATGCCTCCTAGCGATGAATGAGAAGTTGGACTATTTAAGCTTCATCGCTGGGGTTGTCGGACATGCTTGCGCTGGCATCCACATTACTGTGAGACCTCATACCACCTGGGCTGGGTCAGGTTCCTATTAGCAGTTTGAGTATGTCACTGTCTTCGGCGGCATCACCCCCGGATCATTTTCAGACAGGGGCGGGAATAAGCCATACCGAAGCCAGCGACTAGTTCCACTGTCCTTTCAGACGGAGGGAACGGAAATAAACATAACCAGCCCAATCGGGTGGACAGGTTATGAATCTTCGGTGCCCTGAGGTGGAACTGCTAACAACGTAATGGGGGGAAGCGGGGGCAAAGTCAATAATTCGAGTCTGGCATAAGTGGCTAAGGATTGCCTAACCTAATACTGTTTCAAGTTATGTTCCTGATCGGGAATCGGCAACGGAAGCGAGGCGGCGACGATGAACAGAAAACGTGGATCGACCAGAGAACCCCTCTCCGGAGGGGGAGTCGGGGACGCGGGCCCGGACGGGACGGGCGACGGCGACGCGGTGGCGTCGCAGACGGACGACGGGCGGTTGGTACACGTCGCACCGGTCGCAGCGGGTGGCCGACCATCCACCCGCGATATGCTCGTCGCCGCCGCGATCGGCGTCGCGGGGTCTCTCGTCGTCGTGCCCCTGACCTACCTGCAGGTGTTCGCCGGCATCGCCCACGTTTATCTCGTCGCGGCGACGCTCGGGTTGTGGTTCCTGCAGTGCGTCGTTCCCCTCATCGTCGTCCGCAAGCCTGGCGCGAGCCTCATCGCGTGCCTTGCCATGGGCGTCGTGTCCGCGGCGACCACCCCGTTCGGCGTCGCCGCGATCGGGGCGCTGATCATGGAAGGATTGCTCATCGAGCTTCCATTCATGGTCACCCTGTACCGGCGGTGGACGCGTACCCAGTTCGTGGCGTCGGCGATGTTGTTCTCCGCGCTGATGGGAACGATGGCCCCGCGCGCAGTTGGCGTCGACTCGCCGACCACGCCCATGACCCTGATCAGCTTCGCCGTAGCCTTGGCCTCGAGCTTGGTGTTTTTGGTCCTGGGCTTTGCCGTCGCAAAGGGGCTTCGCAGCCGCGGGGTCACCCGGTGACCGGCGGAGCACCCGCGTGCGCCGGTGCGACACGCGGGACGGCCCCGGCCCGGTTACGGGTTAGGGGCGCGGGCGTGCGGCACGCCGATGGGCGATGGGCACCCGACATGGTGGATCTCTCCTTCGATTTCGGCACGATCAACGCCATCACGGGACCCGTGGGATGCGGAAAGACAAGCCTGGCCCACCTCATCGCTGGACTGATTCCCTCGCACATCCCCATCGACCATGCCGGATTCGTGCACATCGTCGATGCCGACGGCACCGAACGCCCCGTGGACGGGGACCGGGTCACCTTCGTCGGGCAAGACCCGGCGACGCAGGTGCTCACGCTCCGAGTCGTCGATGACGTGGCCATGGCCCTCGAGTTTTCCCTCGTGGAAGCCGGTATCGTCGCCAAGCGATCAGCCGAGGCTCTATCGGAGCTCGGGCTGTCAGAGCTCGCGGAGAAGGATCCGTGGGCTTTGTCGGGCGGGCAACGCCAGCGGATGGCCATCGCTGGTGCGGTGGCCAGGGCGCCGGAGGTCATGATCTTCGACGAGCCCGCCGCCCACGTCGACGAGGACGGTCGGCGGGCGCTGTTCGCCGCCATCCGTGATTTGCGGGCCCCGGGGCGCGTCATCCTGCTCATCGAGCACGACCTCCGTCCGTTCGACGGGTGGGTCGACACGGTGACAATCCTCGATGCGGACGGGAGCGTCGCCGCGCACGGAGCGCCGGAGGGTATCGCGGTGAAGGGCATTGCGACGTCGGCCGCGACCGCCGGAGCGCCGGAAGCCAGTACGCCGGGCACGGGGGCACCGGACCGTCTCAGTCCGGACCGGCGGCGAAGGCCCCGGGGAGCCGGGGATGGCGCCGATCCGGAATCGGAGGCGGACGCCGTTCCACTGCTGGCCTTGACCGGAGCCCATGTGGCCCGGGGCAGGGAGCGGATCCTGAACGGGGCCGATCTGACACTGGAACGGGGCGAGATTCATGCCCTAGTCGGTGCCAACGGAGTCGGTAAGTCCACCTTGCTGGCGGTGCTGTCGGGCCAGATGAAGGCGGGAGCGGACCTCCGGATTGACGGCGCGTCCGCCCGGCGCGTCCCCGACGCCTTCGCGTCGTTGGCGTTCCAGAACCCCGAGCACCAGTTCACCCGCGCGACCGTCGCCGCGGAAATCGACTCCGCGCTGGCCGGCACGGACCCGCACGGACCACTCGGCGCCGATGAGCTGTGGAAACTGCGGGAAGCCTTGTGCCCCCGGGCACTTGACCCCGTCTCGCCGTTCGTCCTGTCGGGCGGACAGAAAAGACGGTTGGGCATCTTCCTGGCGGTGGCGGCCAATCGCCGTTTGCTGCTTCTCGACGAGCCGTTGGCGCATCTGGATTCGCCGAGCTCGCGCATCGTACTGGATGCCCTAGCGGAATACGCAGGGGCCGGCGGAACCGTTGTGTTCACGTGCCACGACCGCCGTGCTGCGCGAACGTGGGCGGATCGGGCGAGCATCGTCGCCGAAGGGAAGGTCGCCTGGTCCGGTCCCGCAGCCGACGTGCCGGCTTCCCCGGAGTCGTCCCGGCGGGATCGCGCACTGCCCGCGGCCGGCGCACGGACGTCCTTGGACGAAAGCCCCTGGACCAGTGGATCCGCCGCTCGAAGGCGCGCGGGGTTGAACGCCATCACGATTGTCGCGGCGGTGATGCTCGTCCTCGTCGCCGGGCTGCTCTCCGGCGGAGACGCCGTTCTCGCTCTGACGGGGGTCGCGTTCCTCGCACTCGCTGCGATCGCGGAACGCGACGTTCGGGCGACGGCGGGGAAGGTCCTCCTCGTCCTGTTGATCGGGGTGTTCTTCGGCCTGCTCGGGTGGCGCTCCGAGTTCTACGGCAGTGGGGATCCGGCGGAGGCTGTCCGCCACGGCATCCATCACGGACTGCTACTGACGGCCGTGTTTGCGGGGACGGTCCTGGTCTCCGCGTGTATGCGCGTCGAGGAGCTTTTCGACGCCATGGTGCAACGCCTCCGGGTGCCCTACACATGGTGCACCATAGCGATTTCCGGGGTGAGCATCGCGGCGTTCCTGCGCAGCGAAATCCCCCAGCTGACATGGGCGATTAGATTGCGCTCGATGCGACCGGGGCAGTCTTTCCGCTCCGGCTTCATTCGCGCGACGACGCCCGCGCGCATCGCCTTTCCCCTGTTCGTCAGCGCCGTGCGCTGCGCCGAAAAGCTGTCCCTGACCCTGGTGATGCGCAACTTCGGCCGCCATCCGCGACGTACCTTCCGCACCGATCACCCCTGGCGAGTGCGTGACGGTTTCGCGGCTGCAGCGTCCGCCGCGGCCTTCGTTGCCGCCCTGGTGTCCGCAGTGACTTGACGGGCACCCGGAACCGGCGGGCCCCGAGCCCGCGAGCGTTTCCGAGCCTGTACGGAGACGCGCCCCACCCAGTTGCTTCAACCCTTCAGACACATCCTCCGGGTCGCGCCATGCGGGCCCGGTCCGCCCGGCACCGGCATGGCGCCGGCAACCGAAAGAGGTACCAGTGAACACGATCCGGACCATCAGCGACGTGCTTCGGGACAAGGCCGATGAGACGAAGAAGGGGATCACCTTCGTCGAGAATCGGCGGGACGTCCTCGTCCCGTACGGCCGGGTCCATGCGGAGGCGGTGGCGGCTGCGACTCGGTTGGCTGAAGCCGGCATCGGCCCCGGCGATCGCGTGATCTTCCAAGTTTCGGAGAACCGCGGGCTCATCCGGGCGTTCTGGGGCTGCGTCTACGCCGGCGCGGGCGATGCGGGGCCGGCGGCCGAGACGACCGTAGTCCGGGCGACCGGCCCAGGTTCCTACAAAATGACCGCGGCGATTGCTGCCGCCACCGTTGCGTCGGTCGCGGGGAAGCCGGTCGCGCCGGGGTGCCGGGATCTCGTCGGCCACCCCGGCTCCTCGAACCGGTCCTCGCCTTCGCCCGCGATGCGGGCATCCATATCGAAACGCCGCATGACAACCCGACCACGGGGCCACTGCCGGCAGCGGCCCACTGCGACACCAAAGAAAAGGAGAAACGATGACAGATCAAGCTGAACGGGGTGCGGCGATCGTCGTCCGCGACCTCACGAAGAGCTACCCGATTGCGGGCAAAGCCGGCACCGCGCCCGAAGGCGGGGCAGGTGCTCCGCCGGACGGCGGGCGCAAGGGAAAGCGCGGCGCCCGGATGCGCAAGCATGTGCTCGACGGCGTGAGTTTCACCGTGCCCGCCGGGTCGATCGTGTCGTTCCTCGGCCACAACGGCGCAGGCAAGACCACCCTCATCCGAATCCTGTCGACGCTCATTACCGCAGACTCCGGCGAGGTGAGCATCTTCTCGCGCGATGTGAAAGAGGATCCGGCGGGCGTGCGCGCCGACATTGCCACCACCGGCCAATTCGCGGCGATCGACGAGAACCTCACCGGCCGGGAGAACCTGGAGTTCTTCGGGCGGCTGCGCGGACTCGACCGCGCCGACGCGGCCGCCCGCGCGACGGAACTGCTCGCGCAATTCTCGCTCGCAGACAGTGCTTCGACGTTGGCGTCGGCCTATTCGGGTGGCATGCGGCGCCGTCTCGACATCGCCGCGTCGCTGTGCGTCGTGCCCAGGCTGCTGTTCCTCGACGAACCCACGACGGGGCTGGACCCGGTCAGCCGCGAAGAGCTGTGGGGCTTCATCCGGCAACTGCGGGACGACGGAATGACCCTGGTGCTGACCACCCAGTACCTGGAAGAGGCGGAGGCACTGGCCGACCACGTCCATCTGCTCAAGGACCGCCGCATCGTCGCCAGCGGAACGCCGGAGGAATTGCGCCGCGACTTCGGGTCGCACGTGCTCCGCGTGTCCTTTGCCACCACCGCCGAGGCGGAGGCGTTCGCCCGCTGCCTCGGAGGAACGTGCCTGGACGGCGCCCGCGTCGCGGGGAAGTCGGTGTCCCTCGACGTCGACCCCGGACCGCAGGTCCTCGAGGCGGTGGCGCAGGCGATGGAGGCCTCGGACGCGTTGCCGGATTCGCTGAGCGTGTCGCCGCCCACCCTCAACGAGGTATTCATATCGATGAACGCAGGGGGTGCGGCGCGATGAGTGCGACGTCGGTCGCGGCGTTCCTCCGTCGGGATCTGCTGCTGTTGCGACGCAACACCGCGTCGCTGATCTCCATGTTCGTCGTTCCTCCCCTCTTCCTGCTGTGCCTGTACGCGGTGTTTGGGTACTCGGCAGGGCAATCCGGCTTCGGGTACCTGCGTTTCGTGCTCGGCGGCTGCCTGTTCCAGGCGGCGATGTTCACCGCCGCGGCGTCGGCGATGGCGGTGGGACAGGACGTCGAATCCGGGCTCGTTGACCGCGTGCGCGTGCTGCCCGGGGCCACAGGCGGCTATGTCGCCGGCAGGCTCGCCACCGATGTGCTGCGGATGTCCGCGTCGATCGCGGCGCTGCTGGTCGTCGCGTGGTCCTGCGGCCTCGACATGGCTCTCGGTGACGTCGCGTGGACAGTCCTGTGGTCACTGCTCGCCGCCGCGGTCCTGTCCCTGGTCACGGACGGGGTGATCCTGATGGTGCCCGCCCCGGTGTCGACAGCCTCATCGATCCAGGCGCTGGAAATGCTGCTGCTCATGTTCTCCACCGCGTTCATTCCGGCGACCGCTTTGGACGGCTCCCTGCGCGACGTCGTACGTCACATGCCGTTTTCGCCGATCATCGAGGTGATCAGGGCGGCGTCCCCGGATGCCTTCCCGGATAGTGCCGGGGAAGAGGCAGCCCTGTGGCTCGGTGTCGCGGCGGTCGCCGGAATCGTCTTGTTCATCCGCCGGTTCACCTCGAGGAGCGAATCATGATCGGCCCCATCTTCGTGCATCTGCGGCGCATTGCCCACATTTGGCTGCGGCGCCCCGACTTCTGGTTCATGACGTTCATTGCTCCGCTCGTGTACCTGTTCATCGTCAACCGCATGTTCGGTAGCCTGGTCAGGCAGCTCACCGGAGAGTTCGAACTCCCGAACGCGGTCATCCTGGTCGTGACGACGTGGGCGTTCATCTTGGCCATCACGGGATCGTCCACTGTGTTCGTTGAACGCAGCAATGGCCTCCACGAGCGGTTGATCACCATGCCGGCGCCGTACGCGGCCGTGCCGGTCGCACGGATCATCGCTGAGTTCATCCGGATCATGGCGATGTCGGTCGTCGTCGCGGCGGTGGCCGCCTTGCTTTCCGACAGCCCCCCTGAGGCGTCCTGGTGGTGGAGGATCGCGGTGACCGGCGCGATGGTTGCCGCGGCGGCCGCATGCACCGGCACGTACATCGCGTTCTCCATCACCAGCCCCCAGGGCTCCGTGGCCCTCATCCCGTTAATCATCGTTGCGATGTTCGTCAACACGGTGCTCATGCCCGCCGACCACTTCCGTCCCCTCCTGCGCGGAATCGCCGGGCACACCCCCGTATCCGCGGCCGGCGAGGCCGTCAACGGCACCGGGGCTGCGGGTCTGGTGGTCTGCGCGGCCTGGTTCTTTGGTATCGCCGTGCTCGCGGCGTGGGGCATCGCCGTGAAAACGAGGCCGGGGGAGTCTGCATGACGGCCCGCGAATCCGAGCATCTAACCCGAAACCGCCGCGTGGACGCGGCCCACACACCCGGAGACAGAACCAGATGAAGTCGATCGCCCAGATCGTCCAGAACAACCGCAGGCTCCTCGCGGCCTACGAGGACAAGGTCGAGCCGAGGTTCCTAAGCCGCTATGCGCGCGAACCGATGGACGCCGCCGCCGTGTACCGGAAGCTCCGTGCGCTGGATCCCGGGCCGGATGCGCCGGCCCGGGTCCTCGACCTCGGTTGCGGAACCGGGTGGCTCGCCCGCACGCTCGCCGCTGAGTCTCGCTATCGCAGGGCGAACATCGTCGGCTACGACCTGTCGCCCAATGCGATCCGCATCGCCCGCGAACGCGCCGCCGCCGACGGGCTCGGGGCCCGGACGGAATTCCACGTTGCCGACATCCTCACGCCGCTCGCGGGAGAGCCCGGCGGGGCCTGTGAAATCTGGGTGTGCGGCGCGCTCCACCAAATGAAGGATGCGGGAGCCGCGCTCGGCAGGGTCTCCGGGCTGCTCGCCGACGGCGGCATCGCTTACGTGCAGACGTTCGTCGAGGATCCCGACGTGAACGAGCGGGTCGACATGGCCGTCATGGCGAAGATGGGCCACCGGGTGTTCCGGGGCAGCGAGCTCGAGGACCTCGCCGAAGCCAACGGGCTGAAGCTGGACGGAGCCTCACGCGCCGGCATGGTGTATTTCTGCACTCTCGCGAAGAAAAGCGTGATCGGGGAGGCGGGGAAGTGAGCGCCGTGGACGGGACCGTCGGCCCGTGGTCGCTGCTCGCCCCGATCCGGACCCGGATGCGTGCGGTGGTCGCGTTGTCCGTCCTGTCGTCGGTGGCTACCGTCGCTTCGCTGGTCGGCATCATCGACATCGCGATGACGTACCCGGAGGCCCCGGTGCATCGGACGTGGTTGGCCGTGGCTGTCATCGTCGTCGCCGCGACGGTGCGAATGGCTGCAGACGGCGCCGCCGGCATGCTCTCGCACCGGGCGGATAACGACCTGCAGCTCCACCTCCGGCGCCGGTTGGTTGCCCATATCCGGAAGCTGCCGCTGGGCTGGCTGGACGCCCGGCGCTCGTCGGGGATCATCGGGTCGGTTGAGAAGGACGTCGCGGCCGTCCACCAGCTCATGGGCCACACCGTCGGCGAGACCGTGGTGGCGGTGCTGGTTCCCCTGCTTTCCCTCATCGCGCTCGTCGCGGTCGATTGGCGGATCGCGGCGGTGGCGGTCGTCCCAGTGCTGGTCACCTTCGCCCTGATGGGCATGATGATTTCGCGCGGAGCCGATCTTCAGCGCGACTACGAGCGAGCCTCTGAAAAAGTGACGGCTGCGGTCATCGAGTTGGTGCGCGGCATCCCTGTGATGAAGTCCTTCGGACGCGCCAACCAGGGCGCGGGCCGCTACGATGCCGCGGCGTCGTCGTTCGTCCGCGCGTGGTCCGCCTGGTCCCGGCAGTCGAACATCTATCTCGGGCTCATCGACGTGGTGACGTCCCCGATCACGGTCCTCGCAGTGGTGTGCGGCGCCGGCCTCGCTTTGAGGGACACCGCGGGCGGCAAACCCGAGGGTCTCGTCGCCGGGCTGGTTCTCGGCCTTGGACTCTCCGCGGCGATCGTGCGGGTGGCCATGAACTCCGAACCCATCATCGCGGGGCTCGCCGCTCTGAAGTCCATTGCGAAGGTGCTGAGCACGCCGCCGATCGCCGAGCCCGCCGATCCGGTGCCCGCGCGCGGGGGCGCGCTCGAGGTTCGGAACCTGGTCTTCTCCTACGGGGATGGGCCGCGGGTCCTCGACGGGATGTCCGCGACGTTCGAACCGGGGACCCTCACGGCGCTGGTGGGGTCCTCCGGTTCCGGAAAGTCCACCGTCGCCCGGCTGTTGGCACGTTTCCACGACCCTGTCGAAGGCTCGGTGCTGCTGGGCGGCGACGATCTTCGCGACATCGCCGTGCGCGACGTGCACCGTTCGGTGTCGGTGGTGTTCCAGGATCCGCAGTTGCTCACGCTGCCCTTGCGGGAGAACATCCGGCTGGCCAGGAGAGACGCCACCGACGGCGAAATCATGGCGGCCGCGAAGCTCGCGAACCTCGATACGGTCATCGCGGCGCTGCCGAAGGGCCTGGATTCGGTGGTCAACGTCGACGTGACCTTTTCCGGTGGTGAGGCGCAGCGCGTGGCCATCGCGAGGTCGATTGTCACGGACGCGCCGGTGCTCATCTTCGACGAGGCAACCGCTTACGCGGATCCGGCTTCCGAGGCCCTCATTCAGTCCGCAATCGAGCGTTTGGCTCGTTCGCGGACGGTGATCGTGATTGCGCACAGATTGAGCACGATCCGCAACGCCGACCGCATCCTCGTTCTCGATGGGGGAGCGGTCGCGGAGGCGGGCACCCACGACGAGTTGCTTGCGCGCGGTGGCCGCTACCGGGATCTGTGGCGCGCGTTCGCGCTCGACGACGAACCATCCGCCCCGCGGGGCACTGAAGCAGACGATGAAAAGGCAGGGAACCGATGATCCGGGACTTGTGGTCGATGACGGATCGGCGCTCGAAGATGACGCTGGCGTGGCTCATTGCGTTGGCCGCGCTTGCCGCGCTGGCACAGGGTGCGGCGTTCGTCGCGCTGCTGCCGCTGCTGTCGGCTCTGGCCGTGGGAGATGATGCGACGGCGTGGCGTTTCACCGGCGTCATCGCCGGCCTCGCGGCCGCCCATGCGGTGCTGTCCCTCGCCGCGGGGACGGTCGGCAGGGCGAATTCCGCAGCGGTGCTGTCGTCCCTGCTGCGTTCCCTGGGCGAACGCGTGCTGACGTTGCCACTCGGGTACGTCACCAAGTCCACGGCCGGCCGCTTTTCGGAGATGGCGTCTTCGGGCATGGCGTTCGCGGCGTCCGTGCCGCACGTGATCCTGAGGCCCGTCATCGCTGCTGTGGTTGCGCCGACCGTCATCGCTCTCGGAATTCTGGCGGTGGATTGGCGCGTCGGGTTGGTTCTCGTCGCGTCGGCGCCGGTGCTCTTCTTCGCCTACCGGGCCATTGGCCGGGTTGGCGGGGAGTCGGACGAAGCGCATGCTGACGCCGTAGCTGCCGTCTCCGGCAGGCTGATCGAGTTCACCCGCGGCCAGCAGGTGATTCGCGCCGCGGGCGACGGTTCGGCGGCGGACGCGATGGTGGATGAGGCGATCCAGGCCCAACACGATGCGTTCGCGAAGGCGACGTCGACGCAAGGCGCGGCCATCGGACGGTTGGGCTCGGTCGTCCATGCGGTGTTCACGGCGGCGGTGGTCGTCGCCGTGGCGGTCGCCGCGACGGGCGGGATGTCACCGGCGCATTTGGCGCCGATGCTCATTGTGGTCGTCCAGTTCACCGGACCGATCACCACGGCGGGAGCGTTGTCCGGCGGTTTCGGCGCGGGCCGCAACACGTTGGCTGCGCTGCGTGACCTGCGGGCGATCCCCGCCCTTCCCGAGCCTGCCGCACCGGAGCTGCCCGACGGGCATGACGTGGAGTTCCGCGGCGTGAGCTTCGGGTACGGGGATAAGAAGGTTCTCGACGGCGTCAGCTTCCGTGCACCTCAGGGAGCACTGGTTGCCGTAGTGGGACCGTCGGGGGCGGGCAAGACGACGGTCATGCGGCTGCTGTCGCGTTTTCATGATCCGGACTCGGGGGAGATCCTCATTGGCGGGGTGCCCTTGCCTCGGATCGGCACCGACGGCGTAAACTCGCTGGTGACCCCGGTGTTCCAGGAGACGTTCCTCTTCGACGCGTCCGTGCGGGACAACGTGGTCTTCGCCGACCCCGGATTCGGTTCCAAGCCCGGCGACGGAGACCGCTTGCGCGAGGCCGCCCGGCGATCCGGGGTGGACCGCATCGTGGAGCTGCTGCCTTCCGGGTGGGATAACCCGGTGGGGGAGGAGGGGACGCTGCTGTCGGGAGGCGAGCGGCAGCGCGTCGCCATCGCCCGGGCGCTTCTGAAGGATTCCCCGGTGGTGCTTTTCGACGAGCCAACGTCCTCGCTGGATGCGGCCACTGAGCAGGCGATTGTCGGCACGATGGAAGCGTTGCGCGGCGATCACACCGTGATCGTC
Organism: Corynebacterium sp. HMSC055A01; assembly: GCF_001809405.1. Taxonomy (NCBI): domain Bacteria; kingdom Bacillati; phylum Actinomycetota; class Actinomycetes; order Mycobacteriales; family Corynebacteriaceae; genus Corynebacterium; species Corynebacterium sp. HMSC055A01. Next base: position 56,141 of record NZ_KV797557.1, on the reverse strand, counting down.
GTCGCCCATCGCCTGCACACCGTCCGCGATGCCGACCTCATCGTCGTGCTTTCGGAGGACGGGACGGTCGCAGAACGGGGCACGCACGATGAATTGCTGGCGAAGGGCGGCCGCTACGCCGAGTCGTGGACGTGCCGGACGGGAGGCTCCCCGGGCGCCTGATCCTCGTCCGTCGAGGACTATCGCTCCGGTCCGGTACCGGTGCAGTGGTCCCGCCACGCCGTCCCGGTCAGCGGGTCCTCGACGATGCCCTGGGCGACAGGGGCGTAATTGAAGCCGTAGTGCTCGGTGCGGTGGGCGGGGCACACGTCTTGGACGGTGATGTTGGTGACGCCGGGTTCCCGCACGAAGGAGTTTTAGTGGGGGAGCACGGCATTGTCGTGCCGCGTGCCCAGGAAGGTGTACCGCACGCTCGGTCGAGTGATGTCGCCGATGGTCAGCTCATTCAGCAGCATGGAACCGGAGATCTGCTGTTCCCAGGCAAGCGCGTTCGTTTTGCCGGCGTTTCGGGAGTATCCGTGGCGCATCTCGGGGTGGACGTCAAAGCGATCGGCTGCGCTGTGCTCCCGGGGCCCGTGGTTCGAGGCACCGGTACCGATGAGCTGTTCGACGACCCGGTCCCGGGAATGAGGATGACGGGCAATTCACCGTCCCGGGGTGGCACCGGAAGTCGTTGGCGCCGGGGGCACCAGACTGGGCTTGGCCATGGACAGGGCCCGGGCGGCCGCGGGTGAGGTTTGCCGGCGGCCGGGCCACCGGTCGGGAAACCGCCGTCCGACAGCGACGAGGGGATTCTCGTCACCTCGTCGGGGCGTGTTCCTATATAGGTTGTGAACTCCACGGGTGGGCTTGGGGCCTGACCCCCGGAGAGTAGACACGTCGGGGGTCAGGCCCATCCTTGGTTCCTCATTGGGGCATGTGATGGCGGGGATTTCTCTGAAGGTTTCGTTTTCCCTTGCTGGCGTTCTTTTTGCAGCATTTCTTGTTTGTACCGGCGTTTATCTCACTTGGGGAGCAGTTGGGAAGAGGTTCGCTAAAGTCGACTCTTTGAGCTGACTGAAATAGGAAGAAAGACACTCTGATCATGTGTTGCTATGAGGAGTATCCTTCTTATTGCACAGAGTTAATAGTTGTCAGTTAGCGAAAAATTAGTCAGTATTGTTCTCTACTTTCTCAATCTCCCTCCGATTCGACACTCTCTTGAGCCTCTGACAATTGCGGCCACGAGTTCGTGACCATCGAGGTCGATTTCCTTTTGGCGCCGCAATCATAGGCGACGAAGTCGGCAAGGACATCAAGATTTGGGATATCGCTACGGCAGAAACCGTAGAGGAGACCCGCGAGCTGGCTGACGACCTCGGCGCCCGCGTGCTTTACATGCTCAACCGTCTGGGCATCGAACCCATCTCGGAGGATGCACCCCTCTCGGCTTAGCTTTCAGCCGCGTGGGAACTCAGCTGAAGAGTGCGAAACCACTAATCTTGGTTCCTGAATACTGTCGAAACCTGTGTGGAGAACCGAAAATATCGTGACTGCCAACAAATCTGCTGCGTACGAACCCGTACAGCGCATCCTGCTGCCCAAGCGTGGCGAGCCGGTCGACGTCCGCATGCTCTACCTCATCGAGTCCGAGCAAAACCGCGAGCGCCTCAGCTGGAGCGGCCGCACCTCCGTGACCATCCCGGCCGGCGAGGAAGCCTCCTTCGAGACCTACTTCAACGCCTTCCCGGCCGCCTACTGGCGCCGCTGGTCTCAGCTGAAGTCCATCGTGCTGGTGATGGACGTCGAGGGCGAGGCCAACATTTCCCTCTACCGTTCCAAGCAGGATGGCCAGCGCATCGCCGTGGCCAACCACGTGGTGACCACCGGCCACCACGAGTTTGAGCTGCCCCTGAAGAACTTCGAGGACGGCGGCCTGCTGTGGTTCGATGCCTCTGCCGTTGAGGACACCGTGCTTGCCGACGCCTCCTGGTGCGCCCCCCACGCCCCGAACCCGCAGCTCCTACCGGACGGCAGTGAGTACCCGGCGCAGGACAAGCGCGTCGCCGTGGGCATCCCGACTTTCAACCGCCCCACCGATGCCGTCGCGGCGCTGCAGGCGCTGGCAGAGGACCCGGTGGTGGACGGCATCATCGACTACGTCCTTATGCCGGATCAGGGCAACCAGCACCCGGCGGACGAGCCGGGCTATGACGAAGCGGTGGCGCACTTCGGTGAGCGCTTCCGCGAGTTCCGCCAGGGCAACCTGGGCGGCTCGGGCGGCTACTCCCGCATCATGTTCGAGGCGCTGGAGAATACCGACTCGCCCTACATCCTCTACATGGACGATGACATCGCCATCGAGCCGGATTCCATCCTCCGTGCGGTACAAGCGGCGCGCTACGCCGCCAAGCCCTTCATCGTGGGCGGCCAGATGCTCAACCTGCAGGAGCGCTCCCAGCTGCGCACCACCGGCGAGCGCGTCAACCGCGCCGACTTCATGTGGGGCGCGGCCGAGCACGCCGTTTACGACCACGACTTTGCCAAGTACCCGCTGCGCGCCATCGGTGACGCCCAGTCCCACCTCGACCCGAAGAAGTACGACTCCCGCGCGCTGCACCGCCGCGTCGACGTGGAATACAACGGCTGGTGGATGTGCCTCTTCCCGCGCGTCGTCGCGGAGAGCATCGGGCAGCCGCTGCCGCTGTTCATCAAGTGGGATGACACCGAATATTCCCTGCGCGCTGCCGCCCACGGTTTCCCCACGGTGACCTGGCCGGGCGCTGCCATCTGGCACATGGCGTGGGCGGATAAGGACGATGCCATCGACTGGCAGGCCTACTTCCACCTGCGCAACCGCCTCATCGTGGCGGCCCTTTACCACGAGGGCGATGCGCGCGGGATTACCAAGTCCATCTTCAAGTCCACCCTCAAGCACACCATGTGCATGGAGTACTCCACCATGGCCATCCAGCTGGAGGCCATGAAGGACTTCCTGGCCGGCCCGGATCAGCTCTTCGACATCCTGGAGTCCTCGCTGCCGCGCATCGCGGCGATCCGCAAGGAATTCCCGGACGCCGTCATCATCGAGTCGGCGGATCAGCTGCCCGCGCCCACCGGCGCGCCGGGCGTGCCCACCCGCAACATCGGCGGCCGCCTGGGCAAGATCAAGAAGATTCCGTGGCTCATCAAGTCTGCCAAGCACCTGGTTACCAAGGAAGACCCGGCCCATCACGAGGCGCCGCAGCTCAACCTCACCCCGGAGGAGGCCCGCTGGTTCACGCTCTCCCGCGTCGATTCCGCCACCGTCTCCACCGCGGGCGGCACCGGCGTGGCCTTCCGCAAGCGCGACCGAGAGCTGGCCCTCGAGCTGGTGAAATCCACCCGCGAGCTGCTCAAGGAAATCGAGGAGAACTTCGATGACCTGCGCGCCGAGTACCGCGCGGCCCTGCCGGAGCTGACCTCCCGCGAGTCCTGGCGAAAGGTCTTCGATGCCCAATAAGCTGTCTATCGCCGAATCCCACGTCCTCGAGAAGATTCAGGACGTGGCCTTCGAGGCCCCCGGCGTTCTGCCCACCGCGCGGGGCTTAAGCCACTTCGGCGAGCACGCCCTGGGCTGGCTGGCTCTCTCTGGTCTGGGTGCTGCCGTGAGTTACCAGAAGCCGGCGCGCCGCCGCCAGTGGGTGGCTGTTGGCGTGGGCGCTTTTACGGCGCACGCGGCCAGCGTTGTGATCAAGCGCATTGTGCGCCGCAAGCGCCCGGATTATGACTACGTCAAGGTGGGCGTGAAAACCCCGTCTAAGCTGTCGTTTCCTTCTTCTCACGCGACGTCCACAACGGCGTTCCTCGTGGGTGCCGCGCACGTCATGGGAACCCCGGCACCGCTCGTCGGTGTGCCGGTCATGATGGCCTCGCGTATGGTGCTCGGGGTACATTACCCATCCGATACGGCGTTCGGCGCCCTGCTGGGGGCCGCCACCGCGGAAGCATGTCACCGCTATGAAAGGAAGACCGCATGAGCGAACGACCAAACCGCGTCGACGACGGTGAGCAGAGAGTCTTCCACTCTGAGCCGCACACCTCCGGCATCGATACCGGCCGCAAGCGCAAGCCCCCGAAGAACCTCGCCGACGGCATGGTCAAGGCCCTGCGCCCCAAGCAGTGGGTCAAGAACGTCCTGGTCTTGGCCGCCCCTGCGGCCGCGGGTGCGGACTCGCTGTTCCATTCGCGCGTGCTACTCGACGTCCTCCTCGCCTTCATCGTCTTCTGCATGGGCGCGTCCTCCATTTACCTCATCAACGATGCCCGCGATGTGGAGGCTGACCGTGCGCACCCAACGAAGCGCTTCCGCCCGATCGCAGCGGGCGTGCTTCCGGTGGGCCTGGCCTATGTCATGGCGGCCGTGCTTATCATCGGCTCGATTGGCCTGTCCTTCCTGGCCACGGCGGGCCTGCAGCTCGCCATCGTCATGGCCATTTACATTGGCCTGCAGCTGGGCTATTGCTTCGGCTGGAAGCACATGCCGGTGATTGACATCGCCCTGGTGTCCTCCGGCTTCATGCTGCGCACCATGGCCGGCGGCGTGGCGGCGGGCATCGAGCTGTCCCAGTGGTTCCTGCTGGTGGCTGCGTTCGGCTCCTTGTTCATGGCCTCGGGTAAGCGCTACTCGGAGATCCTTTTAGCGCAGCGCACGGGCGCCAAGATCCGCAAATCCCTGGAGGGCTACACGCCCACCTACCTGCGCTTCGTCTGGACGCTGGCGGCTACTGCCGTGGTCATGTCCTACTCCCTGTGGGGCTTCCAGCTCTCCAATGAGTCTGATGGCCCGGCCAGCGTGTGGTACCAAATCTCCATGGTGCCGTTCACCATCGCCATCCTGCGCTATGCCGCCGATGTGGACCGCGGCAATGGCGGTGCACCGGACGAGATCGCCTTGGAGGACCGCGTCCTCCAGATTCTGGCCCTGGTGTGGCTGGCATGCATCGCCATGGCGGTCTACATCATGCCGGTAATGGTGGGCTAGCCAGCGGCGATCGGGAACAGGGCAAGGCAAGTGCTAAACTCTCTCCTCATGCGAAAATCCGATACACGTACCGCGGCCGCGCTCAGCGCGCTGGCCTCGGTCATCGTGATCGGAGTTTTCTCGTTTTGGGGTGGATTCGCCCGCCGCTGGATCTCCGACGACGGCCTGATTGTCCTGCGCACTGTGCGCAACCTCGAGGAGGGAAACGGGCCCGTCTTCAACGCGGGCGAGCGCGTCGAGGCGAATACCTCGACGCTGTGGCAATACCTGATCCTCCTCGTGCGGTGGGTAACGAACGCCCCGCTGGAATCCATCGCCGTCAACCTGGGCCTCGTGCTGGCGGTTGCGGCGATGGTGCTAGGGGCGTGGGCCACGGCACGCGCCTTCTTCCGCTCGGGCCAGTTTGCCGCACCGCTGGTGGCTCCCGCGGGTGCGCTGGTCTACCTCGCGCTGCCCCCGGCCCGTGACTTCTTCACCTCCGGGCTCGAATGGGGCCTGTCCATCTTCTACCTCGCGGCCCTGTGGGCGCTGCTGCAGCACTGGGTGCAGTCCCGCGATAGCGCCAGCGCCTACTGGCTAGCGCTGTGGGCCGGGCTGTCCTGGCTCGTGCGCCCGGAGTTCGCGCTCTACGGCGGACTGGCCGGCCTGCTGCTCTTGGCGGCACACCGTAATTGGAAGGCGTGGCTGGGCATCCTCGGCGCGGCCCTTCCCATCCCCGCGGGCTACCAATTCTTCCGCATGGGCTACTACGGCCTGGTGACTCCGCACACGGCGGTGGCCAAGTCGGCGTCGTCAAGCGCGTGGGGCAGCGGCCTGAACTACCTGAAGGATTTCGTGGGGCCTTATGCCCTGTACCTGCCCGTTCTCGTGCTGGCGGGTGCGGCGTTGTGGACCTTCCGCGCCCAGCTGCGCCCGGCAGCGCTGCGCAGCGCCACGACCGTGACCTACCTGATGGTCGGGGCGGCGGCGGTGCACGTGCTGTACGTGCTGCGCGTCGGCGGTGACTTCATGCACGGACGTATGCTGCTGCTGCCGCTCTTCGCCGCCCTTCTCCCCGTTTTCGTGCTGCCGCTCAAGGGTCTTGTGTCTTCGCTCGCGGTGGCCTTCTGCGCGGTGTGGGCATTCATCATCGTGCTGCGCGGGCATCCGACGGATTGGGATGCCTATGAAAAGCCGCTGTCCATCGTGGATGAGCGTGATTTCTGGACCTATGCCACCCACCGCGAGGCGGGCCACCCGCCGCGCTCGGCGCGGGATTACCTGGGGATGAAGTTCATGCGCGGCTACGAAGAAGCCGGCGAGAAACTCGTTGGCGGAGATGCCCTGGCCACCATCTATGTGGAGGATAAAGAAAAGGACCTGCTCAACTGGCTCACCGTTCCGCGCGAGCCGGGAATGAACGAGCCACCGACGGTGTACTTGGTGAACTTGGGCATGACGTCGATGAACGCGCCGCTCAATGTCCGGGTTCTTGACACGATCGGTCTGGCCACGCCGATGGCCGCGCGCATGCCCCGCGAGGAAGGCGGGCGCGTGGGCCACGACAAATCCCTCGAGCTGGAATGGCAAGCAGCACTCACGGGCGCGGACATCGAGTATCTCCCGCCGTGGTATGACAAGGACAAGACCCGCCAGGCGCGCGCCGCGCTGGACAGCCCAGAAGTGCAGGAACTCATCGCTTCCTATAGCGCGCCCCTGACGTGGGAGCGCTTCCGCGCGAATCTAGCTTTCTCGCTGACCTCGGGGCGCACGCTCATGTTGCCGTCTGACCCGAGCGATTATCCTGTCCATTAGCTTGGTGTGAGCTGGGGAGCACCCCCATGGGTAGGCGAAAATTGCCAGGGTGCGTTACGCTAAACAAGATTCTTGTTATTGATCTGTAACTATCGCTGGCGTGTTGGCGATGTAGTAGTGGCAGTAAAAACGTTAAGGAGAAACATGAGTTCACTAAGCTCTGGCCTGCGGACTCGGGTCCTCTCAGTGGTGGCAGTCATCGCTGTGGCTTTGGGTCTGGTAGTGACCGCGGGTACGCAAGAAGCATCCGCCGCCAACCGGGACTGGCTGCGTGGCGACGCCACCGGTGCCTGCGAGTGGGACCGCGTCGGCTACTGGGTACAGCGCTGCGACGTGTGGTCCCAGGCAATGGGCCGCAACATCCCAGTGCAGATCCAGCCGGCTAAGAACGGCGGCAACGCAGGTCTGTACCTGCTCGATGGCCTGCGCGCTACCGATTCCACCAATGCCTGGATCAATGACGTCAACGCCGCGCGCACCTATGTAGACCACAACATCACCCTGGTGATGCCGGTGGGTGGCGCAGCGTCCTTCTACGCGGACTGGAACGGCCCGGCCACCTATGACTTGGTCAAGCCGGTCAACTACCAGTGGGAAACCTTCCTGACCCAGGAACTGCCGGCCTACCTGGAGGGCAACTTCGGAGTGGCCCGCAACAACAACTCAGTTGCCGGCCTGTCCATGGGCGCTACCGCTGCCATCACCCTCGCTGGCAAGCACCCGGAGCAGTTCCGCCAGGCGCTGTCCTACTCCGGCTACCTCACCACGACCTTGCCGGGCGCTCAGACCTTTATGCGCCTGGCGCTTCTCGACGCTGGCGGCTTCAACATCAACGCCATGTACGGGTCCATCATCAACCCGAAGCGCTTCAGCAATGACCCCTTCAATCTGATTCCGGAACTGGCTGCGAACGGAACGGATGTTTATGTCTCCGCCGCGTCCGGCATCCCAGGGCCGCTGGATCAGCAGCGCTACCGTCCGGAGCACATCGCGGCCGGCGTGGCCTTGGAAGGCTTTGCCAACGGCACCACCCGCCTGTGGGAGCTGAAGGCCCGCGCAATGGGCGTTCGCCTGCAGACGAATTACCCGGCGCAGGGCCTGCACAACTGGGAGCAGTTCGGATACCAACTCGAACGCTCCAAGCCACAGGTGCTTAACGTAATGAACGCCTGGTAATCATCTCCTGCGTGGCCGCCGTGCTCTTGAGCACGGCGGCTTTTTCATAGCCATGGTGGGCGTGTCCCCCTTCCCAAAGTCTCAAGTTAAACTTAAACTTGAGAACACATTAGACCGCTCACTACGCGTACGGTGGCGAGTTCCGCAGGAGGGGAACCTGCGGAGCCCGCTCGCGGTAGCGCGTGCCCTCATCTCGATTTACCCCTAACAAGGACTCTTCAATGCCGAACACTGCGTCAACTCAGCCCCGCCGGTCCGCCAAGGCTTCCGGCCTGCGTTCCCCGTCCGCAGCCCGCAAGGGCCTGACCATTGCTGCACTGCCCACCGCCGTGGCCGTGGGCTTTGCGCTGCTGCCTATTGCAAACGCGCAGTCTTCCGGCTCTTCCAGCGACGGAATTACTGATCTTCTGGGCAGCTCCAACCTCTCCGATTCCTTCGCCCCGTCCAATCCGCCGCAGCGTACCCCGGTGGAGACGGAATACCCGAAGATCGAGGGCTTGCCGGAGGGCGTGTCCGTGTCCCGCGTTGAGTACCTGACCAACCGCCACCTCAAGGTCTACATCAAGTCCGCCGCCATGCCGGACAAGGAGCAGGTTGTGCAGATCCAGCTCGCGCGTGACTGGTACTCCAACCCGGACAAGACCTTCCCGGAGGTCTGGGCTCTTGATGGCCTGCGCGCCCGCGACGACGAGTCCGGCTGGACCATCGAGACCAACATCTTGTCCCAGTACGCTGACCGCAACGTCAACCTCATCATGCCGGTGGGTGGCGAGTCCTCCTTCTACTCCGACTGGCAGAAGGAAGACAACGGCAGGCACTACATGTGGGAGACCTTCCTGATGAAGGAACTCATCCCGATCCTGGAGAAGGGCTACCGCTCCAATGGCAAGCGCGCCGTCACTGGCATCTCCATGGGCGGTACCGCCGCTGTCAACCTTGCTGAGCGCAACCCCTGGGCCTTCAAGTACGTTGGCTCCTTCTCGGGCTACCTCGATACCACCACCACCGGCATGCCGGAGGCCATTACCGCCGCGCAGGCCGATGCCGGCGGATTCACCTCCACCAACATGTGGGGTGACCTGTACTCCCAGGATTGGATCGACCACGATCCGAAGCTGGGCATCGAGAACCTCAAGGACATGAAGGTCTATGTCTCCGCCGGTAACGGCAAGGATGACTACGGCCAGATCGGCTCGGTGGCCAAGGGCCAGGCCAACATGGCCGGCGTGGGCCTGGAGGCCATCTCCCGCATGTCCACCCAGACCTTCGTTGATTACGCTAAGCGCGCTGGCGTCGAGCCGGTGGTCAAGTTCCGTCCGACCGGCGTTCACAGCTGGGAATACTGGCAGTTTGAGATGACCGAGGCATGGCCTTACATCGCTGATTCCCTCGGCCTGGACAAGAGCGACCGCGGCGCGGACTGCACCCCGGTTGGGGCCATCGCTGAGGCCACCAAGTCCGGCATCATCGGTAGCTGCGTGAACAACGAGTATGACGTCGCCGAGCGCGGCAAGGCCCAGGACTTCCAGGCCGGTACCGCCTACTGGTCCCCGGAGACCGGCGCACACGCCGTGATCGGCCGCATCGGCGCTCGCTACTCCGAGCTCGGTGGACCGACCTCCTGGCTGGGCTTCCCGACGACCGGCGAGGAAAAGACCCCCGACGGCCGCGGCCGCTACGTCCACTTCGAGCACGGCTCCATCTACTGGACCCCGGAGACCGGCGCTTGGCCGATCCCGAAGGACTTCTTCGATGCATGGGGCAAGAACGGCTTCGAGGGCGGCGACCTCAAGTACCCGGTTGCCGAGGCACGCAAGGTCGGCGACGGCCAGGTCCAGGACTTCGAGGACGGCGTGCTGACCCGCAACCCGGACGGTTCCTTCCACATCGTGCACGGCGCTATCGGCGCGAAGTACAAGGAGCTGAAGGCTGCTGAGTCCGAGCTGGGCTTCCCGGTTGGTGAGGAAAAGGCCGTCAACGGCGGCTTCTTCCAGGAATTCGAGCACGGCAACATCTACTGGTCCATGGACTCCGGCGCGCACTACATCCTCAAGGGCAAGATCTTCGATGAGTGGGGCAAGCACGGCTGGGAGCAGGGCGAGTTCGGCTGGCCGACGGAGGACTACACCTCCATTCCGGCCGGTGGGCTGACCCAGTCCTTCCAGCATGGCGTCATCCGTGAGGTCATGGGCCAGGTCCAGGCGGATAAGAAGTAGGAGAACCGCCATGCGTCTTTTCTGCGCGCGTCCCGCTGCGGCAGCCGGCGCGGCCGTGCTGCTCGCCGCCGGTGCCCTGTTGAGCGGTTGCGGTTCCGCCACCGTCGAGGAGGGCGAGGCCACCGACACCTCCGTGGCGCCGTTGGAGCGTTCCTCCGCGGCGAGCGGCGGGGCGTCGGCAAGCTCGGCGTCAGCTAGTGGGGCGTCGGAAAGCTCTTCGTCGGCGTCGCGCACCGAAGAGGAACAGGACGGGGAGCCGGAAGACCGCGGCGCACGCGAGATCTCCGAGATCCCCGCCCCCGCTCCCGCGCAAGGCCCAGACCAGGACTTCCTGGCTGCGGTGGCGAAGGCCGGCGTCAACGTCGACGGCGTGGAAGACCAAGTGGTGGGTGCCGCGCAGGCCTCCTGCCAGGGCGATGCCGTCACCGCACCGGCAGTGGCCGGACAGCTCATCGAGCAGGGCCGCACCGAGCTTAGCCACGAGGAACTAGTCCGGCTCATCACCGAGCAGGGCCGCAAGCTCTGCGCTCAGTAACGTGGCAGGGATTTTCCAGACAATCCCGTGCCTTCTCGAGGTAGAAATTTCTTCATGCGTAAAACACTTACCGTCCTTGCCGTCGTTGTTCTCCTCGCCGTGATTGGCGGGGGAGCGGTCCACTTCCTCAACACCCGTGAGGAAGGAGAGCAAGGAAACCTTGCGGAGCCCGCCCCCTCCCAGGGGGAGGGCGAAGAAAACGCAACCCCCGAGCAACCGGATTGGTGCCCGCGCGTGGAGTTCATCTCCGCGCCGGGAACGTGGGAATCCGCCGCGGACGATGATCCGATCAACCCGGGGGCGAACCCGAACTCCTTCATGCTGTCGATTACGAATCCGCTGAAGGAGGCCTACGTTCCCGAGGACGTTAAGGTGTGGACGCTGCCGTACACCGCGCAGTTCAAGAACATTAACGCGCAGCACGAGATGAGCTACGACGATTCCCGCAACGAGGGCACCTCGCGCCTGGAGGGCGAGCTGACCTACATGTACGAGACCTGCCCGAACACGAAGTTCATCCTGAGCGGCTTTTCGCAGGGCGCGGTCATCGCGGGTGATGTGGCGGACCGAATCGGCGGCGGCAACGGGCCCGTGCCCGCAGAGAGCGTGGTGGGTGTCGCACTCATCGCGGACGGGCGGCGCCAGGACGGCGTGGGCATTAACCCGGGCGCGCACGTCGGCGGCGTGGGCGCGGAGATTGCCCTGCAGCCGGTCTCGACGTTGATTCAGGGCATCGTCCCGGGTGCCACGATGCGCGGTGAGCGCGCCAACGGTTTCGGGGCGCTGGCGGACCGCACCTTCCAGATCTGCGCGCCGAATGACTCCATCTGTGATGCACCACTGGACGTCAGCAACGGTCTGGAGCGCGCCCGCGATCTTATCGACGCCAACGGCGTCCACGCACTGTATGCCTCTAATCCGGACACCATCGAAGGCACCACGGCCAACCAATGGGTGACGCAGTGGGCCAAGGACACCATCGACGCACAATAGCGCTTGGCGACGGCCTCCGTACGCCACCGCACCGCGCGCCATGTAACGGTCGGCGTAGTCCTTCTGATATTTTTAATGTCAAAAGTACGTGAAGCAGGGGTATGTGCCCCGCTCTACCCTACGAAGGAGCTTTCCCACATGGACCTGAAAGCCTTGATCGGCCAGTTCTTCGACGAGAAGGGCAACATCGCCCTGCCGCCCCACCTCACGTTGGCGGGCCTTGCCGAACACGTCTATGCCGCGGAGCAGCAGGCGGGTATCCCGGATCGCCCGGTCATGCGCCAATGGGTCTATAGCGATAACCCGGAGGGAACACCGCGCGATATCACCCGCTCCCAGGTCAATACCCGCATCAAGGCAGTGGCTGCGCGCCTGCAGCAGGTGGGCAAGATGGGGGACCGCGTGGCGATCCTGGCGGGCAACTCGCCCGAGTACATCTTCGGCTTCCTTGGCGCGATGTACGCGGGCATGACCCCGATCCCGCTCTATGATCCGAACGAGCCCGGCCACACCGACCACCTGCGGGCGGTCTTTGGTGACGCTAACCCGTCGATCGTTCTGACCAATAACATCTCGGCCGCGGCGAACCGCGCATACTTCTCGGACCGCCCGGCGGCCGAGCGCCCGCGCATCATCTCCATCGACTCCCTGCCGGATTCCCTGGCGCAGAGCTGGGTGAACCCGCTGGAGACGGAGGAGGGCAAGGCGGCCCTGGCCGCGCTGCAGACCGCGCCGGTGGACCACCCGGCCTTCCTGCAGTACACCTCCGGCTCCACCCGGACACCTGCGGGCGTGCTGCTGACAAACCGCAACATCATGACCAACGTGCTGCAGATCTTCACCGCGGTACAGATCAAGCTGCCAGCGCGCGTGGTGTCCTGGCTGCCGATGCACCACGATATGGGCATCATCCTGGCGGTCTTCGTGACGATTCTGGGCCTCAACCTGGAAATCATGACGCCGCGTGACTTCGTGCAGCAGCCCAAGCGCTGGATTGATCAGCTCAAGCGCCAGCCCATCGATGAGCAGCTGCAAGGTACCTATGCCGTGGTTCCGAACTTCGCCCTCGAGCTCGCCGCGCGCTACGGCGCCCCGGCGGAGGGGGAGAAGCTGGACTTCAGCAACGTCGATGGCATCGTGATCGGTTCGGAGCCGGTGACCGAGTCTGCGGTGAATTCCTTCTGGGAGACTTTCGGCAAGGAAGAGTTTGGCCTGCGCCGCGATGCCCTGCGCCCGTCCTATGGCATGGCGGAGGCCTCGTTGATTGTCACCACGCCGCAGACTCCGGAGCGCCCGGTCATTTCCCACTTCGACCGCGAGCGTCTGGCTCAGGGTGAGGCGGTCATCGTGGAGAAGTCCGCGGATTCCGTGGCCTATGCCTCCTGTGGCCAGAGCGTCGTGGCCCAGCACCTGACCATCGTGGACCCGGAGACCAAGACCGAGCTGCCGGATGGCCGCGTGGGTGAAATCTGGCTGCACGGCGAGAACCGAGCCGCTGGCTACCTGGACCGCGCGGAGGAAACCGCCTCGACCTTCCACAACACGCTGGGGGAGCGCTTGGCGGAGGGCACCCGCGTGCCGAATGCCCCGGAGGACAATAACTGGTTGGCCACCGGTGACCTCGCGGCAATCGTGGATAACCAGCTCTACATCACCGGCCGCCTCAAGGACCTCATCGTGGTCGCAGGCCGCAACCACTACCCGCAGGATATCGAGGGCACTGTGCAGGAGGCCTCGGGCCACGTCCGTGCGGACTCCATCGCGGCCTTCTCCGTGGAGGGCGGCAGCACCGAGGAGCTCGTGCTGCTCATCGAGCGCGCCGATGGCGCCAACCCGGCCGATGACGCCGCCGCGTCCGAAGCCATCCGCTCCGCGGTCTCCGCGAACCACGGCGTGACCCCGGCGGTCATCCAGTGGTTTAACGCAAACGAGATCAAGCGCACCTCCTCGGGCAAGATTGCCCGCCGTGTGGCCAAGAAGAGCTACCTCGCTTCTTAAAGCCCACGCCGCTTAAACCCCCGTTCCCGCGCCACTGCGGGGCGGGGGTTGCTGCTGCCTGTGGGCATGTCGGTTATGAAACCCAAGTTAACAAAGTGAGATAATTGGTCGATAACCCCTATGTACGCTTCGACGTGCGCGCTTTTGTGCTGCGCAAAATCGAATGCAGAGTTAGATATTTTTTAGTCCGCGTAAGAAAGCTAGAGATTTATGACCGTTGAAGAGCTTCGTGGCTGGTTGCGCACCTGGGTTGCGCAGACCACCGGCCTGTCGGCAGAGGAAATCACGGACACCAAACCGCTGGAGAATTTTGGGCTGTCCTCGCGTGACGCAGTGGTCCTTTCCGGCGAATTAGAAAACCTCCTCGGCATTAAGCTCGAGCCCACCGTGGCCTACGAGTACCCCACCATCGCGCAGCTGGCTGAGCGCCTGGTCAACGGTGCAGCCGCTGCAGGGGAGAGCGCACCGAAGGAGGCGTCGCCACGCCCGGCCACCATCGCGGGCGGTGACATCGCCGTCATCGGTTACGCTGGCCGCTTCCCGGGCGCTAAAAACGTTGATGAGTTCTGGACCATGCTCGTCGAAGGCCGCGCCGGCACCGGCCCGCTGCCTGTCGGACGCTGGTCGGAATACTCTTCCGATCCCATTACCAGCGAGAAGATTGAGCAGCAGAACACCGACGGTGGCTATATCGAGGACATCGCTTCCTTCGACCCCGAGTTCTTTGGCCTCTCCCCGCTGGAGGCGGCCAACATGGACCCGCAGCAGCGCATCCTCATGGAGGTCTCGTGGGAGGCCCTCGAGGACGCCGGCGTGCCTGCCAACCATCTGCGCGGCACGGCCACCGGTGTCTACATGGGCTCCACCAACAATGACTACGGCATGCTCATTACCGCCGACCCGGCCGAGATGCATCCCTATGCCATGACGGGTACGTCCTCGGCGATTATTGCCAACCGCCTGTCCTACGCTTTCGATCTGCGCGGCCCTTCCATCAACGTGGATACCGCGTGCTCCGCCTCCCTCGTGGCGGTCAATCAGGCGGTTAAGGACCTGCGCGTGGGTGCGGCTGATACGGCACTCGCCGGCGGCGTGAACATCTTGGCCTCGCCGCACGCCTCCATCGGCTTTAGCGAGCTGGGTGTTACCTCGCCCACCAGCGCCATCCACGCCTTTTCCGATGATGCCGATGGCATCGTCCGCGCGGATGCCGCGGGCGTGCTCGTGCTCAAGCGCCTCGAGGACGCCGAGCGCGATGGCGACACCATCCATGCCGTCATCAAGGGCACCGCGGTCAACTCCGACGGCCACTCCAACGGCCTGACCGCCCCCAACCCGGAGGCACAGGTCGACGTCCTCGAGCGCGCCTATGCCGACGCCGGCATCCGCCCGCAGGACGTGGACTACGTCGAGGCCCATGGCACCGGCACCATCCTCGGTGACCCCATCGAGGCCACCGCGCTCGGCCGCGTATTGGGCCCGGGCCGCCAGGCAGCGAACCCGACCCTGCTGGGTTCTGCCAAGACCAACATCGGCCACTCCGAGTCCGCCGCCGGCGTGGTGGGCCTCATCAAGGTCATCGAAGGAATGCGCCACGGCGTCATCCCGCCGAATATCAACTACGCGGGCCCTAACCGCTATATCGATTTCGACGCCGAGCACCTCGAAGTGGTCGAGGACCCGCGCGAATGGCCCGAGTACTCCGGCCAGAAGGTCGCGGGTGTCTCCGGCTTCGGCTTTGGCGGCACCAATGCGCACGTGGTGTTGACTGACCACCGCGGGCTGACCCACCAGGACGCCCCGCAGGTCGCCATCGGTGAGGGCCAGCCAGTAGCCCTGCCGGTCTCCGGCCTGCTGCCCTCCCGCCGTGCCGCAGCGGCTTCCGATTTGGCGGACTATATCGAGGCAGAGAACCCGAACCTGCTTTCCCTGGCCCGTACCCTTGCGCGCCGCAACCATGGGCGCTCGCGGGCGGTAGTGGTGGCGTCGTCAAGCGAGGAAGCTGTTAAGCGCCTGCGCCAGGTTTCCGAGGGGACCGTCTCCGTCGGCATCGCCGCCGCGGATTCTCCCTCCGTCCACGGCCCCGTCTTCATGTACTCCGGCTTTGGCTCCCAGCACCGCAAGATGGCCAAGGACATGATTGAGATCTCGCCGCTGTTCAAGGAGCGTCTGGAGGAGCTCGACGCCATCGTGCAGCGCGAATCCGGCTGGTCCATCCTGGAGCTGGTGCACGACGACGCCCAGACCTATAACACCGAAACCGCGCAGGTGGCCATCACCGCCATCCAAATCGCGCTGACGGATCTGCTCGCCACCTTCGGCGTGCGCCCGGCAGGCGTCATCGGCATGTCCATGGGTGAGATCGGCGCGGCCTATGCTGCGGGCGGAATCACGGCGGCCGACGCCATGCTCATCGCCTGCCACCGCGCGCGCCTGATGGGTGAGGGAGAGGCCTCGCTTCCCGACGATCAGCAGGGCGCCATGGCCGTCGTCGAGCTCTCCGCCGAGGAGATTGATGCCCTTCCGGGTTCCATCGAACCCGCCGTGTACACCGGCCCCGGCATGACCACCGTGGGCGGCCCGCGCGAGGAGGTCCTCGCGCTGGTGGAGCGCCTCGAGGGCGAGGGTAAGTTCGCCCGCGCGCTCAACGTCAAGGGCGCGGGCCACACCTCCGCTGTCGATCCGCTGTTGGGTGAGCTCTATGCGGAAATCGCTGGCATCGAGACCCGCCCGCTACACACGACGCTCTTCCCCTCCGTGGACCGCGGCAAGGTCTACCGCCCCGGTACGGTGCTGCACGATGAGGACTACTGGATCCGCATGACCCGCAAGCCCGTCTACCTGCAGGACGCAGCGGAGGCAGCCTTTGCGGCGGGCCACATGCAGATCGTCGAGATTTCCCCGAACCCGATTGCGCTCATGGGCCTGATGTCCACCGCCTTTGCCGCGGGCAAGGCGGATGCGCAGCTGCTCTACAGCCTGAAGCGCAAGGTGGATCCCACCGAGTCGCTGTTGGATCTGCTGGGCAAGCTCTACGTCGCGGGAACTCCGGTGAACTACACCAAGGTCTTTGGCTCCGGCGCGCTTGTCGCCGCCCCGCATACCCGCTTCCGCCGCCAGCGTTTCTGGACCAACGCTCGTCCCTCGTCGGGCGTGTCCGGCCTGCCGGGCGCGCGCGTGACGCTGCCGGAGGGCGCGGTGGCGTTCTCCACGAACGCCGACCAGGCGCCGAGCGCGCTGGCCATCCTGGAGGCCGCCGCCGAGGCCGTCACCCCGGGCGCGCACATCGCGGCGAGCGAGGAGCACCTCGACCTGCCCGCGAAGGGCGAGGTCACCACGATTGTTCGCCGCACGCTGGGCGGGCTGTCTGTGGCGGTGCACTACGTGGACGGAGCGACTACCAAGCTCATCGCGGAAGGTTTTGCCTCGACCCTCAACCTTGCAGAACCCACCCCGACGGCGGAGCCGAGCCTGCCGCAGGCCGTGACCGCGCCGCAGTTTGCTGATACTGACTTAGGCGTCGACGCCGTGCGCTGGGACCCGGAGAAAGAGAGCGTGGAGGAGCGCTTGGCGCTCATCGTGTCGGAGTCCATGGGCTACGACGTCTCTGATCTCCCGCGCGAGCTGCCGCTCATTGATCTGGGCCTGGATTCGCTCATGGGCATGCGCATCAAGAACCGGGTGGAGAACGACTTCCAGATTCCGCCGCTGCAGGTGCAGGCGCTTCGCGACGCCTCCCTCGCCGACGTCATCACCATGGTCGAAGAGGCCGTGTCCGAGCAGCCCGATGCCGCAACCGCAAGCGCCGACGCGACCGCCGACGCACCCTCCGCGCTCACCGAGAGCGACGACACCACCCCAGACGCCTCCGCGGTGAGCGCGAAGGGCGGCGAAGGCGTGGGCGTCGCCCCGCGCGATGCCTCGGAGCGCATGGTCTTCGGAACCTGGGCCACCTTCACAGGTACGGCCGCAGCCGGCGTGACCTCCGCGCTACCGCAGGTCAGCGATGAGGTGGCAGAAAAGATTGCCGAACGCCTCACCGAGCGCGCTGGCATCGAGGTCACTGCGCACCAGGTCCACGAGGCCGAAGCGCTGGAGAACCTGGCGGACCTCGTCCGCGAGGGCCTGGAGACTGAGGTCGAGGGCAATATCCGTGTCCTGCGCGAGGCCGATGGCCCCGCCGTCTTCATGTTCCACCCGGCCGGCGGCACCACCGTGGTCTACCAGCCGCTGACCCGCCGCCTGCCTGCCGACGTCGCCGTCTACGGCGTGGAGCGCCTTGAAGGCAGCCTGGAGGAGCGCGCCGCCGCCTACATCGAGGACATCCTGCACTACGCGCGCGGCCGCAAGGTCGTGCTTGGCGGCTGGTCCTTCGGCGGCGCGCTGGCCTATGAGGTGGCCTACCAGCTGCAGGAGCGTCAAGCTCGCGGCGAGGATACTGCTGAGGTTGCCTTTATCGCTCTGCTGGATACCACCCAGCCGGCTAACCCAGCGCCGAAGACACTGGAGGAAACCAAGGCCCGCTGGGGGCGCTACGCCGCCTTCGCCAAGAAGACCTATGGCCTCGACTTCGAGCCGCCCTACGAGATGCTGGAGACCGTGGGCGAGGATGCACTCATGGCCATGCTCGCGGAATTCCTTAGCTCCACCGACGCCTCTGAGCACGGCCTGTCCGCCGGCGTGCTCGAACACCAACGTGCGTCCTTCGTGGATAACCAGATTCTGGGCTCGCTGGATATGGGACGGTGGGCGTCGGTAAGCGTGCCCGTCATCCTCTTCCGCTCCGAGCGCATGCATGACGGCGCCATCGAGCTCGAGCCTGCCTATGCGGAGATTAACCCGGACGGTGGCTGGGGCGTTATCGTGAAGGATCTGGAGATTGTGCAGCTGCCGGGCGACCACCTGGCGGTTCCCGACGAGCCCGCAATCGGTATCGTGGGCAAGCACATGGAGGAATGGATCGAGGAGAAGATTCGGAAGTGACTAGCACCGCTGACAAGCTAGCGGACCTACGCGAGCGCCTCGAACGCGCCCAGGATCCCGGCAGTGAACGCTCCCGGGCGCGCCGCGACGAGGCTGGGCGTTCGACTCCGCGCCAACGCATCGCCGCGCTTCTCGACGAAGGCTCCTTCGTCGAAACCGGCGCCCTGGGCAAGACCCCCGGTGACCCGGATGCGATTTACTCCGACGGCGTGGTCACTGGTCACGGCCGCATCAATGGCCGCCCGGTGTGTATCTACGCGCACGATAAGACCGTGTATGGCGGTTCCGTGGGCGTGACCTTTGGTAAGAAGGTCACCGACATCATGGATTTGGCCATCAAGATTGGCTGCCCGGTTATCGGTATCCAGGATTCCGGTGGTGCGCGCATCCAGGACGCGGTGACGTCTCTGGCCATGTACTCCGAGATTGCCCGCCGCCAGCTGCCGCTATCTGGCCGTAGCCCGCAGATTTCCATCATGATGGGTAAGTCCGCTGGTGGTGCGGTGTATGCGCCGGTGACCACGGACTTCATCATCGCCGTCGATGGTGAGGCGGAAATGTACGTGACGGGCCCGAACGTGATCAAGGAGGTCACGGGCGAGGAAATTTCCTCCCACGACTTGGGCTCCGCGCGCCAGCAGGAGCTCAACGGCAACGTGTCTGTCGTGGTGCCCTCGGAGGATGAGGCCTTCGACCTAGTTCGTGACTTGCTGGATCATTTGCCTCTGACCTGCTTCGACGAATCCCCGGTCTTCGATGCGCCTTCTGATGAGGAGGTAGCCCAGGACACCGAGCTGGATTCCTTCATGCCGGATGATACGAACGCCGGCTACGACATGATGGACCTGCTCACGCAGCTTGGCGACGATGACGATCTCATCGAGATCCAAGAAAACTACGCCCCCAACGTCATCACCGCTTTTGGGCGTATTGATGGCAAGGCCGTGGGTTTTGTGGCCAATAATCCGATGCACTCGGCGGGCTGTATCGATGCGGATGCCGCCGATAAGGGCGCGCGCTTTATCCGTATTTGCGATGCCTACAACATCCCGCTGGTCTTCGTGGTGGATACACCGGGTTACCTGCCGGGCGTGGACCAGGAGAAGGCTGGTCTGATTCACCGCGGCGCGAAGTTCGCGTTTGCCGTGGTGGAGGCCACCGTGCCAAAGGTTTCGCTCATCGTGCGCAAGGCTTATGGCGGTGCATACGCCGTGATGGGTTCGAAGAACCTGACCGGTGATATCAACCTGGCGTGGCCGACAGCCCAGATCGCCGTGATGGGCTCGGCCGCCGCGGTGGTCATGATTGCCGGCAAGCAGCTCGAGGCTGCCGAGACCCCGGAGCAGCGCGCCATGACGAAGAAGATGTTCATGGACTTCTACGACGAGACCATGACCGCGCCTTATGTCGCCGCGGAGCGTGGCTACCTCGACGGCATGATTAAGCCCTCCGAGTCGCGCTTGGCTCTGCGCCGCGCGCTGCGCCAGCTTGCCGATAAGCAGGAGAAGGACCTGCCCAAGAAGCACACCATCTCCCCGCTCTAGCGTCGTTTAAGCCTGGCGATGAGGCGAAGAAGGCCTGCGGATCGCGCTGAATTTTGTGTCTCGGCGTAACATGTGAGCCTGTTTTATCCGATAGGCCTAAAGACTAGGAATTCAATCAAAGGAGAAACCCAATGCTCTCTAGCGTTCTTGACCTCAGCGGTGACATCATCAACCTCGTCATCATGCTGCTCAACCAGGCCGGCGTAGACGTTTCCGCCCTGAGCTCGAAGTAAGCCAGCGCTTCTAGCCCCTCCTTGCGGAGGGGCTTTTTTACTCCCAGACCGGGCTGGGGATGGGGACTGGCGGTCCACCGTCGGGAGGCAGCCACGCCATGCGGCCTTCGATGCGGTCGATGCGCCCGCGATACGTGGGGCGGGCGGGGTCATCGTCATTGATGGCGTTGTGGTACTTACATAACGGCACGAGATTGTCGAGGTTCGTCGGCCCGCCATCCTGCCACCTTCTGATGTGGTGCATTTGGCATTCCGCGGCAGGTCTTGTGCAGCCGAGCCAGGCGCACGTTGGATGCTCTGCGCTGAGCAGGAGCCGCTGTTTATCGTTGGCAAAACGGCTCCCGTAATACAGATTCACCGGCCCCTCGACCGGGTGGAAGAGCGAGACAAAGCCTCGCTCGGCAAACTGCGTGCGGAGAAATTCCGCGCCGGTCATGGTGCCACCGTCAGTTGCCTGCAGAATAATATCGTCGCCCTCACCGCGCACAATCTTGTCTAGCTGCTCTAGTCGCACAATGACGTGCGCATGCAAGGCTGGTTTCGGTGCGCCGCTGCCAGAAAAGACCTCATGGACGGCCTTCAGCAGGTCTTCGGAGGTGGCCTTAAGCGTGCCCACCAAATTCGCAATTTCGCGGGGACGGTCCGTGATGATGAGCTTATGCATACCGGTTGCACCACGCCGCACGCGGACGCCAGGAGTGGGCTCGGGTGTGAGCTCCGCGAGCCTGCGCTTCGCCACACCCGCAATCTCGCCTTCTGGGGTCGCACACAATTCCACGCGCAAGTCCCAAGCCTGGCGCGAGTTCTTGACGCGCGCCACATGCCGCTCAATCTGCAGCAGCGTATCCAGCGCATGGTTAGTCTCCCGGGCGCGGCGCTGCTTGGCGCTGAAAGCAGTTTGGCCAAAATAAACGCGGTGAAGTCCCTCGAGCTGCCGCGCCACGCGCGGCGTCGCGCCCAGCGCCAGCATGTCCTCGTGCGTGTGCCCCGCGCACAAGGAGACGACGTGCATGCCGCGAGCGAGTGCCCCGAGTAAGTCCCCCAACTTCATGCCACACACACTAAACCGGCCCGAAGTACCCCGCAACCGGAACGCTAAACTCCCAGCTCAAACACCAATGTGCACGGGTGTAAAAGGATGGGGGCAGGTCGACGGGTAACCGACTATGGCAAAGATTCTAGGCGCGGGAGCGGGAAGCAAAGGCCGCGATGGCTCGCCAGCCAAAGAAGAACAGCGCCGACATTACGGTGGCCACGATGAGGAAGGACCAGTGTGGCAGGCGGCCGTTGACCAGCATCCACAGGGCCATGCCGCCAATGATGGCGCTCAGCCACACGACGACGCCCTCTTTCCACAGGCCGCTCAGCTTCGATGCCATGATGATGACCCAGCCCACGAGTGCGCCCACGGTCCACGGCCAGAAGGCATCAACCCACGAGCTAAAGCTCAGACCACCGTGCGCCAGGCGGGCGCAGATGGCGAAGAGGGCGAGAGCGAGGACGTCGATAAGCGGGGCAACGCGCATTTAGGATTCCTTCCGGTTCAACGCCGCGTAAGAAAAGCCATCGCGGGCGTAGTGGGCGAAGTAGATGACCCATCCAATGATAGTGATGAGCGCAAAGGAAATAAGCCGGTAGATGATGGCCGCGGAGGTGGCGTGCACCACGGTCAGGCCCGTGGCCACCAGCGGGGTGATGAGCGCGGCCTCCACCGTGCCCACGCCACCGGGGGTGACCTGCGCGGAGCCAGCCAGCTTCGCCGCGAGGAAGGCCAGGGCCACACCGGCCAGGGTGGTGTCATCGGCGCCGGCGCGCAGCCACGGAATCTCCCCGGTCACCGCCCACACGGATGCCCACAGTGCGCCCATATCGGCCAGGCGGTGAACCAGCGACGCCCCGGCAACCACAGCAAAGGGGCCACGCGAAAGGTGGACCTCGCCCAGGTTGCGGACCTCCTGGATCGCGCGGTCCCGCTTCGGGCCGGGCCGCAGCTTGCGCAGCCAGCGTTCAAGGGTCACCGGGTGCGAGGTCAGCCAGAAAATGCCGCCGAGCGCCGCGAGCATGAGGACAACCGTGGTGATGAGCGACCCCAGCGCCATATCCGCGTTGAGGAAAAACACCCCGACGAGCCCAATGAGCGCGAGGAACATCGAGCTAATAATCGAGGACAAAAACAGGAAGTAGCTGCACAGCGCCACCGACGCACCCCAGCGGCGCTGCACCTGGAAGGTGAGCAAGGCCGAAAAGGCAGGGCCCGCCGGCAAGGTCGTGGACCAGGCATTGGAGGCCAGCGTAATGGCGTAGGTCTCGCGCAACGGCACCTTGACGCCGCCCGCGCCGATGAGCCGCTTCATCACTTCCGCCATGCCCGCGATGGAGAGCAGCGCGAAGAACACCACCAGCACCACGGGGAAAGGCTCAGCGTGGCGCAGGCGGTGCAGCCCCTCGGAGATGAAGTCCAGCTGGTCGCGGAAGAACCACGCCAGCGCGGCCAGAATCAGCAGGGAGATTATCCAGGTCAGCCAGTTCTTTTTCATCGACCATCCGTGGAATTGAGGCGCTTGACCAGCTCGGAGAAGGGGATGAGCTCGGTGTCGGTGTCGGCGCTGCGGTCCCCGCGTACAGGAGCATCGCTTGGCGACGCCTCCTCAACCTGTTCTGCCGAAGACACAGAGGAGTGGGGCGCGTCGTCCTGCGCAGCCGGTGCGGCCTCTTCGTAGTTCAGCGCTAGGGCGCTGGGCGCCGGTGCGGCAGCGGATGCGGTGGCCAGGGCCGGCTCGGCAGCTGGGGAGTTCTCGCCGCCGAGGCGGTGGGTCAGGCGTGTGAGGAAGCGCGGTGCCCACCAGTTGTCCTCACGCAGAAGGTGCATGACGGCGGGGACGAGGAGCATGCGGACGATGGTGGCGTCGATAAGCAGGGCGAAAATCATGCCGAAGGCGATGTATTTCATCATCACGATGTCCGAGAAGCCGAAGGCGCCTGCGACCACGATCATGATGAGCGCGGCCGCCGTGATGATGCCGCCGGTGTGTGCAGTACCCGCAGCGATGGCCTCGTCCGTTGACGCACCCCGGCGGCGGGCTTCCACCATGCGCGAGACCAAGAAGACCTCATAGTCCGTGGACAAGCCAAAGACGATGGCGATGATGAGCACCAGAATCGGGCTCATCAGCGGACCGGCGGTGTAGTTGAGCAGGCCGGAGCCGAGGCCGTCGACGAACATGAGCGTCAAAATTCCCAGCGTGGCGCCCAGGGAAAGCAGCGTCATGATGATGGCCTTGAGCGGCAGGATGAAGCTGCCGAAGACCAGCGCCATGAGGATGAAGGTGGCCAGCACCACGTAGAGGGCCATCCAGGGTAGCGTGTCGAAGAGCGCGTCGAGGGACTCGACTTCCATGGCCGGGGTGCCGCCGACATAAAGCTCCACGCCGTCGGGTGCCTCAATGTTCTCGAGCTCGTGGACGATTCGTGCGTAGTCCTCGCGGTCCTGGATACCGGCGCCGAGGACGGTGGTGCCGTCGACGGTCGCGGTCTTCGGGCCCATTGGCTCGGTAAGGCCTTGGATGGAGCGGGCTTGCATGACGACGTCGACAAGCTGCTCATTCGTCGCGTTCTTCACCACCAGCTTGACCGGCTCGGTGCGGAAGGAGGGGAACTGCTCGTTGAACTGATCCTGCGCCACGCGCGCGTCTTGGTTGGGCGGCAGGTAGGTCTCGTTGATACCGCCGAATTTCACGCCCAGCACCGGCAGGGCCAGCGCGATGAGCAGGGCGCAGATGGCGGTGGTCATTAGACCCGCGCGGCCCATGGCCCAGCGTGGCATCCGGTACCACCACGTGTCCTCGATGCGGCGCCCGCGCCGCGAGGTCTTTCGCACAGTCCACTTATCGATATTGTGACCCAGCATGCCAAACAACGACGGCAGCACCATGACCGACAGGAGTGCGGCGAGGCCGACGGCGGAGATGGAGCCGTAGGCAACGGACTTGAGGAAGGCCTGCGGGAAGAGGAAGAGCCCGGAGAGGGACACGGCCACCATCGCGGCGGAAAAGACCACGGTCTGGCCGGCGGTGGCGGTGGTAATCGCCACGGCCTCCTTGGTATCGCGGCCCTTGTCCAGCTCCTCGCGGAAGCGCGAAACCATGAACAGGCCGTAGTCGATGGCCAGGCCCAAGCCCAGCAGCGTGACGACGGCCTGCGCAAACACGTTGACCTGCTGGAAGCCGGCGAGGATCGAGAGGATCCCCAGAGAGCCCAGGATCGACAGGCCACCCACGACGAGCGGCATGAAGGCCGCGACGACGGAGCCGAAGACTACGAGGAGCAGCAGTCCGACGAGCGGCAGGGCGGCTTTCTCCGCGCGGGAGATGTCCTTGGACATGCCCTCATCCAGCGCGTCAGCCACGGCGGTGGCGCCCGCGACCTGCACGGGGACGTCGGCAGCGTGCAGCGAATCCTCGATGACGCGGAAGTCCTTGAGAGTCTGCTCGCCGTCGCCCTTCAGACCGATGGCGGCGAAGGCCGTGGAGTGATCCTGCGTGATGAGGTTCGGGTTGCGCTTATCAAAGTAGCTGGTCACGGAGTCGATCTGCTCCGGGTGCTGCGCCTTGAGCTCATCCAGGAAGGCCTTGGCTTCGGTGGCGTGGGCATCGGGGTCATCGAAAAGCAGGATGACGTCGCCGGAATTGTCCCGGCCGAAAGTCTCGAGCTCAATCTGCGCCGCGCTTGTCGACGCCGCCGAAGGATCCTCCCAGCCCTCCTGGCTCATCCGGTCACCCAGGCGGGTGCCGAAGCCGAAGAAGAGGCCGAGGATGAGACCCACGATGATGAGCGGGATGACCTTGCGGTGGGCATAGGAGAAGCGGCCCCAAGAATAAAACATGCGGCTCCTAATTGTGCTCGGGCGCGCGGTCCGGCAGCAGCGCGGACAGCGGGCGGAAAGGCTGCAGCCAGGCGCCGCCTGGAGGCAGGTTGTCCAGGTTCACGCGCGGCAGCGGTTCGCGGAAGACACCCTCGATGTCTTCGAGGTCGACGAACTCGATATCGGGATGGGTCAGCGCCCAGGAGGTGTGCTCGTGGAATCCAAGCACGCAGGTGGGCAGGCCGGAAGCGGAGAGCTGCTCAAGCAGGTGCTGGAAGTTCTGGCCGTCGGCAGAAGCCACGATGACACCGGAGAGGTTCTCGCGGTTGGCCTTGATGTATTCGACCATGTCGGGGTCGACATCATCGTCCTCGTGGAGCTTTGGCTTGGCAAACACGGCGAAGCCGACGTTGCGGATAGCCTCGACCCAGGGGCGGATGACGTCGGCGCCGCCGGGGCTGACGTTGGTGAAAACGGCGGCCTCAGGGGTGGCGTCGTTATCGAAGGCCAGGTCCACCAGCCAGCGGCCGATGGCGTCGAAACGCGGGCGGTAGGCGGCGGTGGGGCGCCCCCCGAGGATGGCGCCGAGCCCCATGTCCATGTTGGGTGCGTCCCACACCAGAAGGTAGGTTCCGGCCATTACTTCTTCTCCCACAGGTACTCGGTGATGACGTGTTCCTTATCCAGGCCTTTGCCCTCAAACTTGGTGATGACCTGGCGGTCGGTGAGGATGGGGCACTCCGGCCAGGGCCAGCCCTTGTAGTCGAGGGAAGGCTCGACCTCGACGAGCTCATTAATCCACTCGGCGTAGCCGGCGTGGTCGGTGGCCACGTGGAGCACGCCGCCGGGTTTCAGGCGGGAAGCAAAAAGATTGAGCGTGCCGGATTGGATGATGCGCCGCTTGTGATGGCGGGCCTTGGGCCACGGATCCGGGAAGAAGATGCGGATACCGTCGAGGGACTCGGGCGCGAACATGCGCATGAGAACCTCGATGCCATCGCCGCGGACCATGCGGATGTTCTCAATGTCGTTGCGGATGATGGAGCCCAGCAGCTTGGCCAGGCCCGGCTTGTAGAGCTCGACGGCGATGATATTGGTGTCCTGCTCGAGTGGCGCCATGGCTGCGGTTGAGGTACCGGTGCCGGAGCCGATCTCGACGATGGTCTTCGCCCCCTCGCGGCCGAACCAAGCGGGGATGTCGAGGGGTTCGTCGGCAAGCAGGCGTCCCAACTGTGGCCAGTGCTCCTCGAAGAGGGCGTTCTGGTTGTCGGTGAGGGTGCCGCGACGGAAGGTCACGTTGCCGAGGCGTGGGTAGTCCAAATCATTGTTGAACTCGGCGTTGAAATCCGTCTGGAGGCCGCGGCCGTGAGGCATCTGCGCGGCGGGATTCTGGGAAGAGTCTGCGCTATTCATCAGTTGACATTGTTCCCTTAAGCAGGGGTGAGGGGCAACGTGCCGCGCCGTGGAGGGTGGAGGGGCGCCTCGGTGGAG
Organism: Corynebacterium sp. HMSC055A01; assembly: GCF_001809405.1. NCBI lineage: Bacteria > Bacillati > Actinomycetota > Actinomycetes > Mycobacteriales > Corynebacteriaceae > Corynebacterium > Corynebacterium sp. HMSC055A01. The sequence continues at coordinate 29,315 of NZ_KV797557.1, read as the reverse complement.
GACACACAGGACGCCGTGGGGGTAATAGGACGGGCGTACGGGATGAGCGATCTACAGAAACGAAACCCCCGTATGGGGGCGATTGGGGGCGGTGGGTGCCATATTTCACACTCCGCTGTCCTCGACATAGTCGGTATGAACTGGGTGGATATAACCGGGGTGGCGGGCATTACACATTCTGTTATCACCAGTGTCCGTACTCTGGTTGGTGAAACGTCGTTGGGGGAACCTTCGGCGAAATAAAGCACCCTGGCCACACCGACCACAGGAGAATGTGAGATGACCGCAACTATTAAGGGCCTTGTAGGTGAACTGCCCACGAAGAACGAGAAGCTTATTTCGTGGATCAGTGAGAGCGTCGAGCTCTTCCAGCCGGAAGAGGTCGTCTTCGTAGACGGCTCCCAGGAGGAGGCTGACCGCCTCGCCGCCGAGCTAGTGGAAAAGGGCACCCTGATTAAGCTCAACGAGGAGAAGCGCCCGAACTCCTACCTGGCTCGCTCGAATCCTTCGGATGTCGCCCGCGTGGAGTCCCGCACCTTCATCTGCACCGAGACTGCTGAGGACGCTGGCCCGACCAATAACTGGGCCCCGCCGGCAGCCATGAAGGAAGAGATGACCGAGGCCTTCCGCGGCTCCATGAAGGGCCGCACCATGTACGTCGTGCCGTTCTGCATGGGCCCGATTAGTGATCCGGACCCGAAGCTCGGCGTGCAGCTCACCGACTCGGCTTATGTTGTGCTCTCCATGCGCATTATGACCCGCATGGGCCAGCAGGCCCTGGACAAGATCGGGGACAACGGCGACTTTGTCCACGCCCTGCATTCCGTGGGTGCCCCGCTGGAGCCGGGCCAGGAGGATGTCGCCTGGCCGTGCAACGATAAGAAGTACATCACGCAGTTCCCGGAGACCAAGGAGATTTGGTCCTACGGCTCCGGCTACGGCGGAAACGCCATCTTGGCCAAGAAGTGCTACGCGCTGCGTATTGCTTCCGTCATGGCGAAGGAAGAGGGCTGGATGGCAGAGCACATGCTCATCCTGAAGCTCACCAACCCGGAGGGCAAGAAGTACCACATCGCGGCCGCCTTCCCGTCCGCCTGCGGTAAGACCAACCTGGCCATGATTACCCCGACGATTCCGGGCTGGTCGGCTGAGGTCGTGGGCGATGACATCGCGTGGATGAAGCTGCGCGAGGACGGCCTGTACGCCGTCAACCCGGAGAACGGCTTCTTCGGCGTGGCACCGGGCACCAACTACGATTCCAACCCGATTGCCATGAAGACGATGGAGCCGGGCAACACCCTGTTCACCAACGTCGCGCTGACCGACGACGGCGATGTCTGGTGGGAGGAAATGGGCGAGGCCCCGGAGCACCTCATCGACTGGCATGGCAACGACTGGACCCCGGCTTCGACCACCAAGGCGGCTCACCCGAACTCCCGCTACTGTGTGCCGATTACGCAGTGCCCGTCCGCTGCGCCGGAATTTGATGACTGGAAGGGCGTCAAGATTGACGCCATCCTCTTCGGCGGCCGCCGCGCCGATACCGTCCCGCTGGTGACCCAGGCCTTCGACTGGAACCACGGCACCATGATTGGCGCCCTGCTCTCCTCCGGCCAGACCGCTGCCGCCGAGGGAAAGGTCGGCGCCCTGCGCCACGACCCGATGGCCATGCTGCCGTTCATGGGCTACAACGCCGGTGACTACTTGCAGCACTGGGTAGATATGGGTGAAAAGGGCGGCGACCGTATGCCGGCCATCTTCCTGGTGAACTGGTTCCGCCGCGGTGAGGACCGCCGCTTCCTGTGGCCGGGCTTTGGCGAGAACTCCCGCGTTCTCAAGTGGATTGTGGACCGCATCGAGGGCAAGGTCGACGCCGTCGAGACCGTCGTGGGCCACACCGCCCGCCCGGAGGATATCGACCTCACCGGTATCGACTTCGACATCGAGGACGTCCGCGAGGCCCTTTCCGTGAACCCGGCCGATTGGGCTGGCGACATGGAAGACAACAAGGAGTACCTGACCTTCTTGGGCTCCCGCGTTCCGTCTGAGGTGTGGGACCAGTTCACCGCGCTCAAGGAGCGCGTTGAGTCTGCCTCCTAATCTTCGAGGTTAAACGGATGCTCCCCTGCGGGGGAGCTTTCGTCGTTTTAGGGGCTTAAGCGCGCAGGACGAAGACCAGGTTGGAGGTGAGGAACTCGCGCAGCACCGGCACCTTGAGCACCCACCAGGCCCAGGCAGGGTGGTAGCGCGGAAAGGCCGCGAGGAATTCTGCGCCCTGTGGACTAGGCGGAGCCACGCTGCGCGCCCAGTCCAAGCCCTCGCGGGCGGAGAGCGCAAAGAGTGAGGTGCCGAAGACGTTTTTCGGCGGGTGGCCGTGGATGCGGGCGTAGCGGTCGCGGGCGAACTCGCCGCCCACGTAGTGCTCCCACAGGCCGGTCTCGTGCCCGCCGAAGGGCCCCAGCCACACCGTGTAGCTCAAGATCACCAACCCGCCGGGCTTGGTTACGCGCAGCATCTCCTCACCCATGTCCCACGGGTTGGGGATGTGCTCGGCCACGTTGGAGGAATACGTGATGTCGAAGGTGTCATCTGCGAAGGGCAAGCTAGTGCCGTCGCCGCGCACGGCTTGGGCCACCTCGATGCCGGCGGCGGCCATCTCGCCCACGTCCGGCTCCAGCCCGACATAGCTGGCCCCGCGCTGGGCAAAGGCCGAAGCGAAATAGCCGGGCCCGCCCCCGACGTCGAGCACGCGCGCGCCGGTGAGGGAGAGGGAATGGTCGCGGGAGAGGGCGTCGACAAGCGCGGCGGTGTCCTCAGCCAGACCGCCATAAAAGACCGCGGGCGCTGTCTGCTCAAAGCGGAAGGAGCGCAGCAGTCGCCAGGAGCGGCGCAGGGTGGCCAAGGCACGGGTGCGTTTCATAACCCACTAGGCTAAAGCATCGTCATGAAAATCCTTCTTTTGTGCTGGCGCGATTCCACCCACCCGCAAGGTGGCGGCTCCGAGCGCTACCTCGAGCGCGTCGGGGAATACCTCGCTGCCCAGGGCCACGAGGTGGTCTTCCGCACCGCGCGCCACATGAACGCCGCCAAGCGCGAGCGCCGCAATGGTGTGCTCTATTCGCGCGCCGGGGCCAAGTTCAGCGTGTACCCGCGTGCGCTGTTGTCGATTTTATTGGGGCGCCGCGCTTTGCGCGGCGCTGACGTTGTGGTGGATACGCACAACGGCATCCCCTTCTTCGCGCGCCTGGCGACCCGCGCGCCCGTGGTGATTCTGACGCACCACTGCCACCGCGAGCAGTGGCCGGTGGCCGGGCCCGTGCTGGCGCGGCTGGGGTGGTTCCTGGAATCTCGCGTCGTCCCCGCGCTCTACCGCCACAACACATGGGTAACGGTCTCGGAGGCCTCGAAGCGCGACCTGGAGAAGCTGGGGATCCACGGTGCGCACATCATTGAAAACGGCGTAGACCCCCTGCCGGAGCACGTACCCACGCTGGAGCCCGAGGCCGATATCCACCTGGTGACCTTGTCGCGCCTGGTGCCGCACAAGCAGATTGAGCACGCCATGGACACCGTGGCGCGGATTCCGGGCGCGCTTCTCGACGTCATCGGTTCCGGCTGGTGGGAGTCCCAGCTGCGCGAGTACGCCCGGGCCCACGGGGTGGAAGACCGCGTGCGCTTCCGCGGTCAGGTCACCGAGGACTATAAACATGCGCTCCTCGCGCGTGCCGACGTGCACCTCATGCCCTCCCGTAAAGAAGGCTGGGGACTGGCAGTCATGGAGGCGGCCCAACATGGGGTTCCCACGGTGGGTTATACATTCGGCCTGCAAGACAGCGTTATCGACGGTGAGACCGGTGTCCTGGTGCAGCGCGAGGAGGAGTTCGCGCAAGCGGTGCGCACGCTTGTCGACGACCCCTCCCTCCGCCACCGTTTAGGCAACGCGGCACGCGAGTTGGCGGCTACTTTTTCGTGGGAGAAAACCGGTGCGCGCTTCGAAGAGTTGCTAGAAGCGGAAGTGCGCACCAGGCGGCGCTAAGCCCCCACGGGGCGGGTGCCGGTTGCGCGTTGGTGGTGGCAACGATGCCTCCCGCTTCGACGACCGCGCCCACGCCGAGCTCCTCCAACCGGGCGAGGTCGCGCGTGTTCCAGGCTTCGGTGGCCGCCAGGTAGCGCGGCGCAGGCTGATCCACGTTTATGCCGTCGACGGTGAGCTCGCCGGAGTCGAGCTTGTTGGCGGCCTTGGAATAGGGGTCGAGGGCAATGCCGCCGTCAAGCGGCACCATGGCTGAGCGGTCGGCGAAGAAGGTCAGGCGGCCGTCAAGGTCTTCGACGAGCTGGCGGTCGATGCCCGTTTCGCGTGGGAGTAACACGGCGAGCTCCCGCGGTGCATCGGGAGCCTGGAGCAGGCAGGCGCACAGCGCGAGTGCGGCAGGAAGTTGGCGCAGGGATGCGATACCCGCCACGGCCAGCGGCAGGGCGAGCAAGGTGAGCTTGGAGGAATCGCGCAGTAGGCCCGCACCGGGGACGTGCTCCACGGCGAAGGCGGTGAGACCTGGGGCGAGTGCGCCGAGGATGGCCAGGCCCATGCCGAGAACCGCCAGGGCCGCGAGCGGGCGCAGCTCGCGCCGGGGAAGGCGGGCAGCACCTAGGACGGCGAGGGCGGCGACGGCCAGGCCTGCCAGGGCGAAGCCCTGCTCGCGGGAGGCCGGTACCGCCGCGGCATTCCAGATGCCGCCGAAGCCGAGCAGCGAGCCGACCGCACCCACGTAGGCCTCCGCGCGCGGGGCGAAGGCCGCGGCCTGGGCGGCGGGGTCGCCGTGGGTTCCCGGATTTCCGGCCATGAGGCTTGGAACTAGCCACGGCAACCACAGCAAGACTGAGCCGCCCGCGAAGAGCCATCTTCTTCGCCCTTCGCGCTCACAGACAACCGCGATGAGTCCCCCGAAGAGCCCGCCGGTGGGCGTCAAGGACGCGGCCCACAGCGTCAACCACGCCACGCGCGGGCGCGCATGGAGGCAACCCCACGCGATCACGGGCGCTAACCAGGCGGCGACCGCCAACGACCACTGGCCCTGCAGGAGGCGCTCGATGATAAAAGGATTGGCCACCGCGCACGCCATCGCCGCGGCTGCCGCCCACGGGCCGGACTCGCGCGCCCACCGGCCCGCCACCCACGCCGAGGCGCTCGCAGCAGCAAGGATGAAGACCCGAGCCAACCACGCCCCGCCGAACAGGGCAAGCACCCCGTCCTGCGGGGCGTTGCGGGCGGGAAGGTCACCGGCGCCGAAGGCAGAGGCGCTCAGGGCTGGGCGGTCAAGCAACACCATGTCGCGCCACAGGAACTCGCCGGGCAGCACGAAGGGCCAACACACCGCGAGCACGAGCGCCACGCCCCAGGCGCAGAGGGCAGTGCGCACCGCAAGGGATGCTCGGGACACAGTCACGGGCGCCTACGCGCTCTGCGCTGCATGGCGGCGCATGAACATCGCGGCCGCCACCGCCAACAACACCACGCCGATGGCCTTGCCCAGCCAGCCGACGAGGCTCAAGATTTTGACCGTGTCGATCACCCGGCGAACCGAGTCGAGGCGTTCGGTGCGGGTGGAATCGGACCAGGAGAGGGGGACGTCGAGAAGCGCACGCTCGTGTGTGTCATCGGCATCGACCATGGCCTGGGCCTGGCGCGCGTCCGTGGCCCAGAAGATGCGCGGGTGCTCCTCCTCGTTGACGATGGTGCCGGTCGTGGGCTCCACCCACACGGTGCGGCTCACGGCGTAGAAAGGTTCGAGGATGACATGCGATTTCGGCTTGAGGTCGTAGCGCTCCAGGGACTCCGCGGAGTAAAAATCGCCCGCGGGGCCGGAGCGGTGGGCTTCGAAGGCGAAGACCTCCCCGAGCGAGACTGGCGCGACATCCTGGTGGAAGACGTAGGTGGGGATGCTGTCGAGCTTTTCATCGCGCAGGAAATCGATGGGCTCCGTGTCCTGGGTCAGCGGATCGAAGAAGGGATAGGAGCGCTGCTCCGCGCCGGAGGGGAAGAAGTAGCTGATGCCGTCGCGCTCCACCCGGTCTTCCACCTGTACGTCGAAGGCGGGCAGCTCGATGTGCTGCGTCGTGTTCGGCCCCGCCACCGGGTAGGTGGATTCGCGGTTGAGCTGGGATTCCTCGGTGATGTGCGCGATGGTCTCGCCGTTGAAGGTGAGGTCCACGGTGGACTGCGCGCGGGCCACGGAATCCTTCATCGCGGGGGCGGTGGTGGTGTGGCGGGTGAACGTGGCTCCGTCGTGCTCCGCGTGGATCTCGAGGTTGAGGTCCCTGGGCAGCGGGCGGGATTGGTTGTTATACAGCGGCGGAAGGATGGACCCGAGTATGAGGAACACCGCGGCGGCAATCGTCACCTGCGCTAGGCGGGAGCGAAGGAACACGTCAGCTCCGATCGGTCGAGGGATTCACTGCAGAAATAGTATCGTAGTGGGCCATGCGCTTTCTCCCTGAGCTCGAAGGCGTGCGTGCGCTGGCAGCATTGGCAGTCGTGGTCACGCACGTGTCTTTTCAGACGGCCACCGGCTGGGCCTGGGCTGAGCGCCTGGATTACGGGGTGGCGGTCTTCTTCGTCCTCAGCGGTTTCTTGTTGTGGCGCCGGCGGCACGCGCACACGGCGGGGCAGTACGTGCTCTCCCGCGTGGCGCGCTTGGCGCCGTTGTATGTGGTGTGTGTGGTGGTCGTGCTCGCCTTGCTTCCCGACGCTTCCCCCTTAACCCTCCCGCAAGTCATCACCAACCTGACTGGCACGCAGCTCTATATTGCCGATGGCCTGGTTCCCGGGCTCACGCAATTGTGGTCGCTGTGTGTGGAGTTCGCCTTCTATGCGGTGTTGCCGCTGTTGGCGTGGTTGTTGGATAAGCTCTCGGCGCGCCCGCGGGTTGCGCTTATTGCTGGAGCTGGCGTGCTGAGTTTGTTCTGGGGCTTCCTGCCGTTTGTGGCCGGGTATGAATCCGGCGATGTCAATACGCAGATTTGGCCGCCCGCGTATTTCTCGTGGTTTGCGGTGGGAATGCTGGCCGCGGAGGCGGAGGCAGCTGGCGTGCGTGTGCGCGCCGGGCGCATTGTGCGGCCCGCTTGTTGGGCGGTGGCCGCGGGCTGTGTGTGGCTGGCCAGCCGCGAGTGGTTCGGCCCGCAGGGCTTGGTGCATCCAGAACCGGGTGAGTTTGCGCGGCGCATTGCGGCGGGGGCGGTGTGCGGGGCGTGCATCGTGGTGCCGGTGGCGCTGGCCCCGCGGGAAAGCTGGCTTTCTTCCGAGGTGATGCGAGCGCTGGGCCGCTGGTCTTATGGTGTTTTCATGTGGCACGTAGCGGTGCTGGCCATTGCCTTCCCGCTGTTGGGCGTGTCTGCTTTCTCCGGCTCTGCCGGGGATTTCGCGGTGGTGTTGGTCTTCACGGTGGTCGTTAGCTGTGTGCTTTCTGCTGCGACCTACGCGCTTGTCGAGGTCCCCGGCCGCGACCTCATCCGCTCCTTCGCCCGCGGCCGCATCACCATTCCGCGTTCGCTGCCGCGCCTCGCCGCCGATTCCGCGAGCTCTGGCGGTTCCGGATCCCTTGCCAACGCCGCCGGTTTTACTGATTCCGCCGGTTCGGCGGGGCCGTAGACGGCACTTCACACATGGCATTTTCCAGAAGGCATTAGTCAAACGGTTTACTTGACCCCAAACAAACCTTTTACATCGCCGCAGATGGTTTCCCTGCCCCCAAAGACACCTTTTGACTAGTACCTTTTGAGGGAAACCATCTGGGGCGGGGCCGGGTACTTAGGACGTGCGGCGGGATGGGAGGCAGGCACACGTGATGGCCGCGGCGCAGAGCAGTTGCACGAGCAGCGAGTCGCCGGCGTAGCCGTCCGTGGGCCAGGGTGCGCGGGCGAGCATCGCGCCCGCAGCCAGGGTCAGCGCGCCCGCCAAGTAGTCGGAGCGCAACGTGGTCCAGCGGGTGATGGCCCACGCCGCGGCCGCGGCGGCAACACCGGGCAGGCCCGCGACGAGCGCCATCGTTGCCGCGATGAGCAGGGCTAGAAGGACACGCGCCGAGGTAGACGAGTGGGTAGCAGGGCTGGACGAGGCGGTGTTGTGTGCCGTGTAAGCAGCGGAGGCGGCGGGGGAAGCGGAGTGAGGGCGGGGGCCGCGGGCCATGACGAGCAGGCACAGCGCGGTGGTCAGCGCGGCGAGCGCGCCGCCGAGGCCCAAGCCGACGCGATAGGCGCGGTCGGCAGCAAAAGACATGTGGAAGGTGCCGCCGGCACCGGCGGGAATGAGGAAGGCCTGCGTGTCGGCATCGATGGAGCGCGGTTCGAGGGGCAGTGGTTCCGAGCTGGAGGCAGGCGTTGAGTCCGGCGCTGAGTCTTGTGCTGAACCTGGCGTCGAGACCGCAGCTGTGCTGGGGGAGCGCAGCTCGCCGCGCAGGCCTTCGTTGAAGGCACGGCCGGTGATGAGGAGGCGGTCGTGGTCGGCGGGCTCGATGGTCTCACCGGCAGCGAGCGGGGTATAGCCGTGGTCAGCACCGGATGTGGCGGCTGAGCCGGCGGAAGACCCGGCTGCGGCTGAAGAGCGGTCAGAGGAAGCGGGAAGGGGCGCGGGCAGGGAGGATGCGGTATCGGTCAGCGCCGCCCAGTCGCCGGTGGTGCGCAGGAGGTGCTGACCGGCGGGCAGGTTGAGGGTGGAGTTGGGGGCGTGGGGGGAGCCGTCGATAAGCACTGTCTTCTCACCGGAGACCCGCACCGTCATGTCGCGCGGGGTAGTAAAGGAGCGGATGAGGATGTGCTCGTTGTCCTGCTGGAAGAGGAACTGCTCGGCATCGGGCGAGGTATCGGGCACGGTGACGATGCGCCGCGGGGTGGGCTGATCCACGATGGAGGCTTCCGCAATTCCGGTGCGGCGCTGCGGCTCGATGCGGATGGTGGAGGCTTTCGCGCCGGGCACGCGGATATCGCGGGCGCGGTAGGCCTCCATGGTGACCGTCACCTTGGAGTCGCCGTTGTGGATGGTGACCTCAGTCGTGCCGGTGGTCATCAGCCGCAGCGTGGGCGAGGTCCACGTGGAATCGGAGTGCAGCTCCAGCCAACCGGAATCGCCGGGCGCGGGCCACCACGCGGTGGAGTTCTCGTCGTCGACGGCCGCTGTAAGAGAACGCGCCGGGTTCGCCCCGCCGAAGGCAGAAGCATCCGCGGCAGAGGAGGACGCGGTGACGCGACCATCGTGCTCCACCACCTGGGTCAGCGGGCCGGCGGAGGGGTAATCGCGCAGTCGATTGCGCACGGTGGAAGGGTCATCAGGGGCCAGCGGCGCGGAGACCGGGCCGGAAAGCGTGCCGTAGTTGCGGTCGCGCAGCGCAGGCGTATCGGTGACGATGTCCGCGTCGGAGGAGACGAGCTCGTGAGGGCCGGAGAGGAGCGCGAGCGACTCGCCGCCGCCCGCCACGCGCGGCGGATCCGCAGGCGCCAAGTTCATGGAGAGGTCGCGGTCGAAGACGACGACGTCGACCTCCCCGAAGGTGTGGACCTCGCCCGGAATATGGGTTGCAGAACCAGAAGTCAGGTCGTGGCGCACCGCAACTGCCCCGATTCCAAGGCGCTGCAACACCACGGGTGCGGTGGCAGGGTCGCGGGAAATCTGTGCCATCGCACCGTCCAGACCACGGATGGCCTCGGGCGGGATGAGGGGGACGGCGTCGCGGACGGCCCAGGGGACGTCGAGAAGCGGCTGCGCCGGCTCATCGCGCGTCCAGCCCCAGTCCTGCCGCGCAAAGGAGGCCGGTGGGTAGATGAGCACGCGCGTATCCAGGCTGTTCATGAAGGAGGCGGCCTCCTGCCAATAGTCGGGCACCTCCTCGTACGCGCCCTTCGGCAGCAGCCTGCCCGCCCACGCCGGGGCGGTCGCGCCCATCACCACGAGGCACACCAGAAGGCCCGCTGCTTCACGACGCCCCAGTGCCAACGTCCGCGGCAACCTCACCAGGGCGGCAATCGCGGCCACGCCGAGAACCAGCGGGATGCGCACCAGCGGGTCGAACTTGTGCACGTTGCGCAGCGCGGCCAGAGGGCCATCGAGCGCGTCGAGGTACCAGGTGGCATGCGTGCCGAGCACGGCCACCCCCACCAACAGCATGAAGGCCCACTCGCGCGGCAGCCGGGCCAGGCCCATAAGACCCAGGGCGGCCACGGCCACGGTGACAAGCACGAAGACCGGCTCGGTGGCCAGCTCGTTGCCAGCGACGCGTTCGGTATCCACAAACGGCGCCCAACTGGTGGTGCCGCGCAGGATTTCCGCCAGGTTGAGCCACCGCGTGGTCACGCCGGCGGACTCGATGAATTCCGTGAAAGGCGGGGCATAGCGGCCCAGGATGAGCAGCGGGGTAATCCACCACGCGGATACCGCAGCGCACCCAGCCAACCACACCAGGCCGGTCTTGCCCGCGCGCCGCCACAGCAGGATCACACCCGCCGGCAGGCAAGCGGCGAGTGTGGCCGTGGCGTTAACCGCGCCCATGCACGCCACCGCCACCACCGAGGGTGCGGCATCCCGCCAGCGCAGACGGCCCGGCCGCAGGAAGGGCAGCAGCACCCAGGGGGCCAGCATGACCGGCCAGGTCTCCGAGGAAATCGCGCCCAGCGTGGTCAGCGTGCGCGGGGAGAGCGCATAGAGGAGGCTGCCCATCAGCGCGGCATAGCGCGGCGCGGCGGGAAGCACTGTGCGGACCACGCGGAAGAAGCCCAGGAAGCCCACGGCCAGGACCAAGAACCACCAGGCGCGCTGCGCTATCCAATCCGGAAGCGGATCCGCCAGCAAGAAGAACAAGCCCTGCGGGAAGAGATATCCATAGGCCTGGTTCTGCAGCTGGCCCAGCGTAAAAGTATCGGTATAGGCATGCAGGGCGCCGGCCAAAAACCTAGCCGGGTTGGCCACCAGGTCGTGCTTGGTATCGGCGGCGGTCAGCCCCCACGGCTGCACCAGAACCACGAGGGCTAAAAAGAAAAGCCCCCCGATGCGTGCACGCACGCTACTCGCGGGAGCCGTACTCCGGCCCGCCCATCACGGCGTCGGAGGCCTTGACGGAATTATCGTTTGGAACGGCATCTGCCTGCGAGAACTGCGCGATGCCCAGGATGGTCACGACCCCCAGCGCTACGCCAACGACCGCGCTGCCCAGGGCCGGGCCCAGGGTGCGCTTGTTGAGTGAATCGCTGTCGAATGCCATGGCGCCAGATTCTAGCAGCTCGATGCCGCCTTTTAGGAGTGGCTCTCCGCGGCGTCGTCGTCCTCTTCATCGTTCTCCGGCGGAACGATGAACACCGGCAGGCCCGCGTTGCGCACGATGTACTCCGCAGTGGAGTTATTCCACAGTGAGCGGAAGCCCGTGAGCGCGCGGGTTCCGGTGACGATGACGTCGATGTCGAGTTCGTGGGCGGCGTCAACAATCGCGCTCTGAATCGTCGTCACCGATTCCACCAGGTGGGCATGGCCGCGCAGGCCAAGAGACTCGGCCTTGGCAATACCGCGGTGGCAGATGGCGAGGGCCTCCTCGTAGGCCGGGTCATCCTCCACGCTGTCTGGTGAGACCGTGGATTGGTGCAGCCCGGTGCGGCTGACCGCGCGGGCGGCCTGGCGCGCGGACGGTTCCCAGGCGGTGAGGATTTCGACATCGGTGGGGCGCAGCAGCCGCGCGGCGTATTCGAGGGCGCGGTCGGCGCGGTCGGAGCCGTCATAGGCAATGAGCATGGTCTCTCCGTTATTCATGTGACCATCCTAACAACCGGTTGTTGCCCGCGCGGGTGCTTCAGGCACACTGGTGTGCATGAAAAAAGCAATGCCCGCCCTCCTGTTGAGTGCTATCTGTGCGCTGAGCGCGTGCAGTACGGAGCCTGAGCTTTCCGATGCCCCGCCCAGTGAAACCAGCGCCGCGGCGTCGGGTGACACGTCGGACGATGCGGCACCACAGGAAGCCGCGCCCGAGGACGTCCGCGCCCGTGCCGCCGCCAAGCTCATGCCGCCTGCGCTGAACTATGACGATGCGCGCGCGAAGCTGGAGGCCGGCGTGGGTGGACTCTTCATCCCCAGCTGGGCCGACCCGGAGCTGCTGGGCGATGGCCCCCGCGGCCTCAACGCCCTGCGCGAAGAGATGGGCCGTGACTTTGAAGTCTCCATCGATTTCGAGGGCGGGCGCGTGCAGCGCTTCTCCGAAATCTTGGGCGATTACCCCTCCCCGCAGGCCATGGCGGAAGGCCATAGCCCGGAGGAGGTCGAGGCCCTGGCCACGGAGATTGGACAGAGCCTGCGTTCCCACGGCGTGACGGTGGACTTCGCCCCCGTGCTCGACGTGGACGGGGGAGACCTGGAGGTCGTCGGCGACCGCGCCTTCTCCACCGACCCACAGGCCGCCGGCGAGTATGGCGCGGCCTTTGCCCGCGGTCTGCAGGCCGCCGGTGTTAAGGCCGTGTTCAAACACTTCCCCGGTCACGGGCGCGCCTCCGGGGACACGCACTTGGGTGAGGCGGTGACCCCGCCGCTAGAGGAGCTCTCTGGTCACGAGTTCGTGCCTTTCCACACGGCAATCCCGCAAGCCCCCGAGGCGGCCCTCATGATGGGGCACCTCGTGGTACCAGGCCTCGGCGATGAGCCCGCCTCCCTCAACCCGCGGGCCTACCAGCTGGCCCGCGAGGAACTCGGCTTCGAGGGCACCATTTACACCGATGACCTGGGAGGAATGGCCTCCATCTCGGAGAATTTCAGCGTGCCGGAGGCCGTGGCCGCAGCCCTTGCCGCAGGTGCCGATATGCCGCTGTGGTCCACCGACGATGACATCAACGCGGTCATCGACGCGGCCGCCGAAGTCGTGGCCCAGCACGAGGGCGACTAGTAAAAACCAGCTGGCAGCCGTTAATCTCGTACACGTGAAAAAGGCAATCGGACATAGCCAACAGCGGCGCAAGGGGCTCCACGTGGCCCTTGGCGTGCTCGTTGGACTTCTACTCATCGCCGGCATCGCCTACGCGTGGGACGTCATGGCCAACCAGCACAAGGTTCCGCGCGCGACGTCGGTCGGCGGCGTGGACATCTCCCGCATGGAGCGCACCGCCGCGGTGGAGAAGCTGGAGCAGGAGCTTGGGGACGTCGCGGCCCAGCCCGTGGATATCCGCTCCGGGGAGAAAAGCTCGCAGCTTATCCCCCAGGACTCCGGCCTGAGCCTGAACTACCAGAAGGCCGTCGACGGCATTCCTGACGCCTCCCTGAACCCCTTCTCGCGCCTGTACAGCTTCATCAAGCCCACCCAGGAAATCCCTGTCGCCGTGGACATCGATGAGAATCAGCTCTCCGGCCAGCTCGAGCGCGTGGGCAACGAGCTGAAGATCGAGCCGAAGGACGGAAACCTGGAGCTTATCGACGGCTCCCTCAAGGAGACCGCACCCGTATTGGGCCAGGCGGTGGACGAGGGGGAGTTGCACGAGGGCGTCGTCAAGCACTGGCTCGACCCCGAGGGCGTCGACGTCGAGCCGATGGTGGTGGAGCCTCAGATTAATGATGAGGCGATTGAGGCCATGCGCACCGGGGATGCCGCCCGCGCGCTGGATAACCCGCTCACGCTGAAGGGCGAGAACAACACCACCGGCACCTTGCGCAAGCCGGAGATTTCCCAGTTCGTCTCCATCGCCGCGGAGGATGGCGAGCTACGCCTCAAGGTGGATAAGAACCGCGCGCGCGAGCTTTTCCAAGAGCGCATGCAAGGCTCCGAGGTGCCCGGCACCAACGCCAAAATTTCCTTCAGCGGCAACGACAAGCAGATCACGCCCTCGGTGGATGGCTCCATCATCGACTGGGAGAAGACCCTCGAGGGCTTCGAGGACCGTGTGAGCAGCGAGGACGACCGCGAATGGGATGCCGATTACAAGCCGGACCCCGCAGACTTCACCACGGAAATGGCAGAGAAGGCCACCTTCGATGAGACCGTGTCCGAGTTTTCTACCGGCGGTTTCTCCGGGGCCTCCGGCACCAATATCCGCCTGGTGGCCCAGGAGGTCAACGGTGCCGTGGTCAACCCGGGTGAGACCTTCTCCCTCAACGGCTACACCGGCCCGCGCGGTACCGCGCAGGGCTATGTGGAATCCGGCATCATCATCGACGGCCACGCGGGCAAGGCCGTGGGCGGCGGCATCTCTCAGTTCGCCACCACCTTGTACAACGCGGCCTACTTCGCCGGCATGGAGGACGTGGCACACACCCCGCACTCCTATTACATTTCGCGCTACCCGGCTGGCCGCGAGGCCACCGTGTACGAAGGCGCAATTGACCTGCAGTTTAAGAACACCTCCAACCACCCAGTGCGCATCGAGACTGACTTCGGCAACGACATCACCGTGCGCTTCAAGGGCGTGAAGACGGTCGACGTCGAATCCATCAACAACGGCCGCTGGGCCAAGACCGAGCCGCAGCGCAAGTCGGTGAGTGAGGACTGCTCGCCGTCGTCCGGCGCGCCGGGCTTCACGACGTCCGATACCCGCGTAATTAAGGATCTGTCCGGCAAGGAGATCTCCCGGGAGACCACCACCACGGTCTATGACCCGCAGCCCATCGTTACCTGCGGTTAAGCCATGACCCGGCCGATGCACACCGCGGTGAAGGACCCCGCGGACGTCGATCAGCTGGCCCAGCACCCGGTGAAGTTTGCTCGCGTCGCCGGCCTGTTTGCCGCGCACCGCGGCACGCTACTTGTGGTGGTGGCGCTCATCATCGCCACCTCCGGGCTGACGGTGGTGCAGCCTTTCCTGGTACGCCGCACCGTGGATGAGGCCATTCCTGAACACGACACCGCGCTGCTGCTGTGGCTCGTCGGCGGCATGCTGGCCATCACCGTGGTCTCCCAGGCCATCGGCGTTATTCAGTCCTTCCTGTCGGCGCGGGTGGGGCACACCATCATGCACGAGCTGCGCACGCAGGTCTTTGCCAACCTGCAGCGCCAATCGCTGCAGTTCTTTACCAATAACCGGGGCGGCGAGATCCAATCCCGCCTGACCAATGACATCGCGGCGATGCGCGGCATGGTGACCACCACCGCGACCTCCGTGGCTAGCAACCTCACCATGACGGTGGCCACGTTGGTAGCGATGGTGGCGCTTTCGCCCACCCTCTCGCTTTTGTCCTTGCTGGTGCTGCCACCCGCCGTGTGGCTCACCCGCCGCGCCGCCGTGCTGCGCCGCAGCCTCATGGAGAAAAACAGCCGCGCGCAGGCGACGTTGCAGCAGACCATTTCGGAGAACCTGTCCGTGTCCGGCATGCGCCTGGCGGCCACGCTGGGCGCGCAGGAGCGGGTTTATGACGGGTTTGAGACAACCTCGCGCTCGCTTATCCGCTTGGAGCTGGAATCGCAGCTGGCCGGGCGCTGGCGTATGGCGCTGACCCAAATCATTTTCGGCGTGATGCCGGCGCTAATTTACCTGGTGGCTGGCCTGCGCCCGGGGATTACGATTGGCACGCTCATCGCCTTTTCCACCCTGCAGACCCAGATTTTCCGGCCCATTACTGGCCTGCTCAACGTGGGTGCGCAGTGGGTGGCGTCGATGGCGCTGTTCAGCCGCATCTTCGAGTACCTGGATCTGGAGCCCGAACTCACTGAGGCCACCCGGCCCGCCCAGCTTGCCGACGCCTCCCTCACCCTCCAGCACGTCTCCTACCGCTACCCCGGCACCGACACCGACGCGCTTTCCGACGTCTCCCTTTCCATCCCCGCCCACACCACCACCGCGCTTGTGGGGCATACCGGCTCCGGTAAGTCCACGGTGGCCGCCCTTCTGGCGCGCCTTGCCGACCCGACAGAAGGCACCGTGCTCTTAGGCGGGGTAGACCTGCGTGACATTCCGCCGGCGCAGCGCGCGGCGGTCATCGGCGTGGTTTCCCAGGAGACCTACCTCATCCACGGCACAGTGCGGGAGAACCTCCTCTTCGCGCAGCCCGATGCCAGCGAGGAGCAAATGTGGGCGGCCCTGCACGCCGCCCGCGTGGATGAGGTCATCGCCGCGCTTCCCGAGGGACTCGATACTCTCGTAGGCTCGCGTGGTTACCGTTTCTCCGGCGGGGAGCAGCAGCGCCTCTCGCTCGCGCGCACGCTGCTGCGCCGGCCACAAGTGCTCATTCTGGACGAGGCTACCTCGGCCCTCGATAACGAAACCGAACGCGCCATCCAGGATGCAGTGCTTGGAGCGGACGCCACCCGCCTGGTCATTGCGCACCGTCTGTCCACCATCCGTGACGCCGACCAAATCATCGTCCTCGACGCCGGCCGCGTAGTCGAGCGCGGCACCCACGCCGAGCTGCTTGCGTGCGGCGGTGCCTATGCGGCGCTCCTTCGCGCCGCCGACGAGACCTAAAGCAAAACCCAGCCTGAGCTGGGTAAATAAGTGGAGCCGACGACGGGAATCGAACCCGCGCCAGCAGCTTGGGAAGCTGCAGTTCTACCATTAAACTACGTCGGCGCAATGCAGAATCTGCATCGCAGTAAAGCTTAGCACCGCCGCCGCCCGAGGCCATAAAAGACCCAGTGGGGAGGTAGACTGTGTGCCGTGCTTCTTTCCGATCGTGATATTCGTGCCGCCATCGACTCAGAGGGGCCTGATGCCTTGGGCATTGAGCCTTATGACGCAGAGATGGTCCAGCCTTCCTCAATCGATGTGCGCCTAGACAAGTTCTTCCGCGTGTTTAATAACTCGCGCTACACGCATATCGACCCCAAGCAGGAGATGCCGGACCTCACCAGCGAGGTGGAGGTGGCTGAGGGGGATGCCTTCGTGCTGCATCCGGGTGAGTTTGTGCTCGGCGCAACGCTGGAGAAGTTCACCCTGCCCGCGAATTTGGCTGGACGCTTGGAGGGCAAGTCCTCCCTGGGGCGCTTGGGCCTGCTGACGCACTCCACGGCCGGATTCATTGATCCGGGTTTCTCCGGACACATCACGCTCGAGTTGTCTAACACCGCGAACCTGCCCATTACCTTGTGGCCGGGGATGAAAGTGGGCCAGCTGGCTATCTTCCAGATGTCCTCGCCGGCGCAGGCCCCGTATGGTTCCGGCGCACTGGGGTCGAAGTACCAGGGCCAGCGCGGGCCTACACCGTCGAAGTCCTATCTGAACTTCCGTTAAACTTTTCGTTCTCGCCGCGCGCTTCAGGTCAACCGCGCCTAAAATTCCCGGTTATGCGTATGACTGTGATTGGTACCGGCTACCTGGGTGCGACGCACGCCGCCTGCATGGCGGAACTCGGCCACGAGGTACTCGGTGTAGATGTTGATGAAAGCAAGATTGCAGCTCTCAAGAACGGCCGCGTGCCGTTCTACGAGCCCGGTCTTCCGGAGGTGCTCGAGCGCAACATCGAGTCTGGCCGCCTGGGCTTTTCCACCAGCTATGACGACGCCGCGGAATTCGCCAACCTGCACTTCCTCGGCGTAGGAACGCCGCAGGCCCACGGCTCCTATGCGGCGGACCTAACCTACGTGAAGTCCGTCATCACGGAGCTCGTGCCGCGCCTCAAGGGCGAGCACATCATCTTCGGCAAGTCCACCGTCCCCGTGGGCACCGCAGCGGAGCTGCAGAAAATGGCGGATGAACTCGCCCCGGAGGGCACCAGCGTGGAGATTGCCTGGAACCCGGAGTTCCTGCGCGAGGGCTATGCCGTCAAGGACACCATCACCCCGGACCGTATCGTCCTCGGCGTCGGCGAATTCGCCGAAAGTAGAGCCGAAGAGGTCGCCCGCGAGGTCTATGCCCAGCCGCTGGCACAGAACACCCCGTTCATCGTGACCGACCTGCAGACCGCCGAGCTAGTCAAGGTCTCCGCCAACGCCTTTTTGGCCACCAAGATTTCCTTCATCAACGCGGTCTCTGAAATCTGCGAGATTGCCGGTGCGGACGTGGTCAAGCTTGCCGACGCCATCGGCTACGACGAGCGCATCGGCCGCAAATTCCTCGGTGCTGGCCTCGGCTTCGGCGGCGGCTGCCTGCCCAAGGATATCCGCGCCTTCATGGCGCGCGCCGGCGAGCTGGGTGCGGATCAGGCGCTGACCTTCCTGCGCGAGGTCGACGCCATCAACATGCGCCGCCGCGATCGCGTCGTGGACCTGGCCAAGCAGGCTTTCGATGGATCCCTCCTCGGCCACCGCGTCACCGTTCTGGGCTGCGCCTTCAAGCCCAACTCCGATGACGTCCGCGATTCGCCGGCGCTCTCCGTGGCCGGTTCGCTCTCCCTGGCTGGTGCCGCCGTCACGGTCTATGACCCGGAGGGCATGGAGAACGCCAAGAAGGTATTCCCAACCCTCAATTACGCGCCGACTGCCGACGCCGCCCTCAAGGACACCGAGCTGGTCATCCTCGCCACCGAGTGGCAGGAATTCCGCGACCTCGACCCGGCGGAGGCCGGCGAGCTCGTGGCCCGCCGCCACATCATCGACGGCCGCAACGTGCTGGACGTCGACAAGTGGCGCAGCGCCGGCTGGACCCTCGATGCTCTGGGGCGCGTCCTGCCGGCCTAATGCCTACAATCGCCGAATGCGTTGTCTCATCGCCCTTGGGGGTGGGCGGTGATTCCTAATTGAGGATTCGGTGCAGAGCTTTGGTCGCCTTTGAATGAAAAGGGGGCGAGGCGTCTACTTCTGACAGCAGTTTTTCAGCTTCCGCAAAATCGAAGCTGAAAAATACTGTCAAGAGTATCGGCTATTTGAGAGTTAATGGGAAGTATTTCAAGGGTCAAAGGGGGTAAAGGCCTGAGTTATAGTTCCAGTACAGCACCTATTCGGCACCCCCGAAAAGGGTCCTGAATGTTACTGGTGTTCCGCAACTATGTGCGAGATTCAGGGTTGGGTGAATGTCTGCAAGTTTTAAGTGTATGTCGGTGTCCAGCCTATATTTATGCTGGTTATTGTTGCGGCCGTGGTGACGGATAGTCGTGGGTTATGGCTGGATGAAGTTTGAATCCATCAAAAAGATGTAGTATCGGGCTGTCGTGCAGGCAGTTGGGTGACAGGGGAAATCGACTTAATTTTAAGCAAGTGGTAAGGTTTCAAATGGAGCCCAAGCTGGGCCCAGAAAACTTGAGAAGTTCTTGAGCACTCAATTTTCTCTCATCGCTGACCGCAACGGGCCCAGCGAATACTGAATCTCCGAAAGGAATCTCACCATGGCACTTGTCATTAAGAAGACTGCCGCAATCGCCATCGCAGCGGGTCTCACTTTTGCTGGCTCCGCAGGATTGGCTATTGAGAATGCAGCCCCGGCCGCTGCACAGGCGGAGCAGCCGGGCAACGAGGCTGGCTACTCCTTGACCATCACGAAGCGTGACCTCAATGGAGACAACTACGGGACGTCTAATGGTTCGAAGCTGGATGAGGCTAAGATCCCGGGTAAGACCCCAGATACTCCTGCAGGCTTCAAGTTCTCGATCATTCGCGTAACTCCAGCTACGGGTGCTGACAAGAATGATGCTTCGAAGGCCACTCCTGTTGAAGGTGCAACTGCTCAGGAAGGCACCACTAACGACCAGGGTGTCATCGAGTTCACCGGCCTTGAGGAAGGCGTCTACCGCGTCTCCGAGCTTGAGGTTCCAGCAAATTCTGGCTTCGTTCCCGGGCCTGACTTCTTGGTTTCCGTACCCGTTACCAATGAGAACGGCACTGGCCTGATCAATAACGTTCACGTTTACCCGAAGAACACCCGTGCTGGCATTGAAAAGACCGTTCAGGATAAAGACAAGCACGGTGGTCAGGACTACACCTACACCATCAGCTCTGACATTCCGAAGGCAGTTTCGAGCTTGGACAAGCTTGTAAGCTACCGAGTTGTAGATGCTCTCGATGGTCGTCTCGAAGCTCCGACTGCTGACAAAATTGAAGTTCGCCTGGGCACCAGCTGGGATAGCGCAACCAAGGTGGATTCGAAAAACTACGATGCTGTCATCACTCCCGCACCGTCGGCAGACGGGAAGCACAACATCAACCTTCAGTTCAATGACGAAGGCCGTGCCCTCTTGGCTGGACAGAAGGCGGGCACCAAGGTTCTGACCCGCATCACTACGAAGGCGCCTAAAGACGTTGAGGTCATCCCTAACAAGGCCCAGCTGTATTTCAACACCGGTAATGGTGAAGGTGAGTACAAGCGTGAGTCCGAAGAAGTAAAGACCTACTGGGGTACCCTCAACATCAACAAGGTTGGTGAGGACGGGACGACCCCGCTTCAGGGTGCAGAGTTCCGCCTGGTGAAGTGCCAGGCCGGTGACGGCGGCTACACCCAGGTTCAGGGCACCAAGGAACTGACCGTCAACGATCAGTCTTCCTGGACCACTGGCAAGGACGGCAAGATCTCCATCACTGGAATTCACGCCACCGACTTTGCCAACAATGCCGATGACAACACTCTGCTGTGTGCACAGGAGACCAAGGCTCCGACCGGCTTCCAGCTTGATGAGCGTTTGGTTCCGTTCGTAATTAAGCGCACGGACGAAGGCACCCAGACTGCTCCGAACGTTACCGGCATGAACGGCATCGAGAACGTGAAGGTCGAGAACCTTGCGTACTCCTTCGACCTGAAGAATAAGCCGAGCGACCGTTTCCTCCCGAACACCGGTGGTATGGGTATCACCGCTCTGGTTCTCGCTGGTCTCGCCATTGTGGGCGCCGGCGTATTCGTTGCCCGTCGTAACGCTGCTTAAGCGTGCTGTGCATTGCTGGTCTAGCGGCCACTGAACGCTAAACCAGCATGCGGCGTACCCACGCGGGGAGGCGCCTTTCAAAAGTATCCCCGCCCCTTTTAAACAAAGATTGGACACAGCATGAGCATCGCAACGCGCACACCTGCGCACAAGCACAGGCAGCAGCGCTCGCTAATGCAGCGTGTCGTTCTGCCCGTCGTTATCATTCTCGCCGGTCTATGCGTGCTCATGTACCCAGTCTTGGCTACGCAGTGGAACAACCACCTCCAGCAGCAAGTCACTGAGGAGTACGAGCAGGAGTTCCGGGATGCTTACCATGCTCAAGAGGCCAGTGAGCAGGTTGAGGCGGCGCGCAGCTACAACGCCGCGCACACCAACGGCCCGATTTTGGACCCGTGGCTTACTCGCATCAGCGAAGACAATATTGAATACCAGGAGTACCTCGACCAGCTCAGCGGTGCACCGGCGATGTCCCAAGTTGTCATCCCCGCTATCGACGTAAAGCTGCCGCTTTACCACGGCACTAAGGACTCCACCCTGCAGCGCGGATTAGGCCACCTCTATGGGACGTCTCTTCCCGTCGGAGGCGAGGGAACTCACGCGGTTATCACCGGTCACTCGGGTCTGACTAATGCAACCATGTTTGATGACCTTGAAGAGCTTAAAGCGGGCGATGCGGTTTATATTTCTACGTTTGGCGAGCGAATGAAATACCAAGTCTATGAGACCGAGGTTGTTTTGCCGGACCAAGTAGACAACCTGCGTGCAGATGGTGATCGTGACTTGCTGACCCTTATCACCTGTACTCCCTACGGCATCAACACCCACCGTTTGCTTGTTCATGCGGAACGCGTGCCGATGGACCCGGACGAAGAGCAGCTTATCGACGAATCCGCCTCCATCTTCCAATGGTGGATGTGGTTGTTGTTGGGTATCTCCCTCCTGGTCCTCATAGGACTCATCTGGTGGGTCTACCGGGAAAGCAGAAAAGCACTCACGCCGAGGAAGCTCAAGAGGAAAAGGAATCATAATGCGTAGGACCAAATACGTAGCGGCGATTGCTGCAGCAACAGTACTATCCTCGGGGCTCTTCCTACCCGCAGCAGATGCCCGCGTGATTAGTGGAAATGATCGAGGAATTGTTGCAGAAAGCGTCGATTCGCAGCGCTCAATCTCACTGGTAGTAGAGAAGGTCGCCACGAATCCTTTCGATCCTGTTCCCGCCGGTGAGAAGCCTCCTGCAATTTCTGGTGCAACCTTTACCTTGTCGGAAGTTAAAGGCATCGATGTCACCACATCTGCTGGCCGAGCAGCGGCCAAGAACATGGAGCTCGATGATGCTCGTGCTCAGGGCCTCGTGCGTGTCGCATCCCAAACAACTGGGGATGACGGACGTGCTCACTTCGAACGCCTTAAACCAGGGCTCTATCTTCTCGAAGAAGACGAACCGGACAGCGCGTTCGATTATCATGTCTCATCCCCCAAGTTGATTATTCTGCCTCTGGCCAATCTTGAAGGAACATCGTTCACTTATGAGAACGTCGTGGTGACTAAGTGGGATAAGGACAAAGATGTTCCTCCTCCGTCGACAACTCCGGTAACAACGCCCCGAGATACTCCGCCACCAGAAGACACTCCGCCGCACAATCCTGGCACCCCTTCGAAAGAAACGACACCCCGAGTTCCAACCGGGCCGCATGAAGAACCCCCCACGAGCGAGCCGCCAGTCTCAAGCAACGGCGACTCCCCACTGGCGTCGACAGGTGCGAACGTTCTCTGGGCCGTAGGCCTCGGCAGCATGCTCGTACTACTCGGTGCCGTACTCGCACGGCGCAACGGAAACAAGCAAACACAGTAAACCGCGGACTCTAGGAAAGAACGATTATGCGAAACTTTAAAAAGCCTGCAGCACGTACTGCGAGCTCGCGTACCCGCAACGCGATACGAGGAGTCTCCGCTGTGGTTGCTTCCTTCGCCCTTGCCGTGGGCCTAGGAACCTATCCGGTTGAGGTATCGGCGCAAGAATCCGTTTCCCCTTTAGAAACAGAGCCTGCCGAAACTGAACAGGCGGTTACGGTAAAGCGGGAGAAAAATGTAGACCGCATCACCGTCGAGGACCCCCAGGGGTACGCATGGGATTTTGGGTTCAAAGCTTCCTTGGAGGATGTGTTTGCCATCAAGCGTGTTGGCAAGGGTGAGATCAAGGAGATCCGCAAGGTAACTATTGACGGGCATGAGATTGAACCTGAGTTCTACGGATTCGTGAACGCCGATAAGAACAATGACAAGGACGCTGACGATCAGGAAAGCTACTTGGCCTTTGATATCCAGGCGTTGTACTCGGCTCCTCCGCGCATGGTTGAGTTTGAGGTTGAGACCACGGATGAGGCTGAGTACTCCGTAGCTGAAGCCGACGAAGTACCGTCCAAGGAGGAACTCAAGGAATCTGGTTTCGGTATGAAGGCCTCCGAGACCATTGCAGAAGAATCAACGGAATCCGAGGCCGATACTAATGCACCTGAAGAAGCCGATGCTTTAGAGCTGTCCCCAGAGTCGACCAACGGTGGACGTCTTCGTGCAGCGCAACCGGGTCCTGTTTATGGTCAGCCGGGCGTATACGACCAAGAGCTGTCGCTGTCCAATCCCCAGCCGAAATTCCTCAACGGCAATCCAGAGTTGGGCATGACCGTGAACGAAACCGGTGAATGGCGGATGACAAGGTTCGCTATTAAGAAGGACCGAAATGATTCCAATACCAAGTCGATCACGGGCCCCGTTCGCATCCGCGTTGTGCGCAATGGCACGACTGTTGTAGACCGTACCTTTGAGGATCTCTATGAGAAGGAATGGAATTGGAATTCTCTTAATAAGTCTTATGACACGGAATTCCAGCTCATTCCGAAGGTGACTGATCTATATTTCCAAGGTGGCGACATCATCATCTTTAACCCAGTCGCACCTCCGAATGGCACGTATGCAGTGCAAATCTGGGGCCAGGACATGGACAATGAGTCCCAAGGCCACCGGGTCAATGTCACCGGCAACGGGGTTGAGTTGTCGGAACAGAAGACCGAGGGTGAGGACCCGTATAAGACTACGTTTACGGTGAAGGAGAACTCTCTCTTCGAGAATGCTCACCTCACCCTGAGTCCTTCCGCGCGACTCGAAGACGTTTACTTTGAACTGCCCATTGAGGGTTTGGGAGATGGTGTCACGCTTGAACACGAGGTAAAAACGTATTCGGATCGCGTCGAAATCACATGGTTCCCAACCAAGGATGGACAGCGGCTCAGCTCGGTCAAAGTTGCGAAGGATTCCCAGGTTGTTCTCCGCACCTCGTACCGTTCGGAGCCTACCCGCTCGGAAGATCTCGTCATTAACGGCTCGCGTGACAAGGACTGGGTGATTGAGCCTGAGCCAGGGCTTCCGATTGCCCCGATTGAAGAGAAGGATGTTCCCCCAGTAACTCCTTCAGGCGAGAAGTGTACCCAGCGCGATACAAAACCCGACAGCCGTCAGCCTGCTCGTAGCCTTACTGCTAGTGAGGCTCTGTACGGCACGAGGCGGTTTGTGGTGGCCAGCCCGAACAGTAGTAAAGACCGTATTTCTTCGCAGCTCTACCTGCAAGTACAAGATGAGACGGGAAACTATAAGACCCACGAAGTCGGGCCGAAAAGCGGATGGGTTTACAACGCAATCGCTTACAACGATAAAGATAACTACATCTATGCGATTAGTGAGCCTAGGACTGTAGATTCTGTCGGCCACATCGAGGACCCGTGTTTCCCTGCTGGGCATTTGCTTCAGATTAACCCCTACACTGGTGAGGTTTTCGACCTCGGACGCGTGCAAGGATTCCTTGGCGAATTACCTGAGCACGCTAGCAAAGTCGGTGAATACTCCAATGATCTAGGCAGCGGCATCAACGCGGGTACCTTCGACTCGAATGGAAAGTACTGGGTAGCTGCGTCATCAAGCTGGGGAGCCGGACGGCTCTACGAGGTTGACCTCGATCGGCTCACAGCAACTTCTAAGAATAAATTCCCCGCAAAACAAGCGGCTGCTACGCCATGGTCCATCGGACAAAATTACCGTACCGTATCTGAGGACATCGTAGCTCTTTCGGATGCCCCCAACTATGCGTGGGGAATTCAAAGCGGGTGGGCAAACCCAAGCACTCCGCAAAAGATCTGGCTTGAACGAATCAATCTCTCCACTGGCAAAGTTGATCGCATCGATATCACTAACCTGACTATGCCGTCCGGCCAGACCCTGTTTGGTTTTCTCGGGAACCCGAATAAAGCGCCGGTATGGGGACAAGGATGGGCAGAATCTGGCGATACCTTGGCCTTTGGCTTGGGCGGTAGCTCTTCCAAAGGGGGCGTAAGCCAAATTGTGGAAATCAAGGTCGGTAATGCTGCGGCCAGCATCGGAAGTGTGAAGCCGAGAATTGTTGGGACGAGAACTGCGCCCAGTTCTTATAACACTGACGGTACATCGGCAATTGCCCCTGATACCGTGCCTGAGCCGGTTGATCCTTTGGTGGAAAAGGATGCTGTTGAGGATCACGCAATTGCTAACGGCGATGGCACCTACAACCTGAAGTACACAATTACCGTGACCAACCCAGATAAAAATATGGGCGCAATCTATGACGAGGTTGTTGATAAGCCGGAGTTTCCGAACTCAGTGAAAATTCTGAAGACCTCGTGGACCAAGACTGATGAATTTGGTCGCAAGGCGGGATCCGGAATTCAGCAAGGAGCCGGCCCGTTCAAGCTGGCTGGATACGCTGAAATCCAACCTGCGGGTACCAAACAGTTTGGTCAAACCAGTAACGGTAAGCACGTCTTCGAAGTCGAGATGCAGGTGGCGATCGACGCAAATGCTGCAGCACCTAAAACTGGTGAATGCAAACCTGGACAAGGTTTCTTCAACACTGCCATTGTTGGAAATAAAGAAGATGATGGCTGTGTTCCTTATCCGGAAGAAGGAACCGATACGGTTCGTCTGCACCTAGCCAAGATTTCAAGCGATGATCTCAACAAGGAGAACGTCCTTGCTGAGGCAGAGAAGCTCAAGACCGCGGAGTTCGAGCTGCGTACGCTCGACAATGAGGGCAACGAGACGGGTGTTGCTACGAAGCTAACTTTGAATCAGGAAACCGGCACTTTTAGCTCGGAGGAACTCAAGCCGGGGCATTACCGCCTCGTTGAGACTAAGGCTCCGGAGTCCTACAGCCTGCTTACAAAGCCAATTGACTTCAGGGTGTCTGTGAGCGGTCAGGGCAAGGACGTGAAGGCGGATATTACCTTCGACGACCCAGAGGGCATTGAACTCATTGCTCAAGAGGTGGATTACAGCAAGGCTCCGAGCCAATGGAACCTTTCTTCAAAGGACGTGGTGATGACAGTCGCCAACGTATTCCAAGGCGATCTTCCCAAGACAGGCGGCGTTGGTTTGTGGGTACCAACGTTGGTTGGTCTGACCATCATCGGTCTCGGCGTGCTTCTCGCGACGCGACGCCGCCAGCTGAGCTAGAACCCACCCCTCAGGGGATGAGCACCCGAAAACACTAGAGGTGTTGTGAGAGGAAACCTCACAGCGCCTGTTGTGTTTTGCTACGAGGCTGAGGGAGAACGCTAAGAAGGTGTTCCCGACGTTGAATTACGTGGCGTCGGCAAGCGAGGCACTCAAGGACACCGAGCTGGTCATCCTCGCTACTGAGTGGCAGGAATTCCGCGACCTCGCCCCGGCGGAGGCCGGCGAGCTCGTGGCCCGCCGCCACATCATCGATGGGCGCAACGTGCTCAGCGTCGATGCTTGGCGCGAGGCCGGCTGGACCGTCGAGGCGCTTGGTCGCGTCCTTCCGGCACAGTAAACGCCGCAATCGCGGTGGTCAGCGGTACCGCAAGTGTCAAGGCCATCGCGCCCAGCAGGGAGCGCAGAACCTCCGTGGCGACGAGGTCACTGGAGAGGATCTGCAGGGCTGGGCGCTGCGCCGCCGTGATGAGCATCAGCAGGGGAAGGGCCGCGCCGGTATAGGTCAGCACGATGGTGTACACCATGGAGGCGATATGGTCGCGGCCCACTTTCATCGCTGAGGTAAAGAGCGTGCCGGGCCGCGCGGCCGGATCGGCTGCGTGCAGCTCGCGCACGGTGGAGGCCTGCGCCACCGCGATGTCGTTGAGGCTGCCCAGCGCGCCCACAATGAACCCGCACAGCAGCACGCCCACAACGGGCACCCCGGGCATGTAGAGCAGCAGCTTGAGATTATCCTCCGAGCTGGAACCCGTCAGTGCCGTGCTGCTTATCGACGCCCACCCCAACGCCCCCGACAACCCCAGCGCCACCAATGCTCCTCCTAAGGCGGAGGCTGATTTCCAGTTCACGCCGTGCACGAGAGGAACGGCGAGGAAAAGGATGGCCGCGCAGGTAACGAGCGCCAGCGGCAGCGCCGAATGGCCCTCGATGAGGGAGGGGATGAGGTAGAAGAAGACGATGGCCAAACTGATACCTAGGCCCAGCAGTGCTCGCAGCCCATGCCAGGCGGCGAAGCCGACGATGACAAGGGCCGCGATGATAGCCCACAACGCAAGGTTTCCATTGCGCTGAAAATCAGCGAAGGCATAGGTGCCGTCGCTGGAAACTGTCAGAATTACCTCGTCACCGGGGTGGAGGGTCGGGTCACTGGCCACGCCATAGAATACGAGCTGCGTCTTGCGGCCTGCGTCTGCGCCGGAGGTCAGGTCAATGAGGGCGCGGGAGCAGGAGGTGTCGTCGCCCTCGGCGGGGA
The DNA here is from genome assembly GCF_001809405.1 of Corynebacterium sp. HMSC055A01. Lineage (NCBI taxonomy): Bacteria > Bacillati > Actinomycetota > Actinomycetes > Mycobacteriales > Corynebacteriaceae > Corynebacterium > Corynebacterium sp. HMSC055A01. The sequence goes on along the minus strand of NZ_KV797557.1, from coordinate 1,794 downwards.
TGAGCGGGGCCTCATCGAAGGCGCGGCCCGTGTGGGGATCGGAGCACAGGTGGTTATCCACGGTCTCGACGGTGCCTTCGACTTGTGGATGATTGAGGGCGTAGGTGGTGGAAAAGTCCGGGCTGGTGTGCTCGGATGGCGGGGTGGTGGGGCGTAGTAGAAACAAACCCGCAAGCGTTATCAGAGCGGTGAGGCTAAGAAAACTGATGAGCCCAGTACGCCACGGATTCAGGTTAGTCATGCCTATCATTGTGAATGAGTTTCATTAAAAAGAAAACTAATGATGACGCGATCAACAAGTTATCCACAGGCTGGCGGCGGCGCCGTTGTGCGGTGCGGGTGGGGCGTTTAGCGTTGCTGGCATGAACCTTGTTGAAGCGCATCTACGCAGCCAGGCGGCAGGCATCGAGCTCGTCGCCGGCGTTGCGGGGCTCAGCTTTGAGCAGCTGCGGGCGTGGGGTCCAGAGTCCGTGGCGCGTTCTCTGCTGGCGCTTTTCGACGTCTACTTTGCCTCCACCTCCTTCACCCGCAAACAAGCGCGCGCTATTGCAGCGGCTCGCGATAATGGCCACGACCTGCCCACCCTGCTGCTCATTGAGCGCTTCGCTGGGCGGCTGAAGAAACAGCGCGAGGCATGGGATCTGCGCATTGAGCTGTGCGGAATCGCTGGCGATGAAAAGGCCGTGGCCCGCTATGCGCGCAAGCGCATTCGCGAGCTCAGCCCGCCGCCTGCGCCGAAGCCTGGCGTGACGATTCGCCGGGGAAAGGAGCTATCCAAGCTCACGCTCACGGCTCCGGCTGCACTCATCGAGGACCTGCGGCCCAATATCGATGAGGAGGATCCTGTGGGTTCCTTCACGGCCGCGTTTCGCGAGGGCCGCCTCGCCCGCCCGGTAGCCCAGACCCTCGCCGTCATGGAGCTTCCCGAGTACGCCACAATCCTGGGTCGCCTCGGTGATCCGTCCACCCCGCGCCCCGACTCCGCCGCACCCGCTGCTGACGGCACGCCTCCTCTCCCGCCCGCCACCACAGCGCCGCCCACCCCGCGCCTTAATTCCACTGCCGCATCACCGTCTAATGTTTCTGACGAGTCTGCCAGCGATGAGGCCTCCGGCTACGCAGCCACAGCAACCAGCGACCGTGTGGCGCCGGATCTCGGGGACATCGTGATTCAGCTATCCAACGGCGCCAAGATCACGGGCAAAGAGCTCATCGAGCGCGAGCTCGCCGAAGAAGGCCTCGTCATGATTGTTGACCGCGTCAAAGGCCCCGTGGAACTCCACCGCACCCAGCGCGTCGCCTCGGAGAAGCAGCGCATCATGGCCTGCGGCGAGCAACCCACCTGCGCCTGGGATCGCTGCCTGTGCGGCGCCGATTATTCCCAGATACACCACATCACAGAATGGAGACACGGCGGCGAAACGAACCCCGAGAACCTCACTCCGCTGTGCAAGTACCACAACGCCATCAATGGCCTCCCGGGCCGTGGCCGCATTGTGCGCGAAAACGGCAAGATTAAATGGGTACCGGCCGGCCCCCGCGATCCGCGGGAACCGGCCCACCCGCATCGCGCGCCGCGCGCCCAGCGCATCCGGGAGCATCGTGACGGCACAGCAAGCCACAGCGGTACTGAGCCAAGCACCCGCAAACCCGCCGCGCCGCCGAAATCCACACCTTCCGAGCCGGGAAGCCCCGCTCCGCCCGACCGCTAGTGCTCGAGGCAAGGGGCCTCGCACGCTTTTGCGCTGAGCGCGCCCCTTTACGGGCCCTTCCGGTTTTAGAGTGCGTTGATTT
>NZ_KV797556.1:0-256 GCF_001809405.1 Corynebacterium sp. HMSC055A01 | reverse complement strand
AAACCGCTCCGGTCCTTTAGCCGGGCGGCTATTTGTCATGCCCGGCTCCCTTTCAAATCCAAGGAGCACACCTGATGTCTGCATACGGATACGGCCGTCACGAGCATGGCCAAAATTTTCTCACAGACCACAAGATCATCAACTCCATCGTCGATCTTGTGAAACAAACCTCCGGCCCCATCATTGAGATCGGGCCAGGAAGCGGTGCCCTCACTCACCCGATGGCCCACTTGGGGAGGGCGATAACGGCAGTTGA
>NZ_KV797555.1:0-648 GCF_001809405.1 Corynebacterium sp. HMSC055A01 | reverse complement strand
CGCTTTTGACAAAAACTCGTTATCCATCTTGGCTTCTGCCAACTCACGGCGCAGACGCGCATTCTCAGCACGAAGATCAGCCTCGCTCATCCCATCTGAGGCTCCTCGGCGTTCACGCTCGAGTTTGACCCATTTTCCTAAAAGCCCGGCGGAAACACCAATCTCCTTAGCCACATGAGCGATCGGTCGCTCCGACTCGATTACCAGATTCGCGGCTTCACGCCGGTACTCCGGCGTGTACTTCTTGCGCTGTTGACTCACAATGAACATCCTCTCTTACGGACACAAGATCCGTACAAATAGGGTGTCCACTAAACGAGGGTAACCTCACGACCGCGACGGAAGGCTGCCTACACTTATCTCCTCCCAATCAGCTGCCGCCTATTGGGTTGAAACACTGCCAGACAGAGTCGGAGCCGATTCACTCGTAAGCCGCCTCAACAACGGCCACCGAATCCATATCGGAGACTTCGACATGCGCAAAGCCACCGCCCCCACCACCCCAGACGACTAATACAGACGGGCCGGGCCGACGCACCCCTCGGCCCGGTACCAACTACCCGGAACACGACAGTACCGAGTCCCCAGAACACCGGTACCAAAAACTCGCATCTGACACCGGGCACACGCCGACAACGGCTACTGGCG
>NZ_KV797554.1:0-5514 GCF_001809405.1 Corynebacterium sp. HMSC055A01 | reverse complement strand
CACACCCCCAACAAACAACAAATCCCCAGGTGACACACCAAAAAGGTGCGCCACATAGGGACGTCGCCAAGCAATGTTCCTTAGTAGAGCTCCTCCTCTTGAGTGCGCTCAATGGTGGCGCCCAAGGCCTGCAGGTTCTCTACAAAGTTGGGATAGCCGCGGTCGATGTGAAAGACATCGTGCACGGTGGTCGTCTCATCCGCACACAAAGCGGAGAGGACCAATCCGGCACCTGCGCGGATATCGGAGCTCCAGACATGCGTCGAGGACAGGCGCTCTTGACCGCGGATAACTACGTGGTGTCCATCCACCTGGGCATCAGCGCCAAGGCGGAGCATCTCATCGACGAACCGGAAACGCGACTCAAAGACATTTTCCGTGATGATGGATGTACCTTCCGCGACCGCGGAGAGCCCGATGGCAATCGGCTGAAGATCCGTGGGGAAGCCGGGGTACGGCAGCGTTTGGTAGTCCACAGCAGTTGGACGCCGGTCCATGCGCACGCGGAAACCATTGACATAGTCCTCGATATCCGCACCGGCGGACTTAAGCTTCTCCAACGGCAGGTGCAGGTGCTTGGGAGCAATACCACCCACCGTGATATCCCCGCGAGTCATTACGGCAGCATATGCCCACGTACCCGCAACAATGCGGTCACCGATAACCTCGTGCTCCGTCGGTTGCAGCTTGTCCACTCCCCGAATGGTGATGGTGGATGTCCCCTCCCCAGAGATGTCGGCGCCCATTTCCTTGAGCATCGTGCACAGGTCCACAATTTCCGGTTCGCGGGCCGCATTGTGGAGTTGAGTTTCGCCATCCGCAAGGACTGCAGCAGTGAGAATATTTTCGGTAGCGCCTACCGAAGGAAAATCGAGCTTGATGTTCGCGCCATGGAGTTGATCCGCCTCCGCCACAACGGCGCCGTGTTCGATGCGCGTGCTAGCGCCCATCTTCTCTAGCCCAGATTGGTGCATGTCCAATGGGCGGGAACCAATGGCGTCGCCACCTGGCAAAGCTACCTTTGCGTGACCACAACGCGCCGTCAGCGGCCCCAATACACACACCGACGCGCGGAATTGGCGCACCGCATCGAAGTCTGCATTGGAATGCAACGTGGCCGGCGTGGTGATCTGCACGGTGTGGCCATCGATTTCCACTGAACAGCCAAGGCCTTCAAGGACCTTTCGCATCAGTGGAACATCAAGGATTTTAGGACAGTTGGTCAGCGTGGTGGTGCCCTCCGCCAACAGTGCCGCAGCCATCAGCTTCAGCACACTGTTCTTGGCACCGTCCACCTTGACGGTGCCCTGCAGGCGCGCCCCACCGGAGACAATAAATTGGTCTTTCACGCCCACCCAACTTACCTACGATCAGGGCAACGCGCCTATACGACGGGCCGCATTAACCGCCTCATAGCGAGTATGTGCACCCAGTTTGCGCATGACAGAGCGCAAATAGGACTTCACCGTTTCGGCGCCAATACCCATTTCCTCGGCCGCCTCGACATTGGTATGCCCCAACGCCACGCAGGAAAGAACATCCAACTCGCGAGCAGAAAGCTTGGTGGACTGCTTAACGCGCACCGGGGAGACCATCTGGTCGCAAAGAGCCTCTAGTTCCTTACGGAGGTCTTCATCGTTGACTCGGTTAGCCAACATGCGGAGCTTGGAGTGCGTTGAGCGCACCTGCTCCCACTCAGCCCCGTTCATCACGTGACCGCGAGCAGCGCCGCCCTTGCCTCCGTCGGCACGACGCAACGCGGAATTAACGGCCAGATCCTGCTCGAGGCACCGAGCGGTCATGGTGACTTCCTCGATTACCTTGTCGCCCAAGCGCACCGGCGAATGGACGCCAACGTAGAGGACACCGCGGATTTCACGCTGAACGGTGACCGGCACCGCCACGATCGAATGCAGTCCCTCATCCTGGATATGGCGATCATTCTCATGGCTAATTGTGGTGGCACGAGTGTAGTCGGACACACCAACCGCGCGGCGAGTGCTGACAACGCGCCCGCCGACGCCCACGTTCGCGTCAATCACCAAATTCTGCAAGGCCGGGGTCCGCAGCCCTACCCACTGGGTAATCTGCAGGCGATTGTCCGGCAGCAAGGTCCCGTACATCGTGACGGGGATTCCCGTTGCGGTCTTTAGTGACGAGAGCGCTGCGCGTACGGCTTCGTCGTCATCCTTGAGTCGGTGCGGCTCCATGAGACTCTCTCTTACTCGGGGGTAACCAGCAGGTGCACCCACATTTCCCGCCTGAAACGGGGGTAGGCGAACACTATTTGCGAAGTATAACCGGCCGACGGGGGTAATTCTAAATCACGCCTCGCCCTCATGAGACGCCTCAAATCCCACATGCCATGCCCGAATGATCTGTTCAGAATCTATATACCACTTGGTCTATTGCCACGGTGTAGAGTGTCTGCTGTACATCAGAACTTATTTTCAAGGAGTCCACATCGTGGCTGTATACAACAATATTCTCGACACCATCGGCGGTACCCCGCTTGTCCGCCTCAACCGCCTGACCGAAGGCCTCGGCGCCGAGGTACTGGTGAAGGTTGAGTCTTTCAACCCCGCTAATTCCGTCAAGGATCGCATTGCCAAGGCAATTGTCGACACCGCCGTAGAGTCCGGCGAGCTAAAGCCAGGCGGCACCATCGTTGAGGCCACCTCCGGCAACACCGGCATCGGCTTGGCACTCGTCGGTGCCGCCCAGGGTTACAAGGTCATCCTCACCATGCCGGAGACCATGTCCAACGAGCGCAAGGTACTGCTGCGTGCCTATGGCGCTGAAATCGTCCTCACCCCGGGCGCTGCCGGCATGAAGGGTGCTGTCGAGAAGGCCAACGAAATTATCGCTAAGACCCCCAACGCCATCCTGGCTTCGCAGTTCGCTAACGAGGCAAACCCGAAGATTCACGAGGCAACCACGGGCCGCGAGATCTGGGACGACGCTGAGGGCAAGGTCGACGCTTTCGTCGCTGGCGTCGGCACCGGCGGAACCGTCACCGGCGTGGGCCGCTACCTGCGTTCCCAGAACCCCGACACCTACCTGGTCGCCGTTGAGCCCGCTGACTCCCCCGTCCTCTCCGAGGGACACGCTGGCCCCCACAAGATCCAGGGCATCGGCGCCAACTTTGTCCCAGAGGTTCTGGACCGCGAGATCCTCAATGAGGTGCTCACCGCAACCACCGAGGAATCCGTTTCCACTGCCCGCAAGCTGGCCACCGAAGAAGGACTGCTCGTCGGCATTTCCTCCGGTGCCAACGTCTCTGCGGCACTCAAGCTGGCTGCGCGCGAAGAGTTCAAGGGAAAGACCATCGTCGTCGTCGCCCCGGACTTCGGTGAGCGCTATGTCTCCACCATCCTCTTCGAGGACATTCGCGAGGCCTAAGGAAAACGCTAACGTGGCTTTCCACGGGACGTCGCCAAGCACGGCGCCGTGGTGAGCCCTCCGAATAAAAGCGCCCTCTGTGCTAGGGGGCGCTTTTTCTTTCTAGATAGGATGGTTCGCATGCACATCTTGAAGATGATTCGTGAAGACCTCGCCAACGCGCGCGAGCATGATCCGGCCGCGCGCGGCGACGTCGAAAATGCCGTGGTCTACTCCGGCCTTCACGCCATTTGGGCGCACCGAATCGCCCACCGCATGTGGAAACGTGGATGGCGTGGGCCAGCCCGTATTTTGGCGCAGCTTAACCGCTTCTTCACCGGAATCGAGATTCACCCCGGCGCTACCATTGGCCGGCGCTTCTTCATTGACCACGGCATGGGGATCGTCATCGGTGAAACCGCCGAAATTGGCGATGGCGTCATGCTTTACCACGGCGTCACGCTCGGTGGTCAGGTGCTGACACAGACAAAGCGCCACCCAACAATTGAGGACAACGTCACCATTGGCGCGGGCGCCAAAGTGCTCGGCCCGATTACCATCGGCCACGGCTCCGCTGTAGGTGCCAACGCCGTGGTGACAAAGGACGTGCCACCGGAGCACATTGCCATCGGTATCCCGGCCACCAACCGCCCGCGCAAGAAGGATGAGCGCATCAAGCTGGTGGACCCGGACTACTACATCTAAAAGACCGTGCCTTTACAGGCTGCCTTCACGGGCAGTCAGCCGCTGGTAATCGGGATTCTTCTCAATGAAGCGCGCCACGGCGCTGCACGTTGGAATGACTTGGCGGCCGGCCGTTGAGTCATCATCCAGTACCGCTTTAATAAGCGGCTTGGACAGCCCTTGGCCCTGAAATGACTCGAAGATTTCCGTGTGCGTGAATTCGCGTGTGGTAGCGGAATCACTGTATTCGGCGAAGCCTGCTTCTTCCCCATCAACGGTGATGACGAAACGGGATTGATCGGTTTGGTGCGCAACTGAAGTAGTCATGCCGCCCATTAAACCAAAAAGAGCAACAAAAAAGCCCCTTCCAATGGAAGGGGCTGTCTTGTGGCCAGAGCCAGGATCGAACTGGCGACCCCACACTTTTCAGGCGTGTGCTCTACCGACTGAGCTATCTGGCCAGAAGCCACGAGGACTTCGGCGACCCTGACGGGACTTGAACCCGCGACCTCCGCCGTGACAGGGCGGCGCGCTAACCAACTGCGCCACAGGGCCATTTTCAATTATCTGTTGTGCGCTGGGCACGAATAAGTACTCTACACAAAGCTAGATAAGCACACCAAATCAGCATGTCATTCACCGTTTTCACGGTGATGCAGCCCCTCAATACACACTGTCACCACAGCGCCTAGACCTATACAGATCTATGCGCCATTTGCGACGTTGCAGGAGCCTCCACACACCACCATAAAACGACACAAGCCCCGAGGCATATGTTCTATAAACAATGCTCCGAGGCTGAAATATGGCGACCCTGACGGGACTTGAACCCGCGACCTCCGCCGTGACAGGGCGGCGCGCTAACCAACTGCGCCACAGGGCCATAAGTATTTTCTTGTGCACCAACACAAAAGTGTTGGTACCCCCAACGGGATTCGAACCCGTGCCGCCGCCGTGAAAGGGCGGTGTCCTAGGCCGCTAGACGATGGGGGCCCGTTGCCTTGAGGCAACTTTGTAAAAATATACTGGAGACATCCTCACTTAACCAAATCGTCCTGGCAGAAAGGCAGAAAACCATGGCTGACCAGCGGGATACCTGTTCCTGTCACGAGCCGGGTGTGCACGGCTACAACTCCGATGATGAGCAGAAAGCAAAGTACTTGGCTCGCCTCAAGCGCATCGAAGGCCAAACCCGAGGCATCCACCGCATGATCGCGGAGGACCAATATTGCATCGACATCATCACGCAGATCTCAGCGGTTACTTCAGCGCTCGAGAACGTTTCCCTAGCGCTCTTGGAGGACCACATAGAACACTGTGTGGCGGGAGCAGCCGCCGAAGACGGGCAAGTAGCCACAGAGAAGCTCGAGGAGGCCATGCGGGCCATCAGGAAGCTCGTTAAGAGCTAGCCCTGAACCCAGGCTTAAGGGACATTTCGTGTGGATAAAT
>NZ_KV797553.1:83051-186413 GCF_001809405.1 Corynebacterium sp. HMSC055A01 | reverse complement strand
CTATTGAGTTCTCAAACATCGTTCGCACACTCAGCGCAATGAATCTTTATCATTCACCGTCTTGAGCGGCTGGAGTTCACACTCTAGTAAACAAGTTTAAACCTTGTCAACTGGGAGTTAATCTCCGTGTCACCAGCGTCTCGCGGCGACTTCGATAAATATACGCACACCCCCAACAAACAACAAATCCCCAGGTATTCATGCTTTTTCGAGCAGTTCTTATCCCGGTTGTGAATCGCAGGTCTAGAAAAACGACGAATCCCGCCGCACAAGGCGGCGGGATAGGCATGGTCTGCTCCGACTAAGAAGACCGGTTGTTAGCTGAGCTTGGCACCGGCGAAGTTCTTCTTTCCTCGTCGCAGAACAAGCCACGAACCGTGAAGCAGATCCGTAGCGTCCGGCTCCCACTCATCAGACTCAATGCGCTTGTTGTTGACGTACGCGCCACCTTCCTTGATGGTGCGTCGGGCAGCGCCCTTCGAATCGGCCAAGCCAGCGGCAACCAACAAATCAACAATGGTTCGCGGCTCCCCTGCGGAAATCTCTGCCACAGTGGTCTCAGACAAGGCACCAGCCAGGGTATTTTCGTCCAAATCAGTGAGCTCAGCTTTGCCGAACAGTGCCTGCGCTGCTAGCTCCACAGCCTTCGTAGCCTCTTCACCGTGCACCAATGTGGTCATCTCCTGGGCCAACCTGCGCTGCGCTTCACGACGGAATGGTTCGTCCGCGACCTTCTGTTCGTAGGAAGCAATCTCTTCCTGATCAAGGAAGGTGAACCAACGCAGGTAGTCGATGACCACAGAGTCGCCAGCGTTTAGGAAGTACTGGTACCACGCGTACGGGGACGTCTTCTCCGGATCCAACCACAGCTTTCCGCCACCGGTGGATTTACCGAACTTCTGCCCCTGGGCGTCCGTAACCAACGGAACGGTAAGGCCGTGAACCTTCGCACCGTTGACACGTCGGTTGAGATCCACGCCGGATACGATGTTGCCCCACTGGTCGCCACCGCCGATCTGCAGGACACAATTCAGCTCGTTATGCAGGTGCACGTAGTCGTTGGACTGAAGCAGCATGTAGGAGAACTCAGTGTACGAGATTCCGTCGGACTCCAAGCGACGCTTGACCGTGTCACGGTCCAGCATCGTATTCAAAGAAAAGTTCTTTCCCACGTCGCGCAGGAAGTCAATGACAGACATCTGAGAAGTCCAGTCCGCGTTGTTGACCATGGTCGCCGCGTTCTCACCCTCGAAGTCAATGAACTGGCGCAGCTGCTTCTTGATAGCCACCATATTCTCATTGATGGTCTCCTGCGAAAGCATGGAGCGCTCCCCCACATCCCGCGGGTCGCCGATTTGCCCCGTAGCGCCACCAGCGAGGGCGATTGGGTGATGCCCGGCCTTTTGAAAACGGCGCAGCATAATCATCGGCACCAAGTGGCCCGCGTGCAAGGAGTCACCCGTGGGGTCGAAACCGCAATATAGAGTGATGGGTTCCTCGCAAGCCGCGCGGAGGGCGTCGAGATCTGTGGACTGGTTAATGAGGCCGCGCCACTGCAGCTCATCAATGATGTTCATGGAGGCTCCTTTTACTTCGATTCCGGCTGGACGGGATAAGTGTTCGCAAAGACCACTAAATTCGCGGGATGCGTCTTAGGCATCGTCGTCAGTTGGCGGCCACGGTGTTGCGTGATCGGCCAGCATGACGGGAATACCGTTTTCAATGGGATAGGCCACCCCTAGCCGGTCATTGACCAGTACCTGTTCTTCTTCCAGGTAGTTCAGCGGGCCTTTGTCCTGCGGACACACCAAAATGTCGAGCAGCTTCGGATCAAGACTCATACCCGCCAACCCTACACCTCCTTGGAATCTGCAGAAGGAGTGGTCCCACCAAATTGCAGCTTCAGCGCCATGGAGTGATCCTGCAGGCCACGGACCGAGTTCTGGGCAATGGCGTCACGAATCTCCGTCATCTCTCGATTGAGTATCCCCAGCGCCTCAGTTACCTCTTTGACCGCTGCGGGCTCGTTGAGTTCCGTTACTTCTAAATAGGACTTCACCAAACTGCTCGAGTGCTCCTCAATCATGTCGCGGACAAGGGACTGCTGACTTGGGGCATCATCGAGCCTGTCCCAGTTGTTGAGCACCCACGTTGCCGAGGCGTCGAACTCCGTCCACGCGCGATCTACGGGCGCCGGAATGTCTCGGTGGTGCAGGCTGTAGCGAGTGCTCTTCAGGCTTGTGGTCAGCCGGTCCGCCTCAGACACCGGAGGGGCCGGAAGCTCCTTGCCCTGCCTCTCCGGCGGGATGAGAAATCCGGCTGCCGCGCCGCAGCTGGCCGCCACGATTGGCCAAAGGAATCCCAGGCCGCCGCCAGTGAGGAAGTGCAAGGCAGCGACGAGCACCGTCACTACAACTGCGGCAATTACCTTGCGAGGGGTTACGTCGTCCATGGATGCCTGCCTTCCTTGACAATGGAGAGGGTGATTTACTGATAAGCGCGAATTTCTTCGAAGGCCCCGGCCAGATCACCGTCGATGGCGTTGAAGGTTTTGCCGCCGGTGAGTTGGGCTAGCTCCTCCATCTCTTGAACATTGGCTTCACCGTACAAGATGACGAACACCGGGATATCCTTCTTGTCCGGTGGGAGCTGTTCATACGCCTCCTTAAACTGAGCAAAGGTTCGGCCGCGAGTGACCTCACCGTCGGTCATGAGCACCACGGTGCCAATATCGCCGTCGCCAGTGCTCAGCCCATCAAAGGCTTTAAGCACTGAGTCGAACGTGGCGGTTTCTCCGTCGGCCTGCAAATCCTCTACTCGATCCGCCAGTTCTTTGACCGAGCCCATGTTTTCGGTATCCATCACCGCGCGGGTCACTGGCTGAGGTTCGGACGAGTACGGCATGAGCTTGATTTGCTCGCGGTTACGGAAGGCAACCTGGCCTTGTTCTGCGGTATTGCCGTCCGCAGAGCCGTCGATAAGCGGGCGCAAGCTGCTCTTGAGAAGCTCGATACGCTCACCTTCCATAGAACCCGAGGTATCCAGCACAAGAGACGTGTTGCCGGGTTTGCGCAGCTCGTGGGCGAATGCGGCCTCCAGCGCCTGTGCAGTCTTCTCGTTAGCGGGATAAGGAAGCTCGAACATGGTGCCCGGCAGATCGGAATTGTCCACACGCAGGTGGTAGCTCTTCAGCAGCTGGGAAGAATCACGCAACCAATCAGCCAACGCCTGCACCTTAGCTTCTGCGTCATCGTCTGGGGAGCTATGAAGGGCCGTGAGTGGATAATCCGCGGAAATGACACCATCGGAAGGAATGACCACTTGTAGGTCTGCGCCTTCGTCCTGGAGCTGATAGAGCACGGATTCGTAGTTAATAATCGCGTCCGCTTGCTCCGGATGCTCGCGGAAGCGATCCGCCAACCACCCCGAGGAGCCAGAGGTGAGCGTCTGATTACCAAACAGGTCTTGGACCTTGTCCGAAGCCTTGTAGATATCCTCCTCCGTTAGCGCTCGGCCAGTGTCCGCGAAAGCGGTGGTGGCCGCAGACAAGGCGGAGAAACCCGAGTTCGACGTTGATGGGTCGGTCATCCCAAAGGTGATACCTGAATCTGAAATCTCCTGCCAGGTCGGCTGCGTGGTGTCCCATCCGTGCTTGCGTGCGATATCCTTATGCACGCCCAACGCCACAGGTGAGCGCGCGACGCTGAATTCCTTTCCCAACTTGCTATCGGCACCAATGATGCGGGCGTAGCGGTTGGTGGCGAACCACGTGGCGTCATAGTGACGGTCAAAGGTTCCTTGTTGCAGCGAACGGGAGTTCTCCAACGTGCCTGACTCCGTGGTCATGGTGATATCAAAGCCGAGCTCCTCGGAGGCCTGTTCCAGGACCGGCTCCAGCGGTGCAAGCTCCGTTGCGGCGACAATCTTCAGGTCACCGTCTTGCTCTTGCTCGCTTGAGGTTGAGTCGTCGAGCCAACTGTTTCCACTGACAGCGGAACAAGCAGCAAGAGTCATCATGCACGACACGGCGACGAATGCCTTCAGGGATCGCAACATTCACATCATCCTTTCCGGGAGTTCGTTTCCCGTGATTAATCCCAGCTCTTGCTGAATGGCTTCAAAGTCTTGCCAAGACGTGGGAGGTTGTTGAGTTGGCAGAGGGAGAGGGCTGTACTCCACGTCGGCGACCAGCTTGTCGAAGATGCTGGTCGGCTCCGTGCGGTATCCCTGCATCGCGGCAACACCTTGAATTGAACGGTCACTCACGGCGGCGGCGAAAGCCTCACCTTCCTCCGTTTGCGGGACGACGGTGGAGGTCAGCATTGCACCTGGGACGAGAGCTAAGGGAGTGTAGTCCTTGAGCTTCGTACTGCCCTCAGAATCTGATTGCTTTATAAGTTCGGCTACGTACTCGGCTTCGGTGGCCAACACCATGGGCATCTCGCCCTTCCCAAGACGCAGGTAGGTATCAAAAATTCCCTGCGTGCTAGCCTCTCCGTGTCCTTGACCGACGAGTAGTCGCTGCATGGCATCATCACCGCCTGCTCCTCCCCCGACGGAACGAATCAGGGCGGCATACTGCAGAGCTGCATTGGATTCGCGGAGGCTGGGAACCGCAACATCGACAACGCGAGGAGATCCAAAAGACGGGCTAATATCGCGCCAGCGTGTGCCTTCCTTTGACATCTCGTTCAATTTTGCAAGATCGAGGGACTTGTTACCGCCGTTGTCAACCACCAAGCCTTGAGATTCCATATCACCCACCAAATCCGTATAGACCAGTGCGATGAGTGGCGTAGAGAATGCAACCACCGAGCCGGGGTCGGCCCCAGTGATGGTCGTGAATTTATCTTTCGTCTCAGCAACACGTGCCGCGCCATCCACGACGGGCATGACGAAGTCATAGTCAGGGTCGGGCCTGCTAGCAATCTCTACCAAGTCCTGGGGCGAGAAAACGTCATACGCCACCGAGATGCCAACCTCTGCAAATACTTGTTGCTGCTCCGCGGCTTTAAAAAACTCCTCATCTTCCGGACTGATGGCACCCTTCACGTGGAGGAGGTCGCGATGCGAGGAGGGCGAACTGGGAAAGCTAAAGCTGGGCATCGAAATCCAGCCACGCCCCACGACCACGGAGACGATAGCGACAACCAGGAAGGCGAGGGCTACGATAACTGACTTCTTTCGTCCACCCGGCTGTGCGCTACTCATGACCTAAATCATAAAAGGCACTCCGCCATGGTGCTCGACTTACCGATCGCGCACCCCCGATGCAGTCCCCCGCTGCTGCTATCCGAAAGCGGTTGCCTTAATAAGAACTGCAGAGATCAATGCGGCCACAGCGGGACAGAGAAAAGGGCGGCGACTCTGTCCCGACCATTGGGCTAAAGAAGCGAAGGCACGTTCGCGACCAATGAGAAGAGATCCTTAGGATCCTCCGGGTTGGCAATGATATCGATCTCTGACTCCAAGTCAGTGCCTCTTACAGAATCACGAAGGTAGCGAAGGGCAGAAAAGTCATTGATGGCGAATCCGACATCGTCGAAAAGCGTGATCTGGTCATCGCTTTCGCGGCCCGTCGCCTGCCCAGTAAGTACCTGGTAGAACTCGACCACTGGAAAGTCTGCCGGCTTCTGTTGAATCTCGCCCTCGATGCGCGTCTGTTCTGGGAACTCAACAAAGACCTTGGACTTGTCCAAGATTGAGCTCTCTAGCTCGGTCTTGCCCGGGCAGTCACCGCCGACCGCATTGAGGTGCACGCCAGGTGTGACGTGATGCTCGGCCAGGATTTGGTTCTGGGCTTTATCGGCCGTGCAGGTGGTGATGATGTCGGCGCCCTGTACGGCTTCATCAACACTTGAGCAAGCTGTGATGTTGAATCCCAATGGCTCCAAGTTTCGCTGGAACTTTTCTACTGCCTTCGGGTCAATGTCATAAATAGCGATGTCATCGATCCCCATTACACCGCGGAATGCAAGGGCCTGGAACTCTGACTGCGAGCCAGCCCCCACCATGGCCATACGCTTGGAGTCTTTTCTGGCTAGGTGCTTTGCCACCATGGCGGAGGTGGCCGCCGTGCGCAGTGCCGTAAGCAAAGTCATTTCGGCCTCGAACGTGGGGTAACCGTTGTCGACGTCAGCAAGCACGCCAAAAGCAGTTACCGTCTGAAAGCCACGTGCGGGGTTCGAAGGATGACCATTGACGTACTTGAAGGAGTACTCCTTGCCATTGGAGGTAGGCATGAGTTCGATGACGCCGAACGGGGTGTGAGAAGCCACGCGTGCGATTTTGTCGAATCGCTCCCATTCGCGGTAGTCCGCCTCAAGGTAGTCCACCATTCCGATAATGATGTTTTCTACTCCCTCACGCTGTATCCAGCGCGCCATATTCTCTACATCTACGAACTTGACAGCATGGTTCATTGCAATCTCCGATCTTGATTCTTGTATTAGTTCTTCGGGTGAAGGTCCGTCTGCGGCGCGGCTGGGAAGCGTGAGGTGGGAAGGTGCTTGGCCTTCCTCTCCGCCGCGATGGTGTAGATACGCTCACGCCAGGCAAACCACATGGCAGCGAACACCGGAATGAGAAGCAGCGTAGAGGCCAGAGCGAAGGTTCCGATTGGGTAGTCAAAAGCCATAAGGATAATGACCACCGCGATGAAGGCAAGCACAGACCAATCACCTGCTTGGCCGAAGGGCGAGCGATAATTTGGACGGGTATAGCGCCCCTTCTTTGCCAGGTGCACAAATTTGATGTGCGACATGGCCACGGCGGCCCACGACGCCAACGTGCCCAGCGCGGCCAGATTCAACACGATCTCGAAAGCCATCTCGGGCACCACATAGTTAAGAAACACACCAGCGAGACCGACGAAGGCGGCCATCACGATGCCTCCATAAGGAACGCCAGATTTGGACATGCGGGCACCGAATTTGGGCCCGGAGCCAGCAGTAGACATGTTGTACATGATGCGGCCCGTCGAATACAGACCGGCATTCAATGAGGAAATCGCAGCGGTGATTACCACCAGCTGGAAGATAGGCGCAGCATAACCTGCGCCAAGTGACTCAAAAAAGGTCACGAATGGCGATACTTCTGTGACGTAGGTGGTGCAGGGCAAAACCAGGGTCAGCAGCAGCACGCTGCCGAAATAAAAGACCACGATACGGAATAGAACACTATTCACCGCACGCGGAATATGCTTTTCGACGTCCTTTGTCTCACCCGACGTGGTACCTACCAACTCGATGCCTGCATAGGCAAAGACAACGCCCTGGATGACAATTACTGCAGGCAACAGGCCATTAGGAAGCCAACCACCGGCATCAGTAATAAGGCTGAACCCGGTTGGATCACCGTTGGGGTGGCCTAGTATGACCACACCGATCGCCACGACCATGAAGATGATCAGCGCAACGATCTTGATCATGGAGAACCAATACTCCAGTTCGCCAAAGATCTTCACCGAGAGCATGTTGAACAAAAGGATGCTACATACGACGCCGAGGGCGAGCAGCCACTGCGGAACCGCGTCCAACCACGAGGTATATTGCCCAAACCATTTGATGTAGATAGCCACCGCGGTACCATCCGCCACCAAGGTGGCTGCCCAATTTCCCCAGTAAAGCCAGCCCGTCACGAAGGCAGTCTTTTCACCGTAGAACTCACGCGCATAAGAGACGAAGGAACCCGAACTCGGGCGATACACGATGAGTTCGCCGAGCGAGCGCAGAATGATGTAGCCGAAGAATCCACACACCAAGTACAAGACGGCGAGGAACGGTCCCGCCGTTTGTAGGCGCCCGCCGGTGCCGAGCAGCAACCCGGTGCCGATGGCAGAGCCAATGGCAATCATCTGCAGCTGACGGTTGCTCATCCCCTTCTGGAGACCGTGGTCTTCCGAAGCATAGACCGCTTTCTCTTTCTCATGAGACTCCGTGTTGGGCGGCCGAAGTGTTTCAGTCATAAGGAAAATAGTCCTTTCCGAATCCGGAACGCGATGGAGCTTCGCATTCCCTAAGGAAACGTTATAGGAACCTTATGAGACACACCTCACGTGTACCCCCGTTTTGTGGTGCACGACAACTATGTGCAGTGGAAAAGAGCGCTCTGCGTCACCCCCACATAAGAAAAGAACCGCATGGTCATAAGGACCATGCGGTTTAAGAAGCTGGCGGGTTTAGCGCAGCGGAATCTGCGCCCATTCGCGCGCGCCACGAGCACGCTCGCGAACCTTTTCGCGCTGTTCCACCACGCGGATACCGGCGGTGCCGCCCTTAGTGGAGCGCGACGCCACTGCCCCATCAATGGTCAGCACCTCGCGAACCTCTGGGAGCAGGCGCTTGTCGACGCCCGCCAATTCCTCATCAGTGAGATCCACCAGGTCAACGCCGCGGGACTCTGCAATCTGCACGCACGCACCGGAGGCCTCATGAGCCTCGCGGAAAGGAACGCCTTGGCGCACCATCCACTCAGCCAGATCAGTGGCCAAAGTGAAACCGCGCGGTGCGAGCTCGCGCATGCGATCTTCGTGGAAGGTCAGGGTTTCGACCAATCCGGTCATCGCCGGCAGCAAGAGGTTCAACTGCGCCACCGAGTCGACGATGGGCTCCTTATCCTCCTGCAGATCACGGTTGTAGGCCAAGGGCTGCGCCTTAAGCGTTGCCAGCAGCCCGGTAAGGTTGCCGATGAGCCGGCCGGTCTTGCCGCGGGTCAACTCCGGTACGTCCGGGTTCTTCTTCTGCGGCATGATCGACGAGCCCGTGGACCAGGCATCATCCAAGGTGACGTAGCCATACTCTGGAGTACACCAGTAGATGATCTCCTCGGATAGGCGCGACATGTCCACGGCAATCTGGGTAAGGACGAAGGCCGTTTCGGAAGCAAAGTCCCGTGCTGCCGTGCCATCCAGAGAGTTCTCTGCGGAGGAGTCGAAACCGAGCTCCTCGGCGATAGCCTCCGGGTCCAAGTGCAGCGAGGAACCAGCGAGTGCACCCGAGCCATAAGGAGACACGGCTAAGCGCTTGTCCAGATCCTGGAGGCGCTCAATATCACGCAGCAACGGCTGGGCGTGTGCGAGCAGCTCGTGCGCTAGCAGAACTGGCTGCGCTGCTTGGGAGTGGGTCTTGCCCGGCATGATGGCATCCGGGTGAGCCTCGGCCTGATCAGCCAGGGCTTCCACTAAGTCGGTGACTTGGAGCGCGATATCGCGGATGGCGTCACGAATCCACATCCGGAACAGGGTGGCTACCTGGTCGTTGCGGGAACGTCCAGCGCGCAGGCGTCCACCAACCTCGGGGCCAACAATGTCGATGAGCCCGCGCTCCATCGCGCCGTGGACGTCCTCGTCTGTCGGCAGCGGGGTGAATTCACCAGAAGCAACCTTCTCCCCTAATTCGCTCAGGCCGTTGAGCATGGTGTCCAGGTCGGCGTCGGACAGCAGTCCAGCCTTGTGCAGGACCTTAGCGTGGGCCTTGGAGGCCAGCACATCATAGGGGGCGAGGACCCAGTCGAAGTGGGTGGATACGGACAGGGCAAACATCGCCTCGGAAGGGCCGCCCGAAAAGCGGCCTCCCCACAACGCGCCCTCGTTAGTCTTGTGCATCGTTTCCTTATCTTGACCTTGGCTGTGCTGGTTTACTTGCCTGTGGGGAAACCGCCGTCGCGGTCACGCTGGTTGGAGATCTGCGTCGACAGACCGTGCAGCTGGACAAAGCCCTTGGCCGCAGTCTGATCGAAGGTATCACCGGTGTCATAGGTGGCCAGGTCGAAGGAGTACAACGACTGGCCAGAGCGACGGCCATTGACGGTGGCGGTGCCGGCATGCAGAACCATGCGAATATCGCCGGTGACGTTCTCTTGGGTGGACTCGGTGAAAGCATCCAGGGAGCGCTTCAGCGGCGAGAACCAGAGACCATCGTAGACCTCCTCGGACCAGCGGGCGTCCGTGAGGCGCTTGTAGCGGGCCAGCTCACGCTCCACGGTGACATCTTCCAGCGCCTCGTGGGCCTTGATGAGCACCATGGCGCCAGGAGCTTCGTAGACCTCGCGGGACTTGATGCCCACCAGGCGGTCCTCCACCATGTCGAGACGGCCAATGCCCTGTGCACCAGCGCGGCGGTTGAGCTCCTCGATGGCCTGAAGGACGGTCACCGGCTTGCCGTCGATCGCAGTAGGAACACCCTTATCAAAGGTGATGGTCACCTCGTCCGGGGCATTGCCCAAGTCCGGCTGCTCGGTATAAGCGTAGAGGTCCTTTGTCGGCGGGTTCCACAGATCTTCCAGGAAGCCGGTCTCGACCGCACGGCCCCACACGTTCTGGTCAATCGAAAACGGGGACGCAGCGGACTGCTCGATCGGAAGGTTGATTTCCTCAGCGAAGGCAATGGCCTTATCGCGGGTCCAGGCGTAGTCACGCGCCGGCGCAATGATTTCCAGTGCCGGATCCAATGCGCGGAAGGAGACCTCGAAACGCACCTGATCGTTACCCTTGCCCGTGCAGCCGTGCGAAACATGGGTACCACCGTGGGCCTGAGCGGCCTCTACAAGGTGCTTGACGATGAGCGGGCGCGAGATAGCAGACACCAGCGGGTACTGCTTCATGTACATGCCGTTCGCCTTGATGGTGGGCAAGCAGTACTCTTCTGCGAACTCATCTTTTGCGTCGACAACGATGGACTCGACAGCACCGCAGTCGAGAGCACGCTGGCGCACAGATTCCATATCCTCGCCGCCCTGACCAAGGTCAAGGGACACAGCGATAACCTCGCCGCCGGTCATCTTGGCCAAGTAGGGAATGGCGACGGAAGTATCCAGACCGCCAGAGTAGGCAAGCACAACGCGTGCAGTCATAGTAGTTTGCTCCTTTAAGACAGACAGGTGCTAAAAATTGAACTGATTTATATTATACAGACTTACGTATAAATGTTAAATGCCGCGGCTGGTGAGCTTTTCTGCAAGCTCACGGCCTCCTAGTCCTTCACGCGCTAGGACAAAGATGGTGTCATCGCCTGCAATACAACCCACCACATCTGGCAGGCCCACACGATCAATGAAGGATGCTAGGTACTGGGCAGCGCCCGCGGGCGTGCGGAGCATCGCGATATTGCCGGAGAAATCGTGGGAGACCACGAGTTCATCGAGCATGCGGCGCAGCTTCTCGCGCGGACCGTTGAGCTGGTCTTCGAATTGCTCCAACTCGCCGCCCACCACGTAGAAGGACCGGCCACCATCGCGTTTTACTTTCTTGGCGCCCAGCTCATCGAGGTCACGCGACAAGGTGGCTTGCGTGATGTCGATTCCCTCATCGAGCAAGAGCTCGGAGAGCTGGACTTGGCTCGTGACCCGTGTGCGGTCAAGAATCTCCAAGATCTTTGCTTGGCGGGCATTGCGCGTCGTTGGGGTTGTCGTCATTCGCTTAGTTCTCCTCCTGAGCTGCAAGAAGCCACACGAGCAGCGCCTTCTGTGCATGGAGACGGTTCTCCGCCTCGTCAAAGACACGGGAGTGTGGTCCGTCAATCACCTCAGCAGTCACTTCGTTGCCGCGGTAGGCCGGTAAGCAGTGCAGGAAGATCGCTTCTTCCTTGGCACGGGACATAACCTCTGGGGTGACCTGGTAAGGCAGGAACGGGGTGCGACGGTCCTTGCCGTCATCTTCCTGCCCCATGGAAACCCACGTGTCGGTGATAACAACGTCGGCGCCGTCGACGGCCTCGAGAGAATCAGTCACGGTCACCGTGCCGCGCTTCCGGGCACGTTCCACAAACTCCGGCTGCGGCTGGAAACCTTCCGGCGCAATGATCGTCATCTCCATGCCCGCGGTGGCAAAGCCCAACATATAGGAGTTGGCCATGTTGTTGTTGCCATCACCCAGGTAGACGGCCTTGCGGCCAGCCAGGTCACCGAAATTCTCGCGGCAGGTCACCAAATCCGCCAGGATCTGGCACGGGTGCAGGTCATCGGACAGAGCGTTGACGATGGGTACCGTCGCGGTTTCAGCCATCTCTAGCAGGTTTTGGTGCGCGTAGGTGCGCCAGACAATTGCCTCGACAAACCGGGAGAGAACAGCAGCGGTGTCCTGGTACGTCTCGCCTTTGCCCATCTGCGTGGACTTTGTCTCCGTGACGATGGCGTGCCCGCCCAGGTGAGCAATTCCCGCCTCGAAGGAGAATCGCGTGCGCGTCGACGTCTTGTCAAAAAGAACCGCGACCGACTTCGGGCCCTCCAGCGGACGCTCGGAGAAGGGGTCCCTCTTCAGCTTCAAGGCAAGGTCCAAGACCTCTGCCTGTTCCTCCGCTGTGAGGTCGTCATCTGCCAAGAAATGGCGCACGCTCATCCTATTTCCTCCAGTACCTTATGCAGGCGATCGATTGCTTGCGTGAGTTCTTCATCGGTGATCACTAGCGGCGGGGTCAAGCGCATGACCTCGCTGCTTGGGGCGTTGAGGATGAGACCGTGGTCCAAGCCTGCAGCCACAACGTCCTTAGCCACCGATTTATTTAATACAACTCCTAGCATAAGCCCTCGGCCACGCACAGACTGCACAGCCGGAGATTTAGCTAGCTCGGCGCGTAGCCACTCCCCCTTACGGGCGACGTCGGCGAGGAAGGGGGCGTCGACAAGCTCCAGCACCGTCGCTGCCGCCGCACAGGAAACGGGATTGCCGCCGAAGGTCGTGCCGTGGGAACCCGGGGTGAAGAGATCCTTTGCCTGACCACGGGCAATGGTGGCGCCGATCGGCATACCCGCGCCCAAGCCCTTAGCCATGGTGATGACGTCAGGAAGAACGCCCTCATGCTGGAAAGCGAAGAAATCACCGGTGCGCCCCACACCAGTTTGCACCTCATCGACAATCATGAGGATCCCGTGCTTGGTACAGAGCTCCCGCACGGCGCGCAGGAATCCATCGGGCGCGGGTATCACACCAGTCTCCCCCTGAATGGGCTCCAAGATGATGGCGGCGGTATCCTCCGGGTTCTGTTCCACCAAGGTGGTCAAGTAGTCAATGTCGCCGTAGGTATAGAACTCCACTCCGCCTGGGAAAGGTTCGAAGGCCTTGCGCTTGGCAGGTTGCCCGGTCATAGCGAGAGAGCCCATCGTCCTGCCATGGAAACCGTAGTGCGCGGCGAGGATGCGGCGGCGGCCGGTCAAGCGCGCCAGCTTAAAGGCAGCCTCATTGGCTTCCGCTCCGGAGTTGGAGAAGAAGACACGGGCGTCGCTATCCCCCACCTTCTCCAGGAGTTTGCCCGCAGCCTCGACGACGGGTTTGCTGGCAAAGAGGTTGGAGACATGCCCAACGGTCGCCACCTGAGCGCTGACCGCCTCGACGATGGCCGGGTGGGCATAGCCCAGCGAGTTCACAGCAATGCCGGCGAGCATATCGATGTATTCTTTACCGTCTTCATCGGTCACCGTGGCGCCCTTGCCGGACACGATGGCCACGGGTGGGGTGCCGTAGGTGTTGCTTAACACCTCTCCCCACCGTTGCGTCAGTGTGGTCTGCGCGGTCATTTCTTATCGTCCTTCCTAAAGATCGTGCCTTCTGGGTAGTCCTCACGGTTGTAATCATTGGGCAGCACCATCGTGCCGATGCCGCCCGTAGTGAGCAGCTCTAGTAGCACGGCGTGGGCGATACGCCCGTCGATGACGTGGGCGGCGCTCACATCTCCCTCGACAGCCATAAGGCAGGACTCCATCTTCGGAATCATGCCCGAATCCAGGCCTGGGAGCAGGGCTTTGAGTTTGTCGACCTCAATTTTCGACACCAGTGAATCGCGATTGGGCCAGTCGGTGTACAGGCCCTCCACATTGGTGAGGATGACAAGGCGCTCAGCACCCAGTGCTCGTGCCAATGCACCGGCTGCGATATCCGCGTTGATGTTGTAGACCTCGCCGTCATTTCCGGGAGCGATAGTCGAGACCACTGGAATGCGTCCAGCCTCGATGATGTCCATGACGGCGGAGGGATCGACGCTGACGATGTCTCCCACCATGCCGATATCGGTGGGCTCGCCGTCGACGTCGACAAACCGCTTGCGGGCTTTAAACAGACCCGCGTCCTCACCGGAGGTTCCCACGGCGTAGGGACCGTGGGAGTTGATGAGATTCACCAGACCGCGACCCACCTGGCCGAAAAGAACCATGCGAACCACATCCATGATTTCCGGGGTGGTCACGCGGAAACCGCCCTTGAATTCTCCTTCAATGCCCAGCTTGCCCAGCATCTCATTGATCTGCGGGCCCCCGCCGTGCACCACCACGGGCTTAGCGCCCACGGTGCGCAGGAAAACCATGTCGGCGGCGAAGGCGGCCTTGAGCGAGTCATCCACCATCGCGTTGCCACCGTACTTCACGACGACGATCTTGTCGCGGTAGTGCTGCAGCCACGGCAAGGCTTCCGCGAGCACAGTAGCGCGGTCTACATTGCTGAGTCCCTGAATCATCTTTCCTCCCTGTTTCTCTTAGGAGCTGTACGCGGAGTTGATTTCCACGTAGTCGTGGGACAAGTCGGTGGTGCGCACGAAAGCGGTACCGCTTCCACCAGTACCTAGGTCAACGCGTACGTCAATGTCAGCCCCGGAAAGGTCAACATCACGCGCGCCGGGCGCGCCGGTGGACCCAACGCACACAGCCTGGTTATTGAAGAACACCGAGATGTTCTCCGGATCCATATCAGCCTCTGCCATGCCAACTGCGGCGAGCACGCGACCCCAGTTGGGATCCGAGCCGAACATCGCACACTTGAAAAGGTTGTCGCGCCCCAAGGTGCGCGCGGCGTTCAGCGCCTGTTCATCGGTGGAGGTTCCTTCGACCGTGATCTTCACGCGCTTGGTCACACCCTCGGCATCTGCCTGGAGCTGATCCGCGATATCGGAACACACCGCCAGAACAGCAGCATCCAGCTCTTCCTGGCTAGGCTCAACATCGGAAGCGCCAGAGGACAGGATGATGACCGTGTCATTGGTGGAGGTCGAGCCGTCAACGTCAAGCGTGTTGAAGGTCTGATCACTAGCGGTCTGCAGGGCGGAGTGCAGGGCTTGTGGAGAGGCCACGGCATCCGTCGTCACGCATACCAACATGGTGGCCAGAGAGGGAGCCATCATGCCCACACCCTTGCCCATGGCGCCCATGCTCCAGCCCTCGGCCTTAAAGAGCGATTCTTTGACCACGGTATCGGTGGTCATGATTGCCTCCGCGGCGGCCTGACCGTGCGATTCATCAGAACCGAGATCCCCGGCAACCGCTTCAATACCGGCCAATGCCTTCTCCATGGGAAGCAGCTCTCCGATAAGACCCGTCGAGCACGCCGCGATGTTGGCTGCGGGGATATCTGTGTGCTCGGAGACAGCGGCTACCATCGCCGCCGCATCCTTGTCCCCTTGCACGCCGTTGCAGGCATTCGCGTTGCCTGAGTTATAAATGACGGCTTGGATGGCACCGTCCGCTACTGCTGCACGGGAAAGCTTCACGGGAGCGGCCACCACGCGGTTACGGGTAAACACTGCGGCTGCATCAAAGTTGGGACCTTGATTGACCACAAGGGCCATATCCGGCTTTCCGGAGGGCTTAATCCCAGCCGTCGTGGCGCCAGCGAGGAAGCCGGCGGGTGCAGTAATCATTTCTAGTTTCTCCTTGTCTTAGCGGAACTACAGTTCCAGCGGGATTGGGTGGCGCGAGGAACGCGCGGGCGAGTATTTGGCTATCTAGGGGGCGACGGCTGCCTGCGGCAGGCCCAGAGTTTCCTCCCAGCCCAAGGTGAGGTTCATGCACTGAACGGCCGCGCCGGCGGTGCCCTTGCATAGGTTGTCTAAAGCCGCAGTGATGACAAGACGGTTAGCGCGCTCATCCACGTGTGCCTGAATATGAACCATGTTGCTGCCCACCACGTTCTGGGTTTGCGGTTGCTGGCCTTCCGGAAGCACAAGGCAAAATGGCTCGTCGGCGTAGAACTCACGGAAAGCCTGGGCAACACGGCGCTTGTCGACGCCCCCCTTCAGCGGCGCCGTAATCGTGGCCAAAATGCCGCGCGGCAGAGGGGCAAGCACTGGAGTAAAACTCACGGACACCGGCTCCTGAGTAAAGGGGTGCAGGTTCTGCAGTACTTCCGGGGTGTGGCGGTGGGTGCCACCCGGCTTGTAGGCCTTGAGGTTGCCCATTGTCTCCGCGCCCAACTGAGCTACGGAGGCCTTCTTACCGGCTCCGGATACACCGGTAATCGCGATGACGGACAGGTCCGGCTCAATTAGCCCTTGCGCCACGGCAGGAAGGGCCCCCAGGGTAATCGTGGTGGGAAAACACCCTGGAACAGCGACGCGGTTGCTGCCCTGGAGCTTCTCGCGGTTGCCGGGAACTTCCGGGATCCCGTAGGGCCACGCGCCGGCATACTCACCGCCATAGAATGCATCCCAATCTTCTTTGTTGCGGAGGCGGAAATCGGCGGCACAATCGATGACGGTGACGGACTCCCCCAGCTGACGGCCAATCTCCGCCGAATGCCCGTGCGGCAAACCGAGGAATACGATGTCATGGCCGGCGAGGACTTCTGGGGTGGTGTCCTCGATGACACGGTCTGCCAACTGCGGCAGATGCGACATGAGTTCGGAGACTCGCTGGCCAGCATTGGAGTGCCCCGTGAGCGCGCCAATGCGCAGATCACCTGAAAGGTACGCTGGGTGCGACAGCAAGAGGCGTAGAATCTCGCTCCCTGCATAACCTGTGGCTCCGGCGATTGCTACTGAAATACTCATGCAGCCACCCTAGCAAATAATGCAGTCGGCCGTATGTTATTCAAAAACAGCCGCGATATTTCTTCATTCCATGAACGACGAAGCTCGGATTCTCGCGGTATAGTGCGAGAATCCGAGCTGTGGATGAGGAAATAGGAGTGACGCGGGGCCGGCTAACTCCGGGCCCTTTTATGAAACGAGGGCTGTATTTGGACTACATGACGCGGGAAGAGACGTCCCCCAGTCCTTCCGAACCAGATACGGCCTTCTTTCCTGCGTAGCCTAGGTAGCCCTGTGGGCCGACGAAGTGGATGCCGCCCTGCGCATCGGCGATAGCGGTGACTTCATTGAATTGGTGAACTTGGCCTGGCTGGAGGCGCTTGAAGTTCGTGGTCGTAAGCCCTTGGTTAAAGCAGTCAGCCTTAGAGCGGCCTGCATGGTAAATAAAACGCGGTGCCAGTTGGCCTGGCGGGTTGCACTGCGGGCTGGTAGCTCGTGCGCCTTCGGACAGACATGCTACGTAGGTTCCTTCGATATTCGCGCTTTCACAGTTGACGGTGCCGTCGGCATTGGAGAAGCCTTGTGATAGGTCGGCGGAGGCATGTGGGGCAATCGTGAGTGCACCGACAACGGCGGCGGTGGCGGTAAGGCGGGACAACAGACGCATGGTGTAGACAATCCTTTCGGGGTTGGAAACGCTGCCCCTCTGAGGCTATGAGCTAAACCACACACCTACCAGCGCTGGGGGATCTTTCCCCACGCCTTCGCACGCTTGCGCAAAGGGAAACCCGGCCCACCTGCGGGGTGAACCGGGTTGATGGATTAAGAGATGTCGATAGGCTAAGCCCGCATCTGTGCGCCGAGACGCTGCTGAGCCAGCTCCGCAGCGGCCAGACGATGCTGGTTCGCCTCGTCATCAGTCAGTGTGCGGTCATCAGCGCGGAAAAGAAGCTGGAAGGCAAGGGATTTCTTGCCCTCACCAAGCTGCTCGCCGCGGAAGACGTCGAAAAGCTCCACGGACTCCAGCAGCTCACCGGCGCCCTCCTCAACGACCTTACGAACCTCTTCAGCCGGGGTGGCATCATCGACGACCAAAGCGATGTCTTGGTGCAGGGCCGGGAAGGAAGACAACACAGGTGCCGGGAACTTCTCCTCCAACGGCAGTGCTGAGACATCGAGCTCCATTGCACACGTGCGTGCAGGAAGCTCCAAAGCTTCAAGAACCTGCGGGTGCAGCTCACCCGCATAGCCCACGACCTGCTCTTCATCATCGGCGAGGACAATTGCGGCACAGCGACCCGGGTGCCACGGAAGCTGTTCGGCTGCCTTAACTGCAACGTCAACACCAGCGGAACGAGCCACCTGGCGCGCAGACTCGATCGCATCTGCGTAGCTATACGCGCGGCCGGTCCCCCACGGACCTTCGTGCTCAATGTTGCCGGTAGCAACCGTAGCCACGTGCAGCGGCTGCAGAGGCAGGGACTCCAAAAGCTCAGCCACGACGGACTCCTCCGGGCGGGACTCCACCGAAGGCATCGGCGACGCATCAGCGCGCTTGAAAGCCACCTGCTGGAGACCGAAAAGGGCAAGGTCGCTTCGGCCACGGGCCACGTTGCGGGCGATGGCCTCAAGAAGGTTCGGGAGCAACGTCGTAGAAAGAATGGCCTTGTCGGACTCGAGAGGATTCTGCACGGCCACAGTCTTACGTCGCGGATCCTCCTTGTCCAAGCCCCATGTATCAAAGGTGTCGTTCGGGATAAACGGCGCCGGCAAGACCTCGGCATAACCGGCATAGGCCAAAGCGTGGCCAATAGCGCGGCGGCGCTTCTGGGCCGGCGTCAGACCGCGACCGCCTGCCGGGGTCGGCAGCATAGTGGGAATGTCCTCTAGCCCTTCCAGGCGCAGGACTTCCTCAATGAGGTCGACGTCCATGGAGATATCCGTGCGCCACGTCGCCGGGGTAACCTGCAGCTCATCACCGTTGTCGGTGACGTCGCAGCCCACCTCGTGCAGGCGCTGGATAATGGTGTCGCGGGAGTACTCCACGCCGGCGTATTCGCTGGGCTTGGCGGTACGCAGGGTGATGGGCTCGCGCTTGGCGACGTCTCCCACGAGCGTCCTGCCAGCCTCGATGGTGCCGCCAGCAATCTGCTGCAGCAGCGCGCAGGCGACGTCGAGGGCGACCTCAACAATGTCCGGGTCGACGCCGCGCTCGAAGCGGCGGGACGCCTCAGAGGAGAGCTTGTGGCGGCGAGAGGTCCGGGCCACGGTGATCGGATCCCAGATGGCGGACTCGAAGTAGACATCCGTGGTCTCATCGGAAATCTCTGAGGTCGTACCGCCCATGACACCGGCGAGGGACTGAATGCCGTTGTCATCGCAGATGACCACGTCACCAGCCGACAGCTCACGCTTGACGTGATCTAGGGTCTCGAACTTCTCCCCTTCTGCGGCATTGCGCACCACGAGGTTGCCGCTGATCACATTGGCATCGAAGGCGTGCATCGGGGCACCCAGCAACAGCATGACGTAGTTCGTGACGTCGGTGGCCACGTTGACGCTGCGCTGGCCGGACAACATGAGCTCGCGCTCCATCCAAAATGGAGTTCGGGCAGCGGGGTCGATACCGGTGACCTTGCGCAGACCGAAGCGCTGGGCTTTGGTTTCCTCGCGCAGGTCAACGTCGATAAACGCGCCCTGTGCCTGAGGAACAGCCGAGATATCCACACCGGCCGCGCTCGGGTCCTGAGCCACGTCCGGGAAGGTGAGGTCAAACGCCGAAGCCACCTCGCGGGTCAAACCACGCGCGGAGAGGGCGTAGCCGCGATCCGGGGTGATGTTGACGTCGAAGGCGGTATCAGCCAGACCGATGATGGGGCGGGCGTCCTCGCCAACCTTGTCCGCCACCTCGTCCCCTAGAACGATAATGCCGTTGGCCTTGTCGCCGAAGCCGAGCTCAGCGGCGGAGCACATCATGCCGTTGGAGATGTGGTCATAGGTCTCGCGGGCAGCAATCTTGAAGCCGCCGGGCAGCTCAGCACCTGGGAGGGAGACCACGACATAGTCATTGAGACGGAAATTGCGGGCACCACAGATGATGCCCTGCAGCTCGCCGGTGCCATTTGCGTGGCCAACGTTGACCTGGCAATAACGGATTGGCTTCTTGAACTGCGTGAGCTCTTCAATCTCGACGACCTGGCCAATGACCAGCGGGCCGGTCGTCTCTGGGAGGGCCTCAAATCCCTCGGTTTCAAAACCAACGCGAACAAAGCCGGAGTCCAACTCTTCGGAAGGTACGCTCCAGCCGGAATTCGCGGTGCCCAGGATGCGGGTAACCCAGTCTTGGGAAATAAGCATTGTTTTCTCTCTATCCTTTCTCTGGGTTCCTATGCCTGCACGCCGAAGGGCAGGGTGAAGCGAACATCGCCTTCAACCATGTCACGCATATCGGTCAGACCATTGCGGAACTGCAAGGTGCGCTCAAGGCCCATGCCGAAGGCGAAACCTGTGTACTCCTCGGGGTCGATGCCCACGGCACGCAGAACGTTGGGGTTGACCATGCCGCAGCCGCCCCACTCGATCCAGCCGGCGCCGCCCTTCTTATTCGGGAACCACACATCGACCTCGGCCGAGGGCTCGGTGAACGGGAAGTAGTTCACGCGCATGCGGGTGGTGGTCTCGGGGCCAAAAAGAACCTTGGCTAGGTGCTCCAGGGTGCCGCGAAGGTGGGCCATGGTCAGCCCCTTGTCCACTGCTAGGCCCTCCACCTGGTGGAAGACCGGAGTATGGGTGGCATCGAGTTCGTCGGTGCGGAAAACGCGACCCGGGCAAGCGATGTACAGCGGTACGTCTCGCTCAAGCATCGTGCGTACCTGCACCGGCGAGGTATGCGTACGCAAGACCTGCTTGGAGCCTTCCTTGCCCACATGGAAAGTGTCCTGCAACGTACGCGCAGGGTGATCGGGCTTGAAGTTCAGCGCATCAAAGTTAAAGTACTCGGCCTCAACCTCCGGGCCGTCGGCAATCTCCCAGCCCATGCCCACGAAGATGTCGGCGATGCGCTCCGACAACGCGGTAATAGGGTGCAAAGCACCAGTCTGCGCCCGCGTGGTGGGGACGGTAACGTCGACTTTCTCCGCCTTCAGCTGAGCGGCGCGAGCCTCCTGCTCCAGCACTTCACGAATCTGTGCAAAGCGCTTTTCCACCTTGCCGCGGGCCATGTTTACGGCACGACCGGCGTCCTTGCGCTGATCCTTGGGCAACTGGCCCAGCGACTGGCGGGCCTGCGGAATATAGCCACCGTCACCAAGGTGTTCGCGGCGGGCGGAGGTGAGCTCGTCGAGGTCGGATGCAGCCTCGAAGGCGGCAATGGCCTTCTCCGCGGCGGCCCCCAGGGCCTCTTCGGTCAATTCGATCTGAGGTGTATCGGACACGTGCCTTGATTACCTTCTTCTCGCACAAAAACTAACGCGAGCTATCTTACCGTGCTTAACGACTACTGTGGCCACCAGCCCTAGTCACAGAGCAGAGCTAGCTGTTCTGTTGCTTGGCTGATTCATAAAGACAAATGCTGGCGGCCGTAGCCAGGTTGAGTGACTCTGCACGCCCAAGAATCGGAATGCGCACACGCATGTCAGCTTCATCCAAGAGCTCGCCCAGTCCATGTGCTTCGTTACCGAATAACCAGGCGGTGGGTTGGCTCAGATCTGCCTCAGCTAGATCTACTTCACCATCAGCAGCCGTGGCTAGCACCTGCATCCCGGAAGAGCGCAGCTTGCCCAGGACGTCCTTGATGTTGGGATCGCGAGCAACGGGCACATGAAACAGCGACCCCGCCGACGCGCGCGCGACCTTGCAGCCCAAAGGGTCGACCGCCTCACCGGCGAAGATGACACCGTCCGCCCCCATGGCGTCCGAAGTCCTAATCAGGGTACCTGCGTTGCCAGGCTCAGACGTCAGCACTGGGACTGAGACCAGCTGTGGTTTGCCCGCCAGAATCTTGCCGGCGCTCCACAGGACGGGGCGGCACACGGCGAAGAGCCCGGTGCTCGTCGCGGTATCAGACAGGTGCTTGGCCGCCTTATCCGTGATGGGGTGGACATAGACGTCCATATATCCGCAGGCTTGCACGATGTGGGCGAAGCGCTCGGCGGCTCTTTCCGTCACGAAGACGTCGGTCGCCGCTCCCGTGGACACCGCCGCGTCCACAGCGTTTTCGCCCTCGATGATGAAGCGCTCCGCCTTACGACGGTTGGCCGCGCGGTGCAGCTTGGCCGCATTGACTACGCGCGGCGTGCGTTCGGTAAAAGCAGAGGAGAAATCCAGATCCATGTATGTGACGGTACCGACCGAGCTTCACATTGAAAAGTCCCGCTTGCCCACCACGTTCGGGCGGGCAAGCGGGATAAGAGTTCTCCGCGATTCTCTGCGCGCAGTTACTGCTCTCTGCGCGCGGTTACTTCTTCAGCGGTACGCCGTTTGCGTCCTTATCGTAATTAGAGAAACCACCGGCGATGAACACCAGCTCGACCCACTTCCAGATCACCAATCCAGCGACGAGGAAAATACCAATGATGATGAAGGAGGTAATAATGCCGATGATCGCAAGGGCCAGCTGCCACATACCGCGCTTCGTGCGGCCGAGGTAGAAGTTATGAACTCCCAATTCTCCCAAGAAGAAGCACAAGAGCAGTGCTACTACCCATGACTTTTGCTCTCCTGCGGCTTGTGGCTGCTGGCCATAGTGTGACTGGTAAGCGCCCTGCTGTGCCGGAACGTTGTGGGACTGCTGCGAACCACCATAGGGGGCCGCGCTATAACCGTACTGGTCGCTCGAAGATCCGAAGGGGTTTGCCTGTTGCGGCTGTCCTCCATTAGAAGCGCCGTCAAAAGCGTCGCCATTGGGCTGATAAGCGTTGTTCGGGTTGGTCATTTCTCTTCTCTCCTTCACACCATGTATCTCTGGCCAGCCCCAAGGACTAAGGGCAGGCGGCTCTCATGACAGTACTGTGCAATGTAACACAATCCCTCGGGAGAAGCAGGGCTTAAGGGTTCTTGCGGGCATTACTCCCGCAACGACAAAACCCACCGTCCCTTCATCAGGGGCGGTGGGTGCATCTGGCGTCTACGCGCGGTGCTTAGGCAGCCTTCGGAGCGTTGACGTCCTCCGGAAGTGCAGCCTTAGCAGCCTCGCACAGTGCGGAGAAAGCCTCGAAGTCATTAACTGCAAGCTCGGCGAGGATCTTGCGGTCAACCTCGATCTCAGCCAGGCGCAGGCCGTGGATGAGGCGGTTGTAGGTGATGTCGTTCATACGAGCAGCAGCGTTGATGCGCTGGATCCACAGCTTGCGGAACTCGGACTTACGGGCGCGACGATCGCGGTAAGCGTAAGTCATGGAGTGCAGCCACTGCTCCTTGGCCTTGCGGTAAAGGCGGGAGCGCTGGCCGCGGTAGCCCTTAGCGGACTTCAGGATTGCGCGACGCTTCTTCTTGGCGTTAACTGAGCGCTTTACTCGTGCCACAGTAATACTTCCTTATCTTGATTGTGAGTGTGTGGGGATGGGAGTTTCGGCGCTGACTATGCGCGGCCGAGAAGGCGCTTGACGCGCTTGGTGTCTGCCTTGGCGACGTCCTCGGTGCCCTTCAGACGACGGGTGCGCTTGGACGGCTTGCCCTCCAGGAGGTGGCGGCGGTTAGCCTGCTCGCGGCGCAGCTTGCCGGAGCCAGTCACCTTGATGCGCTTGGCGGTGCCCTTGTGAGTCTTCTGCTTCATGAGAATTAAATCCTTAAATCCTAAGTGGAGCGTGGTCTACTTCTTGCCTTTGCGGACGGGTCCAAGAACCATGGTCATGTTGCGACCATCCTGCTTGGGACGCGACTCCACAACGCCGACCTCTGCGACGTCGTCAGCCAAACGCTCCAACAGGCGGAAACCCAGCTCCGGACGCGACTGCTCGCGGCCACGGAACATGATGGTCACCTTTACCTTGGAACCCTTCTCCAGGAAGCGCACCACGTTGCCCTTTTTCGTCTCGTAATCGTGATCATCAATCTTCGGACGGAACTTCTGTTCCTTCACCACAGTTTGCTGCTGATTCTTACGGGACTCGCGGGCCTTCTGGGCCTGCTCGTACTTAAACTTGCCGTAATCCATGATCTTGGCTACGGGCGGCTTCGCGTTCGGTGCAACCTCGACCAAGTCAAGATCCGCTTCGTACGCGAGCTTGCGAGCATCGTCAGTACGGACGATGCCCACCTGTTCACCACCGGGGCCAACAAGACGGACCTCGGGTACTCGGATGCGCTCATTAATGCGAGCTTCAGCGCTGATTGTGGTTCTCCTCGATTGTGGGGCTAGTAGTGTGCCTACCGAGGCCACAAACGAATAAATCCCGGCGCCAGTGGCATCCGGGAGTTTCTTTTTCAAGCACGCACCACCGCGTGGCGCCTACTCTTAACCTTTATCCTGCGTTGGAATGGTGATTCCTACGCGGCCTCAGGTGGGAGAAACTCCGCTTGCGGCCCAAGTACCTCCTGGAGGAGGCGCTACGGGCGGTAGTGCGCACTACTCTAACACCACATGCATCAATCACCAAATCGGCGAGCAGGTGAGTTAGTTGTTGGTTCGGCCGACGCACCTTGTCTCTTCGACGCTGCGCTTGCCGACGCCTCCTCAGCCCTCGGCGCTGCGCCAGGCCGCGCACAACCAACCAAGGGCTTTAGCGCGCCCTCCCCCAGCGCCTCGGTGACAACACGGTCTACGCCTGCAGCAAGCAAGTTAAGAGCGGGTATAGCCTCCTCGGCGTAGTCGCCGGGCATGGTGACCTCAATGGCCAATCCCACCGCGCCATCGGCATCCTTACCGGCCCCCTCGGTTTCCCGCACCCCAATCTGGCGATGGGTATACCCGTTGTCCTCCTCGGAAAGCCCCCAGCCGCCTTTGGCCCGGGTATGCGGGAGGCGGTCGAGTCCATTGTCTTGCCATTCCACGATGTCATCCATCGCGTCATAAACCTGCGCGGCTTCGGGGATACACGGCAAGTGTGCGCCAAACTTGGCCTGCTCTTCGAGCAACCACGTGGAATATCCAAATGGTTCCTCAAATTCGCCGGATGAGTCATATTCCTTCAAGAGAGCCTTGACTGCGCTTCCCGCGTCCCCCTCGGTCCAACGAACGTGGGACCACAGTGCGTAGGCGGCATCGTTGTCCGATTCCTTAATGGCGAGGTCCACAAGCTCAGGGCTAGCCTCGTCGCGCAAAGCCGCGATGGCGATCGGCACCTTTACGGTTGACCATGCAGGCTCTTCACCCCTTAGTCCAGCGTTGAATGTTGCCTGTTGATCCGCCACTGACACTCCAGCTTGAACGTCATACTCACTTTCGACGTCTGCGACGACGGCGCGCAGCTCCGCATCGAGGCCGTAGCTGTTCTTAACCCCCTCACTAGATGTTTCTGGAGCTTCCTGCACTGCGTCCCTATCCGGGGCAGAACAGCCCGCCGCAGTTGTAGCCACGGCAAGACCGAGAGTCAGCGCAGCCGCGTGCGTGAGCTTCTGCCCTACCATCACACCATCTCCTTGAGGAACCCTCCCGTATAGGAGCCTTCCACCTGTGCCACATCTTCTGGTGTGCCCTGAGCCACGACGGTACCGCCGCCGGAGCCGCCCTCGGGGCCCATGTCAACGATCCAATCCGCGGCCTTAATGACGTCCAGGTTGTGTTCGATGATGATAACGGAGTTGCCCTTATCCACCAGACCCTGAATGACGAGCATGAGCTTGCGGATGTCCTCAAAGTGCAGGCCCGTCGTCGGCTCATCCAAGATGTAGACCGTGCGCCCATTCGTGCGCTTTTGTAGCTCAGATGCCAGCTTCACGCGCTGTGCTTCACCGCCGGAAAGTGTTGTAGCGGCTTGGCCCAGGCGGACGTATCCAAGGCCCACCTCCACCAAGGTATTGAGGTAGCGGTGAATGGAGGTGATGGGCTCAAAGAACTCTGCAGCCTCTGAAATCGGCATGTTGAGGACCTCAGCAATGTTCTTGCCCTTGAAAAGAACCTCCAGGGTCTCGCGGTTGTAGCGTGCACCCTCGCATACTTCACAGGGCACGTAGACATCGGGCAGGAAGTTCATCTCAATCTTGATGGTGCCGTCACCTTGGCACGCTTCGCAGCGTCCGCCCTTGACGTTGAAGGAGAAGCGGCCCGGCTTGTAGCCGCGAACCTTGGCCTCCTGGGT
The DNA here is from genome assembly GCF_001809405.1 of Corynebacterium sp. HMSC055A01. Taxonomy (NCBI): domain Bacteria; kingdom Bacillati; phylum Actinomycetota; class Actinomycetes; order Mycobacteriales; family Corynebacteriaceae; genus Corynebacterium; species Corynebacterium sp. HMSC055A01. Next base: position 160,453 of record NZ_KV797553.1, on the reverse strand, counting down.
TTCCGCGAAGAGGTTGCGGATCTTGTCGAAGACCCCTGTGTACGTCGCTGGGTTTGAGCGCGGGGTGCGCCCGATAGGGCTCTGGTCCACCTGCACGAGTTTGTCTAGGTGCTCCACGCCCTCGACGCGCTTGGCTCGCCCCGGCACTTGGCGGGCGCGATTGAGCTTGTTGGCCAAGGTTTTGGCCAAAATCTGGTTGACCACGGTGGACTTGCCGGAGCCGGACACACCTGTGACGCAGACGAGGACACCCAGCGGGATCTCCACGTCAATGCCCTTGAGGTTATTCTCGCGGGCGCCGACCACCTTGAGCATGCGCTCAGGATCGATCGCACGGCGCGTATCGGGGACAGCGAGCTTCTTCTTGCCCGAGAGGTATTGCCCAGTGAGCGATTCCTCCACGGCTTCGATACCGGCGGGTTCACCCTGATAGACCACCGTTCCGCCGTACTCGCCGGCGCGCGGTCCGACGTCGACAAGCCAGTCCGCCTCCCGAATGGTGTCTTCATCGTGCTCCACCACGATCAAGGTGTTTCCGATATCGCGCAAGCGCTTCAACGTGGCGATGAGGCGCTGGTTATCGCGTTGGTGTAGGCCGATGGAGGGCTCATCGAGCACGTAGAGAACTCCCGCTAGGCCGGAACCGATCTGTGTGGCGAGGCGGATGCGCTGCGCTTCACCACCGGACAGCGTGGAGGCGCCGCGGTCGAGGGTGAGGTAGTTCAGACCGACGTCGAGAAGAAAGCGCAAGCGCGCCTGGATTTCCTTTAGTACAGCACCAGCGATGATCTCCTCGCGGTGGCCCAGAACGAGCGAGTCGAGGAACTCTGCTGCCTCCTCGATGGACAGCGCCGTCAGGCCCGCGATGGACTGCTCACCGTGAGCGGTCGAGGCCAAGCGCACCGCCAGGATTTCGGGCTTGAGGCGCGTGCCGTTGCAGGCATTACAAGGAACGCGACGGGTGTACTGAAGCAGGCGGTCCTTCTGCGATTCGGAATCAGCCTGATCAAGCTTGCGCTCCAGGAATCCGATGGCACCTTCAAAAGGCGCGGACCAATTGCGTTGGCGGCCATAGCGGTTCTTGTAGCGCACGCTGACTTCCACGTCAGTGCCATAAATCAAGGCGTGACGCTGCTCCTCAGTCAACTCAGAAACCGGTGTGCGGGGATCGAAGTCGAGGGCCTTCGCTAGGCCTTCGACGAGCTTGACGAAGTACCTCGCATTGGGACTCGACGTCCACGGTTGGATGGCCTCCACAGCCGGAGCATCCGGGTCTGGGATCAACAGATCAACGTCAACCTCAAGGCGGGTGCCCAAACCGTCACACACCGGGCAGGAACCGAAAGGTGCGTTGAAGGAAAAGGCGCGCGGCTCATATTCCTCAATGGTCAGCGTATGGCCGTTGGGGCAGGCAGCCTTCTCCGAGTAGGTGTGAGTGAGCTCCTCCCTGTCGACGAAATCCAGGGTTACCAGGCCATCAGCCAAGCGCAGAGCAGTCTCCACGGAATCCGTCAGCCTCTGCTTTTGGGAAGCCTTGACCTGCAAGCGATCCACGACGACGTCGATGTCATGCTTAATCTGCTTCTTCAGCTTGGGCGGATCACTGAGTTGGTAGAGCTCACCATCCACCCGGACGCGGGAATATCCCTGCGCCGCGAGGTCCGCGAAGAGGTCAACGAACTCGCCTTTACGGCGGCGCACAACCGGTGCGAGGACCTGAAACTTAAGCTTCTCCTCGTGGCTTAAAACCTCATCCACGATTTGCTGTGGGGTTTGACGCTCAATGACGGCATCGCACTGAGGGCAGTGCGCCGTGCCCGCGCGGGAGAAGAGCAGACGCAGGTAATCATAGATCTCGGTGATGGTTCCCACTGTTGAGCGCGGGTTGTGGTTGGTGGACTTTTGGTCAATGGACACCGCCGGAGAAAGCCCATCAATGAACTCAACGTCCGGCTTATCCATCTGGCCAAGGAACATGCGCGCATAGGAGCTCAAGGACTCAACGTAGCGCCGCTGGCCCTCGGCAAAGATGGTGTCGAAAGCAAGCGAGGACTTGCCCGAGCCAGATAGGCCGGTAAACACCACCAATTTGTCGCGCGGAATATCGATATCCACGCCCTTGAGGTTGTGCTCACGCGCACCTCGTACGACCAAACGATCAGCCACTAGTTGCTGCCTTCCTACACAAATGTATGTGTGTTCAGAGAGTTCTCAATCAGAATGTACCCGTATGGTTGGACTTATGAACAACGCGCTTGAGCTTCATAAAATTTCCGTGTCCGACATGAACAACAATTGCTACCTACTGTGTGCGGGCGAAGAAGCGCTGCTTATCGACGCCTCCGCTGACGCCCCCGCGCTTCTTTCTCTAGCCGCAGATAACGGAGTAAAGATCACCTCCGTGCTTACCACCCACCGCCACTGGGACCACGTGCGTGCATTGAAAGAAGTCTTGGACACAACCGGCGCCGTGCACTATGCCTCTTTCCTCGACTCCCCTGCCCTGCCCGCGCCCGTCGACGTGGAGCTCGAGCATGGCGATACCCTGCCTTTTGCCGGCTTCGACCTACCCGTCATCATTTTGCGCGGACACACTCCAGGCGGTGCAGCGGTTGCAGCGGAGATTGACGGTGTCACCAACCTCTTCGTCGGCGATTCCCTCTTCCCCGGCGGCGTGGGGAAAACCACCTCGGAAGGTGACTTCGTGCGCCTGTACAAGGATGTCACGCAGCGGCTCTTTGATGTTTACCCCGACGAAGCGATCGTCCGCCCTGGACACGGAGCGCCCACAACGCTTGGCACAGAGCGCCCGCATCTGGACGAGTGGTGGGAGCGCCGTTGGTAACGACGTGTTAACTGCTGCCCTCACAGCAGCAGTTGTTTAACCCGCGTACTATGGTGTGACGAACGTCTTTACAGATCTATCGAATGGAGCACGTCATGATTCGTAAGTTTGCCCGTCCTATGCTGGCCTCCGTGTTCATCTGGGATGGTGTGGATACGCTCCGCAACACCTCGGAGCACGTCGCGGACACCGAGTCCGTGCTCAAGCGCCTGCGCAAGGTGCTGCCGCGCGAGTACGCAGGCTACATCCCTAACGACCCCGAGCTGGTTACCCGCGCGCTCGGCGGCGCAAAGACCGCCGCGGGCACCAGCTTGGCGCTGGGCAAGGCACCGCGCACCTCCGCTGCTGTGCTGGCGCTGACTCACGTCCCCAACTTGGTTGGAAATGCTTTCTGGACCGCAGATTCCAAGGAAGAAAAGGAAGCACAGCGCAACGGCTTCATTACCAACACCGCTCTGCTCGGCGCCCTGGCCATCGTCACCCAGGACACCGAAGGTAAGCCATCTGTGCGTTGGCGCGCTGCCAAGGCTTCCGAGCGCGCGAACAAGAAGATCCAGCAGGCGCTGCCGGGCAAGTCCGAGCAGCAGAAGTTTGCGGAGGACTTCTCCACCCGCGCCAATGAGATTTCTTCTGATGTCACGGCCAAGGCCAATGACTGGCTCGAGACCGCCAAGGACTACGTCGAGGACAACCGCGATGACTGGGAGTCCACCGGACGCGATTTCCTCGAGTCCGCACGCACCTTCATGGAAGACACCGCCGAGACCGCGCGCGAGTTCATTGAGGACAACAAGGATGACTGGCTCGACGCAGCCCGTGATAACTCCGCTACCGCTCGCAAGGGCCTCGTCAAGGCGGCCGGCAAGGCGCAGGACCGCGCTGACGCGGCCCTGGCCAAGGCCGATTCGCTTGATAGCAAGCGCGCCCAGAAGAAGGCTCGCAAGCGCGCGGAAAAGCTGCAGAAGGAAGCATCCAAGAAGCTCGATAAGGCATTCAAGAAGTTCGGTGACCGCCTCTAAGCACGTCGCCTAAAGTTGCGGATAGCCCCGCAACGCACCGTGATACATGGAAGCGGTGGAGACAACAACGGCTCAGCTAGTATGCTGGGCCGTTGTTCTTTTCCACCCAGGAGAAGCCTTCAAACGCGCCCAAGGAGCCTTGTGTCTGAATCTTCATCCGTGCCTCGCACCGCAAACCCTAGTGCTCAAGCAAACGATCCGCACACCGAGATTGCCAGTGAGCAAGCCTACGTCGATGGCCTTTTTGCGCGTCTCGATAACGAGGTCCACGCCGCAAATGAGCGCCTCAATGAGGTACAGGCTGCTGTCGATCCGCATACCCCGGATGCCGATGCTCTGGTGCGCCGCGAAACCGAGTACCACGGGTTGCAGGCCAAGCTGGACCGTCTAAACATCGCCCAACTCGGACTGGTTTTTGGGCGCATCGACATTGATGCGCCCGGTGATAACCCCACCCCGGAGGGACTAGACCGCCGCTATATCGGCCGCATGGGGCTCGATGCCCGCGAGGAGGATTACCGCACGCTCCTTCTGGATTGGCGCGCCCCGATGGCGCGACCTTTCTACCTTGCCACCACCGCGCACCCCGAGGGAGTCCACGTCCGCCGGCACATCAGGACTACTGGGCGCACGGTAACCGGAATCAGCGACGAAGTCCTCGAAGGCGAGTCACACACCGACAGCAGCGACGTTGCCAGTGAGTCCGCCCTCCACCACGTCATGCAACAGGCCCGCACTGGGCACATGCCTTCCATTGTGGAAACCATTCAGAGGGAGCAGGACGAAATCATCCGTGACAGCACGCGCGGCGTCATGGTGGTCGAAGGCGGGCCAGGAACCGGCAAGACGGCGGTGGCACTGCACCGTGTGGCCTATTTGCTCTACACCTACCGCGAACAACTGGCCGCCACGGGTGTGCTCATCGTGGGTCCCAACTCCACCTTCCTGGAGTATATTTCCCGGGTGCTTCCGGAGCTTGGTGAAACCGGCGTTGTGCTTTCTACCATCTCTTCTCTCTTCCCCGGCATTGAGGCTACTCACCCTGAGTCCCTGCTCGCGCGCGAAATCAAAGGCTCCGCGGCCATGGTGGAGATCCTCGGCAACGCGGTGAAAGACTATCAACGCCTGCCGGAACAATCGCGCACGCTCGAGATCGATCGGCTCGAGCTCACCGTGGACCCACAGATGGTCAAGGCAGCACGGACGCGTGCACGGCGCTCGCGCAAACCACACAACGATGCCCAGGCAGCGTTTGCGGAACACCTCACCGAGTCACTGGCCCAGCAGATGGCTGAACGCATTGGCGCTGACCCTCTCGGCGGCAACAACCTGCTCTCCCGCGCGGATGTGGATCAGCTCCACGACGACCTCGCGGAAGAACCCCAGGTGCTAGAGCTCATCGACGAGTTCTGGCCCCACCTGACACCCACCGATGTCCTCGCCGATCTCCTCAGCAGCACCGAACGCATCGATTCGGCGGCCGGCGACTATGATAATGAAACCCGCAGTGCGCTCTACCGTGAGGACGGCCGAGCTTGGGCGCCTTCCGACGCCGCGCTTCTCGACGAACTTGCGGTTCTCATCGGCATGCCCGACCCCGAAGCAGAACGTGTCGCCGAAGAAAAAGAATGGCGTGAGCAAGTCGCAGAGGCAGAAGACGCACTCGATATCCTGAGCTCTTCCGATTCCACCGACAACGATGACGACATGTTCGAAGCGGAGATTCTCTCTGCCCACGACGTCATCGACGCCGAGCACCTCGCTCGACGCCACGAGGTTCGGGACTCCCGCACCACCGCCCAGCGCGCCCGTGAAGACTACACGTGGGCCTACGGGCACGTCATCGTCGACGAGGCCCAAGAACTCACCCCGATGGAATGGCGCATGATTTTTCGCCGTAGCCCCTCGCGGTGGATGACTCTCGTGGGCGACACGTCCCAGACCGGTGCCCCTGCCGGCGTCGATGATTGGGCGGACACGCTCGAGCCGTTCGTCGGCGAGCGCTTTCGGCTTCACGGGTTAAGCGTCAACTACCGCACCCCGCGCCCAATTACCGAATTGGCCAATCAACTCTTGGAATCCATCAACCCCGAAGCGACGCCGGGTATCGCTGTTCGCGACGGCGTGGACGTCATCTGGCGCGATGATACGGACGACCTTGAGCCAGCTACCTTCCAGGATGATGAAGGGCGCCTGCGGGCTGTGATCACTGCGGCCAACGTTGAGCACACCAAGGGGCTAGAGTTTGACCACGTCACCGTAGTCAACCCGGATGACATCGTGGCAGAATCACCGCAAGGTCTGCACAACCTCTATGTGGCCCTCACGCGCGCGACACAGTCCTTGACCATCGCCGGCCGTTACGCGGAGGTTTTCGGTTAGTCTGGTGCGCATGGCACTTTCCGATATCGCCCGCAAAGTCGAATCCACCGCGAATGCATTCTCACTCAAGCACTCGGCGCGCAAAGGGTGGCAACCCAGCATTACTGGCTACGCCGGCTATGGCAACGAGGACTTTGTCCACGTGCTCGGCCGCGTGCTCATGCACGATCCCAAGGCTGAGGAACGCGATACGTGGACCCAACGCGGATACCGCCAATTCTTCACCATCCAGGTCACGCACCACGAGGTCGAAGTAACAGTTGGCGGTAAGACGGTGCCGGGCACCACGAATGACAACGGCTACATCGATGTCCTCGTCCATGACCACGGGCTAGAACCTGGCTGGCACGACGTCACCATCCGCGCCAAAGGCGCAGACGAGGTGAGCGCAGAAGTCCTCATAGTGGACAAAGACACGACATTCGGTGTGGTCAGCGATATCGATGACACCATCATGGTGACCTGGCTGCCGCGAGCCATGATTGCAGCGTGGAATTCCTGGGTAAAGCGCACCAATACGCGAACCCCCGTCGAAGGCATGGCCAGTTTCTACCGGGAGATCTCTCAACAGCACCCAGAGGTTCCCTTCGTCTACCTCTCCACCGGTGCGTGGAATACCTATGACACCTTGGTCAATTTCATGGCGGAGAACGGCTTCCCACGTGGCCCACTGTTGCTCACCGACTGGGGCCCAACGCCCACCGGTCTTTTCCGCAATGGCCAAGAACACAAGCGTGTCCAACTGCGCAACTTGTTCATTGCTTTCCCCAAATTGCGCTGGCTTCTCATCGGTGATGATGGGCAACACGATCCTCTGACTTATGCCGACGCCGCGGCGGAGCATCCCAACCGTGTGGCAGCGCTAGCAATACGCAACCTCACGCCACAAGAGCAGCTGCTCTCCCATGGCTCGCTTGCTCCCTTAGTCAAGGTCAACAAAGAGTCTTCTTTCGATATCCCGCTTATTCAAGGCGCCGACGGTAACGCCCTCGCCCGCGCCTATCGCAAGCTTCGGTTCGGCTCTTAGAAAAGCACCACAACGCGCAAACACGCCCCAGAGACTTCCGACGAAGAAGTTTCTGGGGCGTGTGCGTACCGTAGCCCGAGAAGGCTTAGTTGACGGTGTGGACGATCATGACGTCACAATCAGACTGACGCGCGACATCCGCCGGAACCGAACCGAGCAGACGGCCGGTCAAGGAATTAATTCCGCGGTTACCAACGATGAGCAGGTCAGCCTTGTTGTCGTTGACGATGGACATCAGAGCCTGAACCGGGGTGCCCGGACGCACAGCGGTCTCCACCTTCGTCACGCCGAACTTCTCTGCGTGTTCCTTGCCGGAGGCGAGGTTGGCCTGAGCCTTCTCATCACCGAGAATCGTCACTGAATCCTGGCGCAGTGTCTTGGAGGCTTGCTCCTGGTTCTCGTAGTAGGCGCAACCGATGATGAGGGTGGCATCGAAGGCTGCGGCGATCTTGGCGGCGCGCTCCACTGCGAGCAGGGAGGACTTGGAACCGTCGGTACCGACCACGATCTTGTTGTAATCGCTCATGATGACCTTTCTTCGCTGGGCCCCAACCTTGAGGCCACCGCTAAACAAAATTCTAAAAGCTTTTGCGCACCCGCTAGTCTAACAACGCTGGCGTGTTCGCGTCGATCAGCGCGTGTGCTGTGCACCCGACTGGGTCCGGCGCTTACTCAGTGGTGTTGACCACCACAACATCCGCGTGGGCCTTACGGGTTAGCTCCGTCGCAACGGAACCGAATACCCGGCCGCGAACTGAATGGATTCCCTTGTTACCCACCACGAACAAGTCGACATCATAGTCCTTGCCCACCTCGATGAGTGAGTTCACAGGGTCGCCAGACTTAGCGATGATCTCGATGCGCTTCGCACCCTCGCCGTGCGCGATCTCCGCGGCATTGTTGAGGAAATTCTCTGACATTTCCTCGCTGACAACGGGCACGCGGGCGTCCTCTGCGTTCGGTGCGCCGAGCATCGAACCGGAGTGGTTGTAGAAAGCAGACACGATGATCAACGTCGCATCATAAGCACGCGCCATAGATGCGGCAGAACGGACGGCACGCAGGGATGTCGGTGATCCATCGGTTCCCACGGCGATGACGTTGTAGCTCAGCATGATTCTCCTTATAACTAGTGGTTAATCCCTAACAGTATGGCACGGCTGCCCACACTGAGTGTGGTGTTACCCGCCCAGTGCACTAACGAGGTTTCAGTACGCCGACCCAGACTGTTAAATCCCGGCCTCTTTGAGTCCACGTTGTTCCTTCTTCAGGTCCGCGATCTCATCGCGCAAGCGCCCCGCCAGCTCGAATTTAAGCTCTCGGGCGGCTTCGCGCATTTGGGTCGTCAGGTCGTCGATAAGCGCCTGCACCTCGTCGGCAGCCATGGAGGACACATCGGGCTTCTCGACGATTGCCGTGGGGTCCGCCCCCTGCTCCTGCTCATCGGCGTTGTCGTAAACCTGATCCAAAATGTCAGCGATCTTCTTGCGCAATGGCTGCGGGTCGATACCGTGTTCCTTGTTATAGGCAATCTGCTTTTCACGGCGGCGCTCGGTCTCCTCGATGGCTTCCTGCATCGAGTCCGTAATCTTGTCCGCATACATGATGACCTCACCGGACACGTTTCGGGCGGCGCGGCCGATTGTCTGGATGAGCGAAGTGGTGGAACGCAGGAAGCCTTCCTTGTCTGCGTCCAAAATAGCGACGAGTGAGACTTCGGGAAGGTCGAGGCCCTCGCGCAGCAGGTTAATACCAACGAGCACATCGAATTCACCCAAGCGCAGCTGCCGCAGTAGCTCCACGCGCTGCAGCGTATCGATATCCGAGTGGAGGTAGCGCACCTTGATGCCATGCTCTAGAAGGTAATCAGTGAGGTCTTCTGCCATGCGCTTGGTCAAGGTGGTGACCAATACACGCTCCTGCTTAGCGGTGCGGGCGCGGACCTCATCGATGAGGTCATCGATCTGGCCCTTGGTGGGTTTGACCGTCACCTTGGGATCCACCAGGCCGGTGGGGCGAATGACCTGTTCGACGAACTCGCCGCCGGAGGCCGTCATTTCAAAATCACCAGGCGTGGCCGACATGTAGACGGTTTGCCCCACGCGCTCCTCAAACTCATCAAAGGTGAGTGGCCGGTTGTCTACGGCAGACGGCAAACGGAAGCCAAACTCCACGAGGTTGCGCTTACGGGCCATATCACCCTCAAACATGCCACCGATCTGCGGGACGGTCACGTGGGACTCATCGATGATGGTAAGGAAGTCCTCCGGGAAATAATCCAAGAGTGTCGCCGGCGCCGAACCGGCAGGGCGCCCGTCGACGTGGCGCGAATAGTTCTCAATGCCGGAGCAAAAGCCCACCTGCTCGATCATCTCGAGGTCGTATTCGGTGCGCATTCGCAGGCGCTGTGCTTCGAGCAACTTGCCGCGGTTCTCCAGCTCGGCGAGGCGTTCCGCAAGTTCTTCCTTGATGTCCTCGATGGCCCGCGCCATGCGCTCTGGACCCGCCACGTAATGAGTCGCGGGGAAGATTCGCACCTCGTCGACTCGCTCGAGAACATCGCCCGTCAACGGGTGGATGTAGTAGAGCTCATCCACGTCATCGCCGAAGAATTCGATGCGCACCGCACGCTCCTCATAGGCGGGGATGATATCCACGGTATCGCCCTTGACGCGGAAGGTTCCGCGCGTAAAACCCACGTCATTGCGCTCGTACTGGATATCCACGAGCAGGCGCAGGAAGCGATCGCGGTCAATCTCCTCCCCTTCCTCCAGCACGACTGAGCGGTCGAGGTAGGACTGCGGCGTGCCCAAGCCATAGATGCAGGACACAGAGGACACAACGACAACATCACGGCGGGAAAGAAGCGCCGAGGTGGCGGAGTGGCGCAGGCGTTCCACGTCCTCATTAATCGAGGAGTCCTTCTCAATATAGGTATCCGTCTGCGCGATATAGGCTTCCGGCTGGTAGTAATCGTAGTAAGAAACGAAGTACTCAACGGCGTTGTGCGGGAGGAGCTGGCGCAGCTCATTTGCCAACTGGGCCGCCAGCGTCTTATTCGGCGCCATCACGAGTGTCGGGCGCTGCTGCTTTTCGATGAGCCACGCCGCAGTAGCGGATTTACCGGTACCCGTGGCACCCATGAGGACGACGTCGCGCTCGCCGCGGCTCAGCCGCTCATCCAGTTCCGCGATGGCGGCGGGTTGGTCGCCGGCGGGCTGGTACTCTGATTCAACACGAAAATCGGCCGAGCGCCGTTCGATTTCACCGACAGGACGGTGTTCCGAGACCGGCAGGATAGGGTGTTCAGCAGCAAAAGCCATGCCGACCAGTCTAACGCGCCGAAGCCTAAACCTGCTAGGTCCCGGCAGGTCAACAACCCAGCCACTGTGTGAGGCAAGAGAGAACGGTTTAGGGCAATACAGCACGCGTCGTGCGCAGCCACAGATCTAACTCACCCGTGGTTTCCCACAGAGCATAAATCGGGGAATTATTGGGCTCCATCGCTGTGTTAATTTTCTGGCGCAGCCAGGCCCGAGTCTGCGGCGTGCGCAGCGCTTTAACGGATTCGACACTGACTCCAGCGGGAAGTTTGTCCGCCGGGGACGTCGCCAGTGCGCCTAAGGCGATGACGACCTCGGCGTCGTCAACATCGATGGGAGAATCCACGCAGCTCTTCTTAAACGTGTCGAGGTCGAAGGAGCCATCACGAATTTCCGCGAGCACTTCGCACGCGGCGTGATTATCAAAAGGCCCAACGTCCCAGGTTCCCATGGAGGGGCAGATTAAGCACTCAAGATGAACGGTGCGCGAGCACAAGGTAAATTTTAGCCACCATATGCTTTAAAAGTTGCCGCTCTCCTTTAGAATCGGCTGGCATGAAGTTTCGTTCCCTCGCCAGCGCAATGACCATCGCCGGTCTCGTGCCCGTCGCTATCGTGTCCCACACGCCCACCGCCCAAGCTTCTCCGTGTACGGCCTATTCGAAGTCCGGTAGCTTCACGTCGAAGCCCGAGGCCTCCGGGCCGGGAGGCGGCTCTTCGCTAGGAGGGCTCGACGCGCTGCTGGGGAGCTCCTCCCGTTCGAGCAGTTCAGGTGACTCCGCAGCACCACAGCGCAGCAACTATAACCAGCGCCAAATCACCGGCGGACCGACACAAATCATGCAGCTCATCACCGGTTCCGGTTCCCCGAACCGCACCGACCAAAAATTCGACATTTCCGGAACCGACCTCGGCATTGCCTACTCTGACAACGCGGGCCGCTCCTACTACGTCTTCGGCGATTCCATGGATTGTTCGAGCGACGGTGATGGGTGGCGTTCCAACCTCCTCTTGCGCACGAGCGACCACGACTACGGTGATGGCCTACGTCTGGAGGAGGCGCTGACTAACTCCGGATGGTCCGCCAATGGCCGCGCAAAGGAGTTCATCCCCTCCCAAAAGGTGGGAGATCAAGATACCAACGGCGAGCGCACCACCATCCCCACAGCGGGCATCGTGGTCGACGGCGTGCACTACATCGACTACATGTCCGTGCGCTCTTGGCACGACCCGAAAACCGGCTGGTCAACCAACTTTGGTGGGACCGTGAAGTCGACCGACGGCGGAGTCACGTGGCGCGCGGTACCGGAGGCCACACGCACTAACGCTAGCCACGGGACGAACGCTCCCATTCCCGGCGGCGCAAACTACCGCCCAGGGTTCGAAAAGCTGCAGCAATCGGCCTTCATCGAGCACGACGACTATATCTACCGTTACTCCACCGGAAACGGCCGCCGTGGCCCGGCATATTTATCCCGCGCGTTGAAATCTGAATTCCCCAACGAAGATGCCTTCAGCTACTACTCAGATGGCTCATGGGTGAAGGATCCCGCGCGGGCCACCGAGGTGCTCGATGGCAAAGTCTCCGAGCTTTCCGTGGCCTACAACCACTACTTGGGCAAGTACGTCACCATGTATGGAGTGGAGGGAGAGGGCATCGTCATGCGCACCGCAGATAGCCCCGAAGGACCGTGGTCGCCGCGCCGCATGCTTGTGGGCGCGAAGACCACCGAGGTTGTCAGCGGCGAGCCACTCAACGACACGTACGCGCCCTTCGTGCTGCCAGACCAGGATGACCAGCACCTGTATTACACGCTGACATCGTGGCACGATTACAACACCATGCTGATGCGCACTGACCTTGATTTCGTGGGCGAGGACATGGAAAACAACGACCACATCGCAGTCTCTGACGTCGTAGCAACGCGCTAGGAGCTTCTGCCAGAAAACTGTTGCTAGGAAGTTGCGTGCCTAACCTAGGCGGGCGCGGAGCTTGGCGACGACCCCCTCGACCTGCTCATCCAGTGCTTCGCGGGGGCCGTTGTTGTCAATGATGAAATCAGCGGCAGCACGCCGCACATCGTCCGGAATCTGCGCCGCGATCCTGCGGCGTGCGTCCTCCTCATCCAGCCCGCGGTATGCCACCAGGCGGTGCACACGCTCCTCTGCGTCAACGTCAACAACAATGGTGGCGTCCATATCCTTGTGGAGTCCTTTGTCCACGAGGAGTGGCATGTCATAGACCACGAAATCCGCACCGGCTTGCCGCGCTTCGTCGAAGCGGGCTTGGGTTTCCTCGTTAATGCGCGGGTGCGTAATCGAGTTGAGCACAGCGGTCTTCTCGCGACTAGAGAAGGCACGGGAAGCTAGCAACCCCCGGTCCAGGCTCCCGTCTTCTTGGAGAATGTCTTCCCCGAAAGCCTGCGCCAGTTCTGTGAGCGCTGGTTGACCCGGTTCAACAATGTCCCGGGCTATCTGATCGGCATCCACTAATTCCCAGCCGTGGCGCACGAGAAGCTGCGCTACAGTCGATTTTCCGCTGCCGATTCCGCCAGTGAGGCCAATGAGTTTCATACCGGCTTAGGATACGCGAAAGGCCGCCCCTCCCACAGCGGGGAGAAGCGGCCTTTCTGCAAGAACTAGATCGTCTCGGACTAAACGGCGGAGCCTATCCGAGAGGACTTAGCTTTTAGTTGCCAGCGAGCTTGTCGCGCAGAGCAGCAAGCTGCTCGTCGGAAGCGAGGGAGCCGCCAACCTCTGCCTGAGAATCGGATGCCGGAGCTGCATCCTGAGACTCGGAAGAGTAGTTGGAGTTGGCAGCGGACTCGGCGGCCTCAGCGGCTGCAGCACGGTTGCGCTCGATCTGAGCGGTGTGCAGGTTGAAGCGACGCTCGGACTCTGCGTAGCGAGCCTCCCAAGCCTGGCGCTGCTCGTCGTAGCCCTCGAGCCACTCGTTGGTCTCCGGGTCGAAGCCCTCCGGGAACACGTAGTTGCCCTGCTCGTCGTAGGAGTCAGCCATGCCGTACTTGGACGGATCGAACTCGTCGGTGTAGTCCTCGTCTGCCTGCTTAACGGACAGGGAGATGCGGCGACGCTCGAGGTCGATGTCGATGACCTTGACCATGACTTCCTGGCCAACGTTGACAACCTGGTCCGGAACCTCCACGTGGCGCTGAGCCAGCTCGGAGATGTGGACGAGGCCCTCGATGCCCTCCTCGACGCGAACGAAGGCGCCGAACGGAACGAGCTTGGTGACCTTGCCCGGAACGATCTGGCCCACAGCGTGGGTGCGGGCGAAGACGCGCCACGGATCTTCCTGGGTTGCCTTCAGGGACAGGGACACGCGCTCGCGGTCCAGGTCGACGTCGAGAACCTCGACGGTGACCTCGTCGCCCACGGTGACAACCTCGGACGGGTGGTCGATGTGCTTCCAGGACAGCTCGGAAACGTGAACCAGGCCGTCGACACCGCCGAGATCGACGAAGGCGCCGAAGTTGACGATGGAGGAGACAACGCCCTTGCGGACCTGGCCCTTCTGCAGCTGGTGCAGGAACTCGGAGCGGACCTCAGACTGGGTCTGCTCGAGGTATGCACGGCGGGACAGGACAACGTTGTTGCGCTGCTTGTCCAGCTCGATAATCTTGGCCTCGAGCTCCTGGCCGATGTACGGCTCCAGGTCGCGGACGCGGCGCATCTCAACGAGGGATGCCGGAAGGAAGCCACGGAGGCCGATGTCCAGGATGAGACCACCCTTGACAACCTCGATGACGGTACCGGTGACCGGCTCTTCCTTGGCGTGCAGCTCTTCGACGGCGCCCCAAGCACGCTCGTACTGTGCGCGCTTCTTGGACAGGATCAGACGGCCTTCCTTGTCCTCCTTGGTGAGAACAAGTGCGTCGATCTCGTCGCCGACCTCGACAACCTCATCCGGGTTGACGTCGTGCTTGATGGAGAGCTCGCGGGACGGGATGACGCCCTCGGTCTTGTAACCGATGTCGAGCAGGACCTCGTCGTGGTCAACCTTGACCACGGTGCCCTCGACGATGTCACCATCGTTGAAGTACTTGATGGTGGCGTCGACAGCTGCGAGGAAGTCCTCTGCGGTTCCGATGTCGTTGATCGCAACCTGAGGGGTGTTAGAAGTTGGCATGTAGTTATGCTCCGAATAAACGTAGGAGATCGTAATTGGACAGTTACGCGTCTCTTGAAAAGCGTCATTAAGCAGCGCGAATGCGCAAGGCTTAAGATGGATTTCAATCCCGACTCGCAGCCGTGCCGAGCTCTCCTACAGTAGCCCAGCGCGTCCCGAGTCATAGACACGCCCGTACAACCTTACATCCTCGCAGCTAAAACGGCAAATGCGCCATGGAAAAAGAATTGGGAAAGGAAGAATGTCTGCAGCAGCGTTTTCGGCATCCTCTGCCAACCGCGATTTTTGGGATCGTGACGCCGATTCCTACCACGCGGAACACCCCGAGTACCTATCCTCTTTCTACTGGTGCCCGGAAATGCTGCATGAGGCTGAGGCGCAGCTGCTTGGCGACGTCTCCTTCGCCACCGTTCTCGAGCTCGGTTGCGGCTCCGCGCCGTGCACGCAATGGCTGCAAGGACGCACGCGCTTTGCGACGGGTTTCGATCTCTCGTCGGGAATGCTCTCCCATGCCGCGCCCGAGCTACCGCTAGCCCAAGCTGATGCCCTAGCGCTTCCCTATCGCGACGGGTCCTTTGACGTCGTCTTCTCCGCCTTCGGAGCCTTGCCCTTCGTAGGAGACCTGGACGCGGCGCTGCGCGAGGTCCACCGTGTCCTGCGCCCACGTGGACGCTTTGTCTTTTCTGTGCCGCACCCAATGCGCTGGGTCTTCCCCGACGATCCCCAGAACCTCACAGCAGAGCTGTCCTATTTTGAGCGCGCCTACCTCGAACAGGATGCCAACGGTGAGCTTAGCTATGCCGAGTTTCACCGCACGATGGGTGATTGGGTGCGAGCACTACAGGTTCGCGGTTCCTTCGAGATTTGCAACCTCATCGAACCCGAGTGGCCAGAGGGCCTCGACATCACGTGGGGCCAGTGGTCTCCAGAACGAGGTGTAATTTTCCCCGGCACCGCCATCTTCGTGTGCGAAGCACGATAGCCCGGACGCCTGCCCACCCTGGTGCGGAGTGTGCCGCCCGCAGCGAACTAAGCTGGCAGCCATGCTTTTAGAACGCCTCGGGATTTTTCTGCGCCGCACGGTGGCCTGGTGGATTGACGCCTTCCTTGCCGCCGCTGTCATCGTGGTGATCAAATGGGCAATCAACCTCAGCACCGACGGAGTATTGAGCGGCAGAGCAGGAGCTATCTACGACATCATCGCGCTCGCCCTCGTCTTCTACGTCTACCGGGTGTGGGCGGAGTCAATTAAGCACACTTCTCTGGGCAAGTGGTCGTTGAAGCTAGAAGTCATTGCTGAGCATCCCGGAATCGCCAGCGCAGCAATTCGCAACAGCTGGCTACTCCTTACTCTTGTTGCACTGACAGGGCTCCCCTATGTTGAGGCAACCATCTTGGCCATCCTTGGCCTCAGCGTCCTTGTGCTGGGCCAAACCCCCTTCGACCTACTCGCCGGGTGTTTGGTCGAGCGCCGCACGCCCACCGAGGACGAGCGCGCGGTGGGCTTGACCTAACCTCTAGTGCGCTGCGGCATCCCAGTTCTTGCCCACGCCAACGGACACCTCGAGCGGAACAGTCAACTCGATAGCCTTGTCCATTTCGCGCTCTAGGATGCGCTGTACGTCTTCTGCCTCCCCGGGAGCCACCTCCACGACAAGCTCATCGTGGACCTGGAGCAGCACGCGCGAGGCCATGCCTTCAAGGGCCTTATCCACGCGGATCATGGCAACCTTGATGATGTCTGCTGCGGTCCCCTGGATGGGTGCGTTCAAAGCTGCTCGCTCCGCATTTTCACGGGCAACACGATTATCGGAGTTCAGCTCCGGTAGGTAGCGGCGGCGCCCGAAGACCGTGGAGGTATAGCCATCCTTTCGGGCCTGCGCCACCACCTCGTCGAGGTAGCGCTTCACGCCGCCGAAACGCTCAAAGTAGCTCTCCATAATCTCCTTAGCCTCACGCGCTGGGATACCCAACTGCTGCGATAGGCCAAAAGCGGAAAGTCCATAGACCAAGCCATAGGACATAGCCTTGACTCGGCGGCGCAGCTCCGAGGTGACCTCATCCACCGGTACATCGAAAACCTTGGATCCGACGTAGTTATGCAGGTCCTCGCCTTCGCGGTAGGCCTCGATGAGCCCGGGGTCTGCGGAGAGATGCGCCATGACACGCATCTCAATCTGGGAGTAGTCGGCCGTAATCAA
This sequence comes from Corynebacterium sp. HMSC055A01, assembly GCF_001809405.1. NCBI lineage: Bacteria > Bacillati > Actinomycetota > Actinomycetes > Mycobacteriales > Corynebacteriaceae > Corynebacterium > Corynebacterium sp. HMSC055A01. The sequence goes on along the minus strand of NZ_KV797553.1, from coordinate 143,506 downwards.
GGACTCAAAGCCTTCGCCGACCACAAAAGCCGAACGGATCTGGCGTCCTGCCTCAGTGCGCACCGGAATATTCTGCAGGTTCGGTTCCGTCGAAGACAGACGGCCCGTCGAAGTCACCGTTTGGTTAAACGTGGTGTGGATGCGGCCATCCGGCTGAATGGTCTTAATGAGACCTTCCAGCGTTGTCTTCATCTTCTGATACTCGCGGTGGGCCAGCAGGTGATCCAAGAAGGGGTGCGGATGAGTTGCAGCAAGCTGCTCAATTTCCTTAGCCGCGGTGGAATAGCCGGTCTTGGTCTTCTTCGTCTTCGGCATGTCAAAGGTATCGAAGAGCACCGACTGCAGCTGCTTCGGGGAATTCAGGTTGAGAGAATCATCACCGGCCAGCTCGCGGGCGGCGCGTTCCTGTTCATTGACCTGCTCAATGAAAGCATCGCGCTGAGTTTCTAAGACATCCCTGTCGACTGCAATACCGGCGGCCTCCATGCGGGCAAGGATGTTGACCAGCGGCAACTCCAGGTCGGTATAGAGCTCGAAGGAGTCAATCTCCTGGAGTTGACGCGTTAGTTCTGCCGCTAACTCCATAATGGCAGCAGCCTGATCCACCAGAGGGTTCTCATCAAGGATGGAGAGCTGCTCCGTGGCCGCGCCGAGGGACTTCTGTAGGTGGCGCTGGTACACGTCCGTCAACGCATACGTGCGCTGACCCGGACGCAAGAGGTAAGCGGCAAGGGCGGTGTCGTGTGCAATTCCGCGCAGTTTAATCCCCCGGCCGGCCAGCATGTGCCAGGCGGCCTTTGCCTCGTGTAGGTATTTCGGCGCGTCTGATGACAGCCACGCGGCCAGCGCGGCGTCGTCCTTAGCATCGAGATCTGCTAACTCAATCTGGCGCCCCTCAAAGGAGGAATCGACCAGTGCCAGTGCTGCAGCATCACCCGCGCCCGGGGTCCCATCACCTTGTACGAAGACTGCTACGTCTTCCTTACCCTCGAGCCATTCAGCCAGCGGTGTGTCCACCACGGTCACCGTCACGTCCGGGGTTTCCTCAGCCGCAGCGGCTTCCGCGGCGGCGTCGTGCGGGACGGCGTTGAGGACCCGCTCGCGCAGGTTGGTGCCGAATTCCAGCTCGTCGAAGCGAGCCGCGACCTCGCTAGCGACTGCTCCCTTAAACTCCAGATCCGCAGGGCCCACCTCCAGGTCCATATCCGTCACCATTTGAGTGAGCTGTCGGTTGAGCTTGACCTGTTCGATGCGGTCGCGGAAGTTCTGGCCCGCCACTCCCTTGATCTCCTCGGCATGCTCGATAAGGCTATCGAGGGAGCCATACTGGGTAATCCATTTCGTGGCGGTCTTCTCCCCCACCTTTGGCACGGAGGGCAAGTTATCGGAGGGGTCACCACGCAGGGCCGCGAAGTCTGGGTACTGCTGCGGGCTCAGACCGTACTTCTCCTCCACTGCCTCTGGAGTAAAGCGATGCAGCTTGGACACCCCGCGCATGGGATAGAGGACGGTCGTGGAGTCGTCGACAAGCTGCAAATAGTCGCGGTCACCGGTGACCAGGAAGGTCTCATAGTCCGCGCCCGCCTGCGTGGACAACGTAGCCACGATGTCATCGGCCTCGAAGTTCTCGCGCGACAGCGTAGTGATTCCCAGCGTCTCCAAAACCTCACGGATGAGCTCAACCTGCCCCCGGAACTCTTCCGGGGCGGCTTCGCGCTGTGCCTTGTAGTCGGGGAACATCTCCGTGCGGAAGGTCTTGCGGCCCACGTCGAAGGCTACCGCGACGAAGTCCGGCTTCTCCTCCGCCAAGATATTCGCCAGCATGGAAAGGAATCCGTAGACCGCATTCGTATGCTGCCCGCCCGAGGTAGAAAAGTTCTCCGCGGGCAGTGCATAAAATGCGCGGAAGGCCATGGAGTGGCCGTCGATGAGCAAGAGTCGGGGCTGAGAAGTAGTCACCCGGCCCATCCTAACGTGTTGCGCCAATCAGCACCGACGCTGCCCTTAGGCAGGCAATTAGGTTCCCATTGGTCAGCTGCGCTAGTATCGTTGCTTGTGCGCCCCTGTAGCCCAATTGGCAGAGGCAACGGATTCAAAACCCGTGTAGTGTGAGTTCGAGTCTCACCAGGGGCACAATTCCACCCCGCAACAGAGAATGTTGTGGGGTATTAGTGTTTTCAACCGAAAGGAACCCGTCATCATGCGTCGCACGATCATTGCCTTGAGCACCGCAGCCGCCCTTACTCTGGGCGGTACCACTGTTGCTACCGCTGCGGAATCCAGCACCGACAAGGAAGTTTCTTCCAAGGTGGAAGGCTCCTCTTATTACCAGGAGCTGCGCAAGTCCGCAGCCTCCTCCGATGACCCGCAGTTGAATACCTTCTACACCGTGCTTCTCGACGGTCTCGTAGGACTCGCCGCCTTCGCCATCTTGGGCTCAATCTATGGCGAAGTAGCAAAGCGCTTGCCGATGTAGTCAACGTATAACCTTCTATGGTCTGAATAGTTTGCATAAGCACGTCGCACAATGAGAGAATAAGGAGTCATCTGCTCATTCCTCTCCCTCGGCACGGCATCCCCACCGAGGAGACTGTCAACGTTACTTTCGGTTTATGCACTATATTCTTAACGCCATTCGCGGCGCCCTCATTGGCATGGCCGAGCTGGTCCCCGGAATTTCCGGAGGCACCGTCGCGCTCATCGTAGGCATCTATGAACGCGCTTTGCACAACGCCAATGATCTCATTTCCGGCCGTTTCAAAAAGGTTGAATGGGGCTTCCTCGTCTCAGTCGCCGCCGGCATGTTCCTTGCCGTCTTCGGTTTTTCCACGTTGCTCCACAACTTTGTGGAAGGGCAAGTGTCCTTGTCCCGCGCATTGTTCCTCGGCATGGTCGCCGTGTCCATCATCGTTCCAATTAGCATGATGTCGCGGTTTACCCCCGCGTCCATCGCTGCATTCATCATCGCTACCGTCGCGATCTTCTTCGTTACCGGCTTTACTTCAACTCCCGTCGAAGACCCCAGCCTGATTGTGGTGTTCTTGGCGGCCATGGTGGCCGTCTGCGCGCTCGTTCTCCCAGGCGTTTCGGGCTCACTCATCTTGCTGACAATGGGCCTCTACCAGCCGGTCATCGGCGCGGTCTCTGACCGGAACATGACCGTCGTAGGCGTCTTCGCCCTCGGCGCGGTGTGCGGCCTTGCCGCGTTCGTCAAGATTTTGAATTACCTACTCGATACCCACCGCGATCCGACCCTCGCCGCCATGGCCGGCTTTATGCTGGGCTCACTTCGCGCATTGTGGCCGTGGGGCGCGGACCAGGATGCTTCCACACCGCTTATCCTGCTCATGTTCGCGCTCGGCGGCATTATCGTCGCCATTTTCATCGTCGTGGATAGGCGCAAAGCCGCAAGTTATCAAGAGAGTTAAAGCATGAATAAGAAGAAGGCCGTCGTGGGCGCCGTCGGGGCGCTGGCCTCTGTTGCCCTCTCCGGTTGCGTCACCAACGAGGAGCCGGCGCTGCCAGAAGGCTGGTCAGAGCCTAACGTGGACGAAGTACCCGAGATCGCCGCGATGTACCAGGACGCAGATGGGGTCCTCACCGTAGGCACAAACCCACCGTTTGCGCCTTTCGAGTTCAAGGATTCCGATGGTTCACTCATCGGTCTTGAAATGGACTTGGCCAATGCAGTCGCTCAAGTGATGGGCCTCAAATTCCAGCCGGTGGAGCAGGACTTTTCCATGATTTTGCCGGCAGTCCAGTCCGGGCAGATTGATCTCGGCGGGTCTGGGGTTACCGATACCGATGAGCGCCGTGAGAACTTCGATTTCGTCGATATCCTCTACGCCGGCATTCAGTGGGCGGAGCTCACCGACGGCCCCAACAAGGTTGATCCATCGAATCCCTGTGGCCTCACCGTCGCGGTGCAACGCACCACCGTGTCCGAGACGGACGACTTACGTCCGAAGCAAGAAGCCTGCGATGGGGACCTGACCATCCTTCCCTATGACACGAGTGACAACGCCGCCCTTGCGGTACTCATGGGCCGCGCGGACGCGCTTTCGGCGGACTCACCAGTCTCTGCGTGGGCGGTCAACCGCTCGGGCGGGCGTATGTCCATGGTCGGCGAAATGTTTGACGCCGCTCCCTATGGGTTTGCCGTACCTAAGGACTCCGAGCTCGGACCTGCCGTGGCGGCCGCGCTCCAGCACCTTATTGACACCGGGACCTACGCAGAAATCCTCGAAAAATGGGGCGTTACCGAGGGACTCGTCGAACACGCAATGATTAATGAAAGGCCGATCAATGACTAATTCCTCTCTCCCAGCAGCATCGGATTCTGCGGCTTCGGCTACCCCACCAAAGATCGAAGCCCGGCCACTTCGCCACCCGTGGCGATGGGTCTTCGCCGCCCTCCTCGTGCTCCTTGCTGTGTGGTTCGTCATCTCTTCGGCACGCAACGAGGCCTTCGGATGGGGCACCTACTTCCAGTACCTCTTCGACACACGCATCGCCACCGCCGCGCTGCATACCATCGCGATTACGATTCTGGCGATGATCATCGGCGTCGTGGGCGGCGCCGCTCTCGCCGTGATGCGTATGTCCCCCAACCCCGTGCTCGGCGGTGTGTCCTGGATCTTCCTGTGGCTATTCCGAGGAACCCCGATCTACGTGCAGCTCGTCTTCTGGGGCCTGCTATCCGCTCTCTACCAATCCATCAACCTCGGGTTTACGGAGATTTCTCTCACGGAGGTACTCACCAATGCATTCCTGCTCTCCGTGCTCGGTTTGGGCCTGAACGAAGCCGCCTACATGGCGGAAATCGTCCGCTCCGGAATCTCCTCGGTTCCCGAGGGCCAGAAAGAAGCCAGCAAGGCCCTGGGCATGGGCTGGTGGATGACCATGCGCCGCACGGTTCTCCCGCAGGCCATGCGCATCATCATCCCGCCGACCGGTAATGAGTTCATTTCCTTGCTGAAGACGTCTTCCCTTGTGGTGGCAATTCCCTACACCGCAGAGATTTTCGGCCGCGCCACGGATATTTCCGCCGCACTTTTCGAGCCCATCCCGCTACTCATGGTGGCGGCGACGTGGTATCTGGCCATCACCTCGCTTCTTATGGTGGGCCAGTACTTCTTGGAGCGCCGCTTCGAACGTGGCGCCACCCGCGAGCTCACCGGCCGCCAGCTGGCTGCGCTGGCGGATGCTGAAGGAACCATTCCCCGCAACGTGTCTGTCATCCCGGAGGTAAAGAACTAATGACCACCCCAATGATCTCTGCACAGAATGTGTATAAATCCTTCGGTCAGCTCGAGGTTCTCAAGGGCATCGATCTCACCGTCATGCCCGGCGAGGTCACCTGCCTACTGGGCCCCTCCGGTTCCGGAAAATCAACCTTCCTTCGCTGCTGCAATCACCTAGAGAAGGTCACGGCCGGCCGCCTCTACGTCGACGGCGAACTCATCGGATTCCGTGAACGCAACGGCGTGCTCTATGAAATCTCCGAAAAGGAAGCCGCCGCTCAACGCCAAGACATCGGCATGGTGTTCCAACAGTTCAATCTGTTCAGCCACCGCACAGTCCTGGAGAACATCATCGAGGCCCCCGTCCAGGTGAAAAAGCAGAATCCAGAACAGGCAAAGAAGAAAGCGATGGAACTGCTGGAAAAGGTGGGCCTCGCGCACAAGGCAGATGCGTACCCGGTGCAGCTTTCCGGTGGTCAGCAGCAGCGCGTCGCCATTGCCCGCTCTGTGGCCATGGATCCAAAGCTGATGCTTTTCGACGAACCCACCTCCGCCCTCGACCCCGAGCTGGTCGGCGAAGTCCTCCGCGTTATGAAGGAGCTTGCCGCCGATGGCATGACCATGCTCGTCGTTACTCACGAGATGGGCTTTGCACGTGAAGTCGCCGACAACATCGTCTTCATGGACGGCGGCAGCGTCATTGAAACGGGCACCCCCGAGCAAGTCTTGGACAATCCGCAGCACCAGCGCACCAAGGATTTCCTCTCTTCGCTGCTCTAGCGCACCTAGCCAAGGAACCAACTGCCCTATCAACTCATCCACGACAAAACTCCGGCCAATCCGCAAAGGATTAGTGGCCGGAGTTTAGGGCTTCCACGAAAGGCACAGACGCTACTCGGCGTCCCCTTCCGCTTCACCAGTCACTGTGGGCTCTTCAGATTCCTCGGCAGAAGCCGATTCCATTGGGCTATCCGCAGACTGGGCCTGGATGACGTCATCCAACACAGCGTGGATATAAGGTGCTGCCTTGTCATTGGAGTATTCCGAGGCAAGCTCCACGCCTTCGACGAGCGCGGTAGCGTTAGGAACGTCCGCGTTAAAGAGGATTTCCCATACCGCTACGCGCATGATCGCACGATCGACAGCCGGGATGCGCTCGAGCGACCACTCGCTGGAGAGGTAGCGGGCGATCGCGTCATCGATGTCATCCAGTTCTTCGGCAGCTCCGCTGACGATTTCACGGGTATAGTCCGCGACCGGCGCCACGCCGTTTTCAGGGTCGCGGGCCAGCTCTACGCGGTCCTCAACGATGGCTACCGGATCGACGTCGCGAGATTCAGCTTCGAAAAGAATATCCGCGGCGCGGCGACGTGCTCGGTAGCGCGCCGTGTGGCGCTTATAGTTTGGCTCTGGTTGGGTCATCTTAGTTGTTGACGCGAGAGAGGTACTCGCCGGTACGGGTATCAATCTTGAGAACGTTTCCGATCTCAATGAACAGCGGAACCTGAATCTCGGCACCGGTCTCGAGCGTTGCCGGCTTGGTGCCACCATTGGAGCGGTCACCCTGCAGGCCCGGTTCGGTGTGCTCCACCTTCAGGTCAACGGAGATCGGCAGCTCGCCGAACAAAGCCTCACCGTCATGGAAGGACACCTGAACGCGCATGTTCTCCAGCAGGAACTTGCCAGCGTCGCCGAACTTATCAAACGGAAGCTCGAACTGCTCAAAAGTCTTATCATCCATGACCACGTAGTTCTGGCCATCGTTGTACAGGTAGGTCATGTCGCGGCGGTCGACGTTGGCGGTCTCCACCTTCACACCAGCGTTAAAGGTCTTGTCGGTCACCTTGCCAGAGACCACGTCCTTGAGCTTGGTGCGCACGAATGCCGGGCCCTTGCCGGGCTTGACGTGCTGGAACTCAACAATCTGCTGCAGCTTGTTGTCGATCTTCAGAACGAGGCCGTTCTTGAAATCAGTGGTATCTGCCATGAAATGACTCTCCCAAATAACTTGTAGTCGAAACTATGAAAACAGTGTCTAAGCATACCGTACGCGCATCAAGTACGGCGCCAAGGGGTGCTAGCTACAGCACCTGAAGGTCCTTCGGGTAAGCCGTGATGATCTTCGGGGCCCCTGAAGTGATAATGAGGCTGTCCTCGATGCGCACTCCTCCCTTGCCTGGGACGTAGATGCCGGGCTCAATGGTCAGGGTCATGCCCTCAGCCAACGTACCCTTTCCGGTTGTGGCCGCATAAGGCCCTTCATGCACGTCGAGACCAATGCCGTGGCCGGTGGAGTGAACGAAGTAGTCACCATAGCCAGCATCGGCAATAATGTCGCGGCAGGCCGCGTCGACGTCGAGAAGCTTGGCACCTGGCACCGCTGCCTTGACACCCGCTTCCTGGGCGCGCAGGACAATGTCATAGATTTCGCGGGCGAAATCAGAAACCTCACCGATGACGAAGGTACGGGTGCAGTCTGAGTTAAAGCCGCGGAGGTGAGCGCCGAAGTCAATCGTTACCAAATCGCCCTTGCGCAGTTCGCGGTCATCCGCACCATGGTGGGGCTTTGCAGAGTTCTCGCCGGAGGCCACGATGGTGTCGAAGCTCACGCGTTCCGAGCCAAGCATGCGCATCCGGTATTCAAGGTCGGCGGCCACCTGGCGCTCCGTGCGTCCAGCGGCTACTTCCCCGGCCTCGACGAGTTCGGTCAGCGCCTGGTTTGCCAAAGCTGCGATTTCTTCGAGTTTTTGAAGCTCGACATTGTCCTTGACGAGGCGAATCTTCTCTACTACGCCGGTGACAGGCACCAGAGTAACGCCCTCCGGTTTTGCTTTCTCCAGCCGCTCAAGTTGTGAAACGGTGACATAGTCGGCTTCATAGCCAACGCGAAGGTCCTCAGAAACCTGCCCCAGCAGGTGCGGGCCCACATCGCGACCGAGGCTGGCTTCGATATCCGGGACCTCTTCAGCAATTTGTGTGGTGTAGCGGCCGTCCGTAGCCATGAGCGCGGAGAGGTCCTTGCGCAACAATAGACCACCATTCGAACCGGAGAAGCCGGTAAGGTAGCGCACGTGCGTCAAATGGGTGACGATGATCGCGTCGACGCGCTGACCAGAGAGCTCGGTCATGAGCTTGCGGCGGCGGTTGCTATAACGAGTATCGGCTAATGCCATATGAGAACCACTCCATTCATTTCAAGCGATACTCCATGATAGCTAATTTGCGAGGAAGTACCCCAGTGCCGCGACATATCCATAAGAGCCAAGCCCAGCGATGACACCGCGTGCTATCGGGCTCAGGTAGGAGTGCTGACGGAATGCTTCCCGCGCGTGCACATTAGATAGGTGTACCTCAACGAAACCTGCACCATCGGCTACTTCCGCTAGGGCATCGCGCAGTGCCACCGACGTATGCGTAAACCCACCCGGATTGATGATGACGGGCCAGCCTTCGTCGGCGGCACGATGCACCTGCTCGATGAGCTCGCCCTCGTGGTTGGACTGGAAGAAGACGATCTCTTCCTCCCCCGCCGCTGCGCGGACGCGACGCTCGATGTCCTCTAGGGTTTCGCTGCCATAGATTTCTGGTTGACGCTTGCCCAGACGGTTGAGGTTCGGGCCGTTGAGAACGAGAATGGTCATGGCAAACTCCTTAAGCTTTTATGAGGCGAGCTGCGCATAGGCTGCTCGTAGCTCGTCGACGGTAGCATCTTCCAAGCGCGTGGTTTCCCCGATTCCCGTGAGGGCCACAAAACGGATGTGGCCACCGCGGTTCTTCTTGTCATGGCGCATGCCATCCAGCAGCTGTTCGAAATGGCCCTGCTCATAGGTTGTGGGCAACCCAATTCGGGTGAGAATGTCGCGGTGGGTGGCTACAAGGTTGGCGTCGATAAGCCCGCGTGCGTGGGACAAGTAGGCGATGAACATCATGCCCACTGCTACCGCGCGGCCGTGGCGCCAGGTGTAGTTTTCGCGGCGCTCTACGGCGTGGCCGAAGGTGTGGCCGTAATTGAGGGTTTCGCGCAGCCCCGATTCCTTTAAGTCCTGGCCCACCACGTGCGCCTTGACCGCGATGGAACGCTGGATGAGCTCGGGCAGCAGGCCGTCGGGCTCCAGGCAAGCGGCAGGATCCGCAAGGTAATGCTCGATGATGCGCGGATCATGGATGAAGCCAGTTTTGATGATCTCCGCAGAACCGGCGACGATTTCGTCGGCAGGTAGGGTGCGCAGGTGGTCCAGATCGACAAAGACTGAGTCCGGCTCGTGGAAAGCCCCAACAAGGTTCTTGCCTGCGGCAGTGTTAATACCTGTCTTTCCGCCGACGGCCGCGTCCACCATCGCGAGCAGTGTGGTCGGTGCCTGGATTACTGGGATGCCGCGCATCCACGTCGCTGCGGCAAAGCCTGCCAAGTCGGTCACGGCACCGCCGCCGAGACCAATAACGGCGTCCCGGCGGCTGAAACCAGCCTCCCCGAAGGTATCCCAAAGCCGGGCAAGTACATCGAGCTGCTTAGCTGCCTCTGCATCGGGCACTTCGACCAGAGTTGCCTCTATTCCCTGTGCACGGGCTTGCTCGGCGAGGTCACCGGCAGCCTGCGCGAGCGGCGGCTGGTGAATGACCGCCACCTTAGCCGCTCCAATGTCCGCCACGCGCCCAATGACTTCTGTGCTCAGACCAGTGCCAATTGTGACTTCATAAGGTGAAGGTCCTTTAACCGGAATAGTGTGCATGAGTAGTGCTCCTTTGGCTGGGCTAGCGGTGATTGTGCGGCTTCATCATGAGGTTAAAGCAAATCAGCCGGCGATTTAGAGGGTTTCAAGGAAACTCAGAATATCGCCCACTACCTGTTGCGGGGAGCGCACACCAGTGCGCACCTTCAAATCAGCTACCTCCGAGTAAAGGGGGCGGCGCGCCTCCAAAAGCTGGGTATAGTGCGCCAATGGATCTGCAGATTCCAACACGGGGCGGTTCGCATCACCCAACGTGCGGCTTACGCCTTCTTCCGGCGTGACATCGAGGAATACGACGGTCAGGTTATCAAGCAAGGCACGTGTGGATTCGGTCAGCACTGCTCCGCCGCCGAGGCTCACGACCCCAGTGGTGGACAGTGCCTCGCGCACAGCTTCTGCTTCTACCTCACGGAATGCCGGCTCACCCAGTTCAGAAAACACCTCACCGCAGGCCTTGCCGTAGCGGGCCTCGATCAGATCATCAGAATCAACAACGTCACAGTTCAGCGCCCGTGACAAGCGGCGACCAATCGTGGTCTTTCCAGAGCCGGGAGGCCCAACTAAGACGACGTGTGGGGAGCTCATGCTTCACCCCAATCCAGGCGGCTTGCCACATAGTCCTGGTAGGAGGCGATATTCCGCTTAGTCTCAGCGAGGCTATCTCCACCAAACTTTTCCAACACGGCGCGCGCAAGGACCAACGCCACCATTGCTTCTGCGACAACACCAGCAGCCGGAACCGCACACACATCGGAGCGCTGATGGATGGCGGTCGCCGCTCCACCTGTGGCCATATCCACCGTCTTCAAGGCGCGCGGAACGGTGGAAATCGGCTTCATCGCCGCGCGCAAGCGCAGCGTCTGGCCGTTAGTCATTCCACCTTCTAGACCGCCCGCCCGGTTAGTTTCTCGATCCACGCCGCGATCGGTTCGGACCATCTCATCATGAGCCTCGCTTCCACGACGGCGGGCCTCAGCAAAACCATCACCGACTTCAACGCCCTTGATGGCCTGAATGCCCATCAAGGCAGCGGCGAGCTGTGCGTCGAGACGGTCCTCCCCTGACGTGTGCGAGCCCAAGCCAATTGGCAAGCCCTCCACGATGACCTCAACGATGCCGCCAAGGGTATCGCCTTGCTTCTTAGCGGTTTCAATTTCTGAGATCATAGATTCCTCTGCGGCCTTATCGCAGGCCCGAACTGGAGAAGCATCGATAGCTTCGATTTCTGCAAAGCTGGGCGACGGGCCTTCGTAGGGATCGGAGGCGCCAATCGAGATCACGTGGGAGAGCACTTCGACGCCCAATGTTTCACGGAGGAAATTGCGTGCGACGGTGGCTGCGGCCACGCGGGCGGCGGTCTCACGCGCGGAAGAGCGCTCCAAGATGGGGCGCGCCTCCGAGTGATCAAACTTCACCATGCCAGCAAAATCAGCGTGGCCGGGGCGCGGGCGGGTCAGCGGGGCGCCGCGACCGGAAGCCATAGCTTTAGCGGACTCCGGATCCTCCGGATCCAAGGCATCGGGCGACATGATGGTGGTCCACTTTGGCCACTCAGTGTTGCCGATCATGATGGCGATAGGACTGCCCAGGGTCAAGCCGTGGCGGATGCCGCTGAGCAGGGTGAGGTCATCAGCCTCAAACTTCATGCGCGCGCCACGTCCATAGCCAAGGCGGCGGCGAGAGAGCTGGAGAGCGATGTCGTCTTGGGAAACGGGAACCCCGGCGGGCATGTGCTCAATGAGTGCAATGAGCGCTTGACCGTGAGATTCACCTGCGGTAGTCCAACGAAGCATGCGGACTATTATCGCATGCCAGGGCTTCTTTCGTGGTCACTAGGCCAACTATCACACCGTGTTGGGGCTAAAGAACACGACGAGAGCCGCAGCAAACAGCATCCCGGGACCATGCGCAGGCGCCCTATCCCGCGTGATGATTCCCCACAACACGGTGCTGAGCGCCGCCCCCATCATCGCCAACGCAACCCCTGGTAGGCCCGCTGCGTGGGCGGTCACCATTCCCAGAGGCAGAGCTAGCTTGAGGTCGCCCCCGCCCACGCTTCCGGCACGGCTAAACCAGGCCACGAGCACGTAGAGCCCTATCCAGAGCAGGCCCGCCAAACTGAACCAGCACAACGATAAAGCCGCGGCTGGCAGCGTCAGATAATTAGGCAAGCGCTTAAAACGCAGGTCATAAACAATTAAGGCGCACCCCCACGCCAAGAAAAGCACGTCCCCCATAGCCCGCAGCCTACCGCGCGGAAAGACAAGGCGCACGCGGTGGTTTGGGGAACCGATCAGGATAGCTTGAGCGCCTTGTTTAATGCAGCCAGCATCTCTGCCCGTGGAGCGGTGTGCCCTGTAAACTGCTCGAATTGCGAATAGGCCTGGTTGGCCAACATGACGTGCCCGCCGACTGTCGGGTAGCCGTCGGCAGCGGCATAAACGGTCAACGGAGTTGGCCACGGATCATAGATAACGTCAAATACCGGAGCTTTGGCCAGCTGCGTTAGGTGCTCTTCCACGGCGGCGGAGGGAACGGTGGAGACCACGAGATCTACCGAACGCGCAAGCCCCGCGAGATCATCGCTGAACGTTGCCGCGTGGAGGGTGAGGCCAAGGTCATCAGCCAGCGGGCGCAGCTCGGCGAGGCGGTCGGAGCGATTGAGCACCGTAACGTCCTGCACACCGCGCTGGGCTAGGCCCCACAGGACAGGCCGTGCGGTTCCACCTGCTCCGATGAGCAGTGCCGTCGACGGTTGGGACGTTCCAAGCAGCTCGTCGAGCGCGCCCAGAACTCCCTCAGTATCCGTGTTATCCGCACGCCACCCGTCTTCGGTGCGCACCAGGGTATTCGCGGAGCCGATGAGCTCGGCGCGTTCGCTGACGATGTTCGCGCAGGCGAGTGCGTCGAACTTGAGCGGCATGGTGACCGAAAAGCCGCGGTACTCCTCCCCCGCATCGGCGAGGAAGGCAGCTAGGTCCGTCACCTCAATCTTGGTGTAGTCCCAATCCTCCAAATTCACAGCTTCATAGCCTGCGTTATGGAGGACCGGGGACAAGGAATGAGCGACAGGGCTGCCCAGAACTGCGGCGCGGGGCATCAGGTTACTGCTCCTCAGCCGGTGGCTCGCCGGCCGGCGGCTCGCCAGCGCCTTCGCGCTGGCTGTCAAGGATGCCGGAGCGAACAGCGTCATCGACGTTGGCGAGGTGCTCGTCGTAATTATCGGTAAACACCGTGGTGCCCTTGTCGTCGACGGTGACGAAGAAGAGCCAGTTGCCCTCCGCGGGGTTCTCCATGGCCCCGATAGCTTCCTCCGAAGGAGAGGCAATCGGTGAATCTGGGAGACCATCCTTCGCGTAGGTATTCCAAGGAGTCTCGCGGTGGCGATCCTCATCGGTGGTGGCCAGCTCAACATCCTCGAGGCCATAGTTGACCGTGGAGTCCAGCTCGAGGCGCATCGGCTCATCAAGGCGGTTGAGGATTACACGGGCGACCTTGTCGAACTCACCGGCCGGGGACTCGCGCTCCACCAGCGAAGCCGCAGTAAGAAGCTCGTAGGGCTTGAGGCCAATTGCCTGGGCGCGGTCAACGATATTGGTGTCGTTGTACTTCTTCGTCGAACGTGTGATGAGATCCGTCAGAATCTCCTTAGCGTCCATGTTCGGATCGAGGACGTACTGGCCCGGAGCGATAAGGCCCTCAATACGCTTGGGGTCCTCACCGCGGGCACGAATTTCCTCCAATGCCCACTCCGGCGCACCCAGCTCAGCAGGATCCACCGTGGCCGCGATCTTCTCCAGCTCCTCGGCGGATACGCATTCGCCCTCCTTGCAGGAGACCTGAGAAATCAGCGAGTAAATACCGTAGCGGACATCACCGCCGACCACGTTGACGTCGAGAAGCGTAGCTCCGCCCTGCACGTCGAGGAGGTCAACCATGTTGCCTTCATCAAGCAGCGCTTCGACGGCAGACTTCGCGCTCATCTCCTCCTGAAGGCGGTAGAATCCAGGCTTGATTTGGCTCGCGCGCGGATTCGAGTTGGCCGCAGAAGAGAAAGCTTCGGGCGTCTTCACCACGTTCTTCTCCGCCAATTCAGGTGCCAGCTCGCTCATCGACGAGCCCTCCGGAACCTGAACAAGCTGGGTTACTCCATTGCCCTGCCCCTCATAGTCCAAGGTGCTGCCCCCTCCCAACAGGCGGAAACCAATGTAGCCAAGTCCACCGATGATCAGGACCAAGCTCGCAATGAGCACGGCCATGCCGCGCTGACGGCGCTTGACATATTGGGGTTCCATCGAGCGTCCGATGCGTGAAGGTTTACGGCTCACGTACTTCGTCTCCTACGTTTGAAGGGCTGTGGCCGTTCAACGCGAAATGGCGCGCATCCAGCCAGGATTGCAAAATTTCCACCGCGGCTGCTTGGTCAATCACCGAGCGACCTCGCTTCTCTGATACGCCAGAGGCCCGCAATGCGGAGGAGGCGACCACGGTAGTAAGGCGTTCATCCACCATACGCACGGGCGGAGGTTCTTTCATCCTGTCATCTTTTGCCAAGCGGCGGCGGATACGAAACGCGATTTCCTTGGCATGTTTAACACTTGATGAACCATTGCCCTTGAGATCGCGCGGCAAACCAACGGCTACCTCAACCACGTCATACTCGTAAATCAGCTCAAGCAGGCGGTCGATATCACCCTGATCGCGGTCTTTAAACCCGGTCTCACGCCGGACGGTTTCGACCGGCATGGCCAAGCGCGCGTCCCGGTCAGAGACGGCCACGCCGATGCGGACAGTACCGACGTCGAGGCCCAAACGGCGCCCCGGGCCGGGATCGTCCGCGACTGGTTTGTCGGGTTCTACGGCCATCGTGCTCCTCCTGATTCTGCGAGTCAGCTACAACTGCAGCCAACTAGGGCGCGTTCGTTAGTGGGCTTCGAGCTCATCACGGACGGCGTCGAAGGCCTGCTGGAGACCTTCAGCGTTGGCGCCGGAACCTTGAGCCATATCGGGCTTTCCGCCGCCCTTGCCGTCAACATAGCCAGAAATAACCTTGACCAAGTCACCAGCCTTGACGCCGCGCTCGACGGCAGGCTTAGTGGCGCCAACGATGAACGGGAGCTTGCCGCCCTCGTTCTCCGATGCCAGGACAACCACACCGGCGACATCACCGAGACGGTTCTTGATATCCGAGGCCAACGTGCGCAGATCACCGCCGTTTACTCCGTTAGGAAGTTTGACCGATACGAGGGTGAAGCCATTAACGGTGGTCGCACCAGAAATCATCTCCGCGGTCTGCGACATGAGCTGGGCCTTGTGCAGCTCCGCAATCTGCTTCTCAGCGGCCTTGAGCTTCTCCGTCAGCTGCGCGATGCGCTCCGGAAGATCCTCAGTCTGCACCTTGAGCTCGCGGGACACGCCTTCCACGAGTGCGGTCTCCTTGGAGTAGAAGCGGAATGCATCCAGACCCGAATAAGCCTCGATACGGCGCGCGCCCGAACCCACGGAGGATTCGCCAAGGACAGACACCGGGCCAATCTCAGCGGTGTTCTTCACGTGCGTACCACCGCAGAGCTCGATGGAGAACGGGCCACCCATCTCCACGACGCGGACCTCGGAACCGTAGTTCTCACCAAAGAGGGCCATCGCGCCCATCTCCTTGGCCTTCTCCAAAGACGTCTCGATGGTATTGACCGGGAAGTGCTGGTCCACCGCCTGGTTCGTCACCAAAGCGATCTCATCGAGCTGCTCCTGGGTGAGCTGGTCGGTGTAGTTGAAGTCAAAGCGCAGGTAGCCGGGTCGGTTCAAGGAACCAGCCTGGACTGCAGTCGGGCCTAGCACCTGGCGCAGCGCTGCGTGGATAAGGTGCGTCGCCGAGTGCGCCTGCACGGCGCCGTGGCGCCATTGTTCATCAACGGCAGCCGTCACGCCGTTGCCCAACTCAAGCCCACCGGCGGTCACCGTAGCCTTGTGCACCCACAGCTTCTTGCCAATCTTCTGCACATCGTTGACCTCAAGGAGGGTCTCGCCCGCGAAGATTCGACCATGGTCGGCGGTCTGGCCACCGGCTTCAGCATAAAGCGGCGACTGGTCCAGGATTACCTCGACGGTATCTCCTGCCTCGACCTCGGTTACCTTCTGACCATCGCGCACAAGGCCGATGACCTTGGCCTCGGACTCCAGGGTTTCATAGCCCGTGAACAACGTCGGGTGGTTATCCACCCACTCGCGGTAGAGCGACAGGTCAGCATGACCATGCTTCTTAGCCTGATTATCGGCCTTGGCGCGGCGGCGCTGCTCGCCCATGGCGGCGTCGAAGCCTTCCATGTCTACGGTCAAACCGGCTTCCTGAGCCATCTCCAAGGTCAGGTCGATGGGGAAACCATAGGTATCGTGCAGCTCAAAAGCCTTCTCGCCGGAGAGGACCTTCGGGGTGGCCGCACGAGAGGTGCTCTTCAGTTCCTCCACGGCTTCGTCGAAAAGCTTGGTGCCTGACTCCAGCGTCTTCAGGAAGGCCTTCTCCTCCGCCACGGCAACGCGCAGGATACGCTCGCGGTTGTCGGCGATCTCCGGGTAGGACGGGGTCATGGTGTCCATGATGGTGTTCATGAAACGCTCCATGGTCTCACCCTTCGCGCCAAGCAGCTTGGCGGAGCGGATGATGCGGCGCAGCAAGCGACGCAGAATGTAGCCACGACCCTCGTTACCGGGGGTAACGCCGTCCAAAATGAGCATCATGCCGGTACGCGAGTGGTCCGCCACCACGCGGAAGCGAATGAGGTCTTCCTTCGGAGCATCCGGAACGTACGTCGCACCGGTAAGTTCCTCGGCTACGTCGATGACCGGGCGCAGCAGGTCCGTCTCGTAGACGTTGTCCACACCCTGCAGGATGCAGGCCACGCGCTCGATGCCCATGCCGGTATCAATGTTCTTCTTGGGCAGCTCGCCCACGATCTCGAAGTTGCCCTTGCCGATGCCTTCGCCACGCTCGTTCTGCATGAAGACCAAGTTCCAGATCTCCATGTAGCGGTTATCATCCGCAATCGGGCCGCCATCCTGGCCATATTCCGGCCCGCGGTCATAGTAGATCTCAGAGCACGGACCGCACGGCCCGGGAATACCCATGGACCAGTAGTTGTCTTCCATGCCTAGGCGCTGAATACGCTCGGTGGGCACGCCGATCTTGTTGTGCCAAATATCGGCCGCCTCATCATCGTCGAGGTAGACCGTGACCCACAAACGCTCCGGGTCGAGGCCCAAACCGCCTTCATCGACGGAGGTGGTCAGCAGGTTCCAGGCGTGGGTAATTGCGCCTTCCTTAAAGTACTGGCCAAAGGAAAAATTACCCGCCATCTGGAAGAAGGTATTGTGACGGGTGGTAATGCCCACTTCCTCGATGTCCAAGGTGCGCACGCACTTCTGGATAGAGGTCGCCGTGCCGTTAGCAAAAGGCGGGTTCTGCTGGCCCAGGAAGTAGGGCTTGAAGGGAACCATGCCGGCGTTAACGAAGAGCAGGTTCGGGTCATCCAGGATCAGCGACGCGCTGGGGACGGCCTCGTGGCCGGCCTTGACGAAGTGCTGGGTAAAGCGTTCCCGGATCTCATGAGTCTTCACGAGCAAAATTCCTTCACTGTTGAATGGTTTCTAGTCAGCGCTCAACTTTACCCGTCCGGTGCTGTGCTTAGCGACGCCGCCCCCGGATGATGTCCCGCAGCCTTCCCAGGTACTCGCGCACACGCTTCTCCGCGCCATGGTCGGTGGGGTGATAGTACTCGGCATCCGCCAGCGTCTCCGGCAAATACTGCTGGGACAGTACACCGCGCGGATCATCATGCGGGTACTGATAGCCCACTGCATTGCCCAAGCGTTTCGCTCCCTCATAATGGCCGTCGCGCAGGTGCGCGGGCACATGCCCGCTCTTGCCGGCGCGAACGTCGGCCTGGGCCGCGTTGATGGCGTTGATAACGGAATTGGATTTCGGTGCCGTAGCGAGATGGATTGTCGCCTGAGCCAGCGGAATACGCGCCTCGGGTAATCCGATAAGGGCCGCGGCCTCCGCTGCGGCCACGGCAGTGGGCAGCGCGGTGGGATCAGCCATTCCGATGTCTTCGGAGGCATGCACGATAAGCCGGCGGGCGATGAAACGCGGGTCTTCGCCTGCCTCAATCATGCGGGCCAGGTAATGCAGCGCGGCATCCACGTCGGAACCGCGGATGGACTTAATAAACGCGGAGACCACGTCATAATGCTGGTCGCCGTCGCGGTCATAGCGCACCACCGCGCGATTGACGTTTTCTTTGAGAACCTCAACGGTGAGTTCACCGCCATCGGGCACTGCCTCGGCCGCCGCCTCAAGATAGGTCAGTGTGCGCCGAGCATCGCCCCCGGCGAGCAGCACCAGCTGGTCTAGAGCATCGTCCGTTGCGGTGATCCTTCCCGCCAATCCCCGCTCGCTGGTCAATGCGCGCTCGGCGAGGGTGCGCAGGGAGGCGTCGTCCAGCGGCTCCAAGTGCAGCAACAAGGAACGCGAAAGCAGCGGGGCCACGACGGAAAAGGAAGGATTTTCGGTGGTGGCGGCCACGAGCAGCACGGTGCGGTTTTCGACGGCCGCGAGCAGCGCGTCCTGCTGAGTCTTGGAGAAGCGGTGCACCTCATCGATGAACAGCACGGTGCGGCGCCCTTGAATCAGCTCACGGCGGGCGTGGGAGATCACCTCTCGAACCTGCTTCACACCGGAGTCCAAGGCGGAAAGCCCAATGAAGTTATCTCCCAAGGAAGATGCGATGAGTGAGGCCAGCGTCGTCTTTCCGGTTCCCGGCGGCCCGTACAGGATGACGGAGGCCTCGCCTGAGCCTTCCACCAGCCTACGCAGCGGGGTTCCCGGCTCCAGGAGGTGCTTCTGCCCCACTACTTCATCGAGGTTTTGCGGCCGCATGCGCGCGGCCAGCGGCGAACCGGGGTGGGTTGCAAACATATCGGGGCCACCCGGCAGGCTTGGCGCTGACTGGTCATCGCCGAAGAGTGACTCCTGCCCCATCAGGGCTCCCGGAGTCGAGAGGCCACGGCTCGCCCAAACTCGGCGACCGCAGAGCACCCGTCATTGCTACATTGCGCGGCAAACCGCGACAGCGCTTCGAAGGTCTCATAAAGATCGCGCCGAATCAGTATTTCATCCTCGCTGAACGGACCATGGTCGGATCGACGAAGCAGAGAACGGTGCGGGTCACGGTAGATCTCAGCGTTGCCTTCCGCCAACGCGACGACCCCTTCGATCCCGCCGGCATACATCGTGGTCACGCTCGACAGAGCCCAACCGATGAGGCAGGAGACGAGCAACTCGTGCAGCGTCTTCTCATCGGCGAGCTGCGGCCAGACATCGACAATGCGGCGCTGCCAGGCATGGATGAAAAGCCCCGCCTCGGCATCAGTGATCGGCCGAGAAAAAAGAAACTGCGGGAAGCCGGCCACCACGCAGGCCACGTCAAAGCCGACGTTGCGGAAACCGGCCCACTCATAGTCCAAGAAGGTCAGCGTTGAGCCGACGATGATGTTGTCTGGGGACAGGTCGAAGGGAGTAAAAGCGCGGTTGCGGCCAGAACTCAGACTCTGCATGGCGGCACGGGCCAATGTGCGGACGTGTTCCGGCGGTTCCAGTCCTGCCTCGCTGAGGATATCCGCACCAATCAGAATGGAGCTCTGCAAGGAATCATCGCGCAATGCCTGGTGCTCAGCGTATTCGGGATGCCGACGTAACTGGCGCTTGAGCAGGGCGTCATAGTCTTCTTCGCGCCCGGCGGTCCCAGCATGCATTTTGCCCAACGCGCTGCCCAGAGCCCTGAGCAGCTCGCCGCGGTCTTCATCACCGCTGCGCGCAAGGGTGTCCGCCAGGGTGTCGCCTTCGCCGGCGTCGGACAGCACAAGAATGCGCTTGTCCACGTCGTGCGCGAGCAACACAGGTCCTGGGCGGACCTCCTCAGACAGCGCCGTGGTGAACTGATAGGCCACCACTTCACGGAGAAGTGCGGCGTCATCAATAGTGTGCCCGGTGACCGGGTTGTACTTGATGACGACCGAACGATGCGGGAAGAAGGCGCTGGGAGTCGTCCGAGCACGAAGTACCACGGCATTGCCCGAGCCGGTGAGTTGCTCAACGTCACTCAGCTCAGGCTCCCCGCCATAGCGGCGCGAAATCATCTGTGAGGCTTCTGCTACCACGACATCAGCCACAGAATTATTCATGGACTCGTGTCCCGTCGGATTCACTTGCTTGCCTGCTTCCACTTGTTGTCGGCCCAATGAGGTACACCCATGGTGTGGGGCCTTTAGGACTCCTTCCCAGCCTTTTCACCCTGGGCAGCCTTCGCAGCCTTCTCCGGCTTGAAGTCCACACCGGTCTCCTTGCGCTGCGCGGCGGGGATGGTGCCGGGGGCGTCGGTCAGCGGGTCGACGCCGCCACCGGACTTCGGGAAGGCGATGACATCGCGGATGGACTCGAATCCACCCAGCAGGGAGACGATGCGATCCCAGCCGAAAGCGATGCCGCCGTGTGGCGGAGCACCGAACTGGAAGGCGTCGAGCAGGAAGCCGAACTTCTCCTGGGCTTCTTCTTCGCCGATGCCCATGACGTCGAAGACGCGCTTCTGCACATCCTGGTCGTGGATACGGATGGAACCGCCGCCAATCTCATTGCCATTGCAGACAATGTCGTAGGCATAAGCCAAGGCCTCTCCCGGGTTCTGGTCAAAGTTATCCAGGTACTCCGGCTTCGGCGAAGTGAAGGCGTGGTGGACTGCAGTCCACTTGGAGTGGCCCAAAGCCACGTCACCCGAGGCGGTGGCATCGGCGGAGGGCTCGAAGAGCGGTGCGTCGACGACCCAGGTGAAGGCCCAGTCGCCGTCCTTGATGAGATCGAGCTTCTTCGCAATCTCACCGCGAGCTGCGCCCAGCAGCGCACGGGAAGCCTTGGTCTCGCCGGCAGCGAAGAAGATGGCATCGCCCGGCTTGGCGCCGACGTGGGCGGCAATACCCTCGCGCTCGGCATCCGTGATGTTCTTGGCTACCGGGCCACCCAATGTGCCATCCTCAGCAACGGTGATGTAGGCCAAGCCCTTCGCACCGCGCTGCTTTGCCCACTCCTGCCATGCATCGAACTGGCGGCGCGGCTGGGAGGCTCCGCCTTCCATGACGACGGCACCGACGTATTCGTTCTGGAAGACGCGGAAGGTGGTGTCCTTGAAGAAGTCCGTGCACTCCACGATCTTGATGTCGAAGCGCAGGTCCGGCTTGTCGGAACCGTAGTACTTCATGGCATCGGCATAGGTCATGCGCGGGATGGGGGTCTTGATTTCGTAGCCGATGAGCTTCCACAGCGCGGAGACGATCTCTTCTGCCAGAGCAATGACATCATCCTGGTCCACGAAGGACATTTCGACGTCGAGCTGCGTAAACTCCGGCTGGCGGTCAGCACGGAAGTCCTCATCGCGGTAGCAGCGAGCGATCTGGTAGTAGCGCTCCATTCCGGCGACCATGAGCAGCTGCTTGAACAGCTGCGGGGACTGCGGGAGTGCGTACCAGCTGCCCGGCTTCAGGCGCGCCGGCACGAGGAAGTCACGGGCGCCCTCCGGGGTGGAGCGAGTCAGGGTCGGGGTTTCGATCTCAGTGAAATCGTGGCTGTCCAGGACCTGGCGGGCAGCGCGGTTCGCGGCCGAGCGCAGGCGCAGCGCCTCGTGCTGGCGCTCGCGGCGCAGATCCAGGTAGCGGTACTTCAGGCGGGTCTCCTCACCGACCTCACCGGAGGAGGATGGATCATCAATCTGGAACGGCAGCGCTGCGGACTTGTTGAGTACCTCCAGGTCCGTGACGTTGACCTCGATCTCGCCGGAGGCCAGGTTCGGGTTGGCCGAGCCCTCCGGGCGGGGCTCCACGACGCCAGTGACCTTGACGCAGTACTCGGAACGCAGATCGTGGGCGCGCTCAGCTACCTCGGTCTCGCGGAAAACAACCTGGGCAACGCCGGAGCGGTCACGCAGGTCAATGAAGATAACACCACCGTGGTCGCGACGGCGTGCGACCCACCCCGTCAGGGTGACGGTCTCCCCCGCCAACTCCTTGCGCAGTTCGCCTGCCAAATGTGTACGCAGCACTCTCGTTCAATCCCTTCTCATCGTTGACGCTCACACCCACTCACGCCACGCGTAGACAGCACGCGCCGAGGGATGCAAGTACTTGAACGGCCCAAGTCTACCGCCCGCACCGGACTTGCTCAGCGCTAGGGTGAGCACCGCGCGCATGGCGGTGCACCCACTATCGAGCAGACACCACCACCAGCATGTGGCAAAATCTGGAGCATGACTTTTAAATCTGGCGCCAATTTTGATGGTAAGCGAGCAAGCTCCGGCGGTGGAGGCCGCGGCGGCATGATCGCTACCGGCGGCGGCATTGGTTCGCTCCTCCTCATCGGCCTCTATCTCCTTCTCGGCGGCGATCCCGGCGCCATCACCGGAAGCGATCCCCAGGCCGACCAGACCCAGGTCGGCCCCGAAGAAAGCGGGGAGGACGCGTTTGCGCACTGCCAAACCGCTGAAGACGGCAACAAGTATGACGATTGCCGCGTCATGTTTGCGGCCCAGTCCGTGGACAAGGTGTGGGCGCAGCAGCTACCAGACCAGGCTGGCATCGACTACGTCGAACCTGGCCGCGTCATTTTTAACAACACCACTATGTCGGGCTGTGGCCAGGCCTCCGGCGCCACGGGCCCGTTCTACTGCCCGGCGGATGAGTCGGCCTACTTCGACACCGCCTTCTTTGATCAGCTCCGCAACTTTGGCGGCGATAACGCCCCATTGGCACAAATGTATATCGTGGCCCACGAATTCGGCCACCACATCCAAAAGCTGGAAGGAACACTCAGCCTCTCGAACTACAACGAGCCCGGCGAGGATTCCAACGCGGTGAAGATTGAGCTGCAAGCCGATTGCTATGCCGGCCTGTGGGCGCACTACGCCGACAAGGGTGACGATGCCCTGCTCGAAACCATTACCGAGCAGCAGGTGACTGATGCCGTCAACACTGCACGCGCCGTGGGCGATGACAACATCCAGCGCCGCTCAGGGGGCGAAGTACGCCCCGATACGTGGACGCACGGCTCTTCCGAAGACCGTGCGCAGTCGTTCCTCGCCGGTTATAATTCCGGCAAAATGGAGCAGTGTGACACCTTAGGCCGTGGGGTTTACAAGTCTTAGGGTCTTAAAAAGCGCCCACCCCAAGGTCGCACCACCCCCAAATGTGCCCCATTAGCCCAGATTAGATTCACATACACCAAGTGTTTACCTGTCGTACACCTTAATGCTTTAAGGTAGTCAAGTTCCCGCCGGTTCGTGGTGGGTTCCGCTCTGTCTTTAAAAGCATAAAAGAACTGCGCGTGATGTCATTATCACCTGCACCGCGGTAGGTATGGCGCTGCCCGCGCCAACGCCGAATGCACCCCGCCCGCGGCCTGCTCACGCTGTCTCATCACGCAGCGTTCTCTTCATGAAAGGAACGACGTTTTGAGCACCGCCACGCCGACGATGCCTGATCTTGAGTCGATGAATGGTAAGAACAAGGACTGGATTTGGCACCTGTTCTTCGGCGCCATCACGGCTGTCACCCTGATCTTTTTCATCATTTGGGGCAACGGAGAAGTTGCTGAGGGAACCAACAAGGTAGTCCTTGTTACAGCAATTATCTTCGCTGTCTTTATGGCCTTCAACATTGGCGGCAATGACGTCGCCAACTCCTTCGGTACCTCCGTGGGCGCGGGAACCCTCTCCATGAAGCAGGCCCTCGCTGTCGCGGCGGTCTTTGAGGTATCCGGAGCCATCCTCGCCGGCGGCGAGGTGACTGATACGGTCCGCTCCGGAATCGTTGACCTCGATGCCATCGATGGCCTCGACCCGATGGAATTTGTCTACATCATGATGGCGTCACTCCTCGGCGCTGCCATCTGGCTTTTGGTAGCCACCCGCATGGGTTGGCCGGTTTCTACCACCCACTCCATCGTCGGCGGCATCGTCGGCGCCGCTCTAACCGTCGGCTTCATCACCGGCAAGGGCGGCATGGACATGGTGCAATGGGGCGGAATCGGCACCATCGCTTTCTCCTGGGTGCTTTCTCCGGTTCTCGGCGGTATTGCCGCATACCTCCTTTTCAAGTGGATCAAGTCTTCCATCTTGGTGTATAACGACGCCGCAGACGAACGCCTGCGTGACATCAAACTTCGCCGCGCCGAGCTGCGCAAGGAGCACAAGACCCGCTTTGAGCGCATGAACGAGCTGCAGCAGATCTCCTATACAAATGCGATGGCTCGCGACGCCGCCCTTACCGCCGAAGAGGACTACGACCCAGAGGCTCTCGAGTCCGACTACTACCGCGATCTGCACAACCTCAACAAGGATCTCGAGGATGTCAATGCACACCGCGCGCTCGAGAACTGGGTTCCGCTGCTCGCGGCTCTGGGTGCCGTGATTATCTCCGCGATGTTGCTCTTCAAGGGTCTGAAGCACACCGGCATCGATGTCACTGCCCTAGAAACTTTCCTGGTCATGGGCATGGTTGGCGCCATCGTCTGGATGGCCGTCTTCATCTTTGCCCGCTCCCTGAAGAAGAAGTCCCTGAAGCGCTCTACCTTCCTCCTCTTCTCCTGGATGCAGGTCTTCACCGCCTCCGCCTTCGCGTTCTCGCACGGTTCCAATGACATCGCCAACGCCATCGGCCCCTTCGCCGCAGTCTTCGATGTCTTGCAGACCAACCAGATCTCCGATGAAGTTTCCGTGCCGCTGCCGGTCATGGTAGCCATGGGTATCGCCTTGGTTGCCGGCCTCTGGTTCATCGGCCGCTTCGTCATCCAGACCGTTGGTTCTGGCCTCACCCAGATGCACCCCTCCTCCGGTTTCGCTGCCGAGCTGGCCGCTGCTGCCGTCGTCATGGCCGCTTCCCTCTTGGGCCTGCCGGTCTCCTCGACCCACATCCTCATCGGTGCCGTCCTTGGTGTCGGCATTGTGAACCACGCCGCCAACTGGAAGTTGATGAAGCCCATCGCTTTGGCATGGGTCATCACCCTTCCGGCGGCCGCCGCCATCGCTGCGGCGACGGTGTCCATCCTGCGCGTCACCTTCTAAAGGTCAGCGCATCGCGCATGCCGCATTCTCGCCGTGAGTTTTCCCCGACAACCGGGGTTGCTCACGGCGAGATTTTTCTTATCGCTTGAGCCTTAAGCACATATCCAAGAACCCGTACACTTAGGCGGCATGAGCGACAACTCCCTAGCCAGATTCTTTTCCGCCTTTAATGACATTGAGCAGTTCCTCCGCCAAGCTATCGGGGCTAAGAACTCTGATTCTTTCTGGTGGATTGTTGATCGCGCCCACGACAAGCACCTTTTGAGCAAGCGCCAAGCAGAACAGCTGAAGGACTTTAGCAACCTCCGCAACGCCATCGCCCATGGCCGCTACTTCAGCGGTGAGCCCATCGCTACCCCACACCCTCACGTCATCACGCAGCTCGAAAACCTCCAACGCCTGCTCACGGATCCGCCCACGGCGCAGGCTCTGCTCGCTAGCCGTGATGTGACCACCCTTGCCCCTGACACCCCGATCATGGAGGCTTTGAAGCTTATTAACACGACCGGCTATTCCCAGATCCCAATCTATGAATCCGGGACTTACCAGGCGCTTCTCACCACCAACGTCATTGCACGATGGGTTGCGGCAGATCTCGGTGATGACGGTGTGATTAACGCGGCGTCGATTAGCACTGTGCTGGAATTCGCAGAGCGCAAGGACCGCGCAGAGTTCCTGCCCCGCACCGCCAGCGCGCAAGAGGTCATCGATGCCCTCACCGACCCTGCGGCAGACGGCACCCACCCCGGCGCGGTCCTCCTCACCGAGCACGGCAACCCTTCCCAACTTCCTGTATCCATTGCTACGCCTGCCGACCTCGCGACATTGGTTGCTGCAGTCGAATGGGAATAACTCCCCTCCCTAACCTTGTTGACATGACATAGAAAGGAGGATGTCATGCAATTTGGAGTCTTTAGCATCGGCGATGTCACCCAGGACCCGACCACCGGCCACACCCCCACTGAGGCCGAGCGCATCCGCGCTATCACGGAGATTGCCCTCAAAGCAGAAGAGGTGGGCCTCGACGTCTTCGCCACCGGCGAGCACCACAACCCGCCCTTTGTGCCTTCGGCCCCCACCACCCACCTGGCATACATTGCGGCACAGACGAAGAACCTTCAGCTCTCCACTGCCACCACGCTGATCACTACCAACGACCCTGTTCGCCTCGCGGAGGACTACGCATTCCTCCAGCACCTGGCAGATGGGCGCGTCGACCTCATGCTAGGCCGCGGCAACACCGGCCCGGTTTACCCGTGGTTTGGCAAGGACATCCGTGAGGGCATTCCCCTCGCAGTGGAGAACTACCACCTACTGCGCCGCCTCTGGCGCGAACCCGTCGTGTCCTGGCAAGGAAAGTTCCGCACCCCGCTGCAGGGTTTTACTTCCACACCCGCACCTCTCGATGGAATCCCACCCTTTGTCTGGCACGGCTCCATTCGCTCCCCACAGATTGCGGAACAGGCGGCTTTTTACGGCGATGGCTTCTTCCACAACAACATCTTCTGGAACAAGGAGCACACCGCGAAGATGGTGAACCTGTACCGCAATCGCTACGAGTCCTATGGCCACGGCCGCGCCGACCAGGCCATCGTGGGCCTCGGCGGGCATGTCTTCATCGCGCCCACGGAGCAGCAGGCAAAGGACTTCTTCCGCCCCTACTTCGACAATGCCCCGGTGTACGGTCATGGCCCCTCCTTGGAGGAGTTCACGGCACAGACTCCGCTCACCGTAGGCACCGTAGAGCAGGTGGTGGAGCGCACACTACAGTTCGCAGATTGGGTGGGTGATTACCAGCGCCAGCTCTTCCTCATCGACCACGCCGGACTGCCTCAAGAGGTGGTGCTCGAGCAGATCGAAATCCTTGGTACCCAGGTGGTGCCCGAGCTTCGCCGCCGCTTTGAGGAACGCCGCCCGGATCATGTACCTTCTGCCCCGCCCACCCATGCCACGCTCGGCGCTTATGCCCCGCACGCGCAGGTCAACCCTGAAGAGGAGAAATAGTTGCGCTCGCTCGTACTCGTTACGGCTGGACTTTCATCACCGTCCTCGACGCGTGCGCTTGGCGACGCCCTCTCCGCCGCCACCACCGCCCGCGTTAGTGCCCGAGGGGAAGGCATCGACGTGACCGTCGTGGAGCTGCGCGAGCTTGCCGGCGAGTTGGCAGAAGCCATGACCAACTGGGTTTCACCCACACCCCGCCTCCATGCCGCGCAGACTGCCGTGACCAAGGCGGACGGTCTCATCGCCGTCAGCCCGGTATTCCAGGGCAGTTATTCGGGTTTGTTCAAGATGTTCTTCGACACTTTAGAGCCGCATTCTCTAGAGGGACTGCCCACGCTCATCGCTGCCACCGGGGGCTCGAGCCGGCACGCGCTTGTGCTCGACTATGCTCTGCGCCCGCTGCTTAACTACCTGCATGCCACAGTGGTCCCCACCGGGATCTTCCAGGCCACGGAAGACTTTGGCACTGCAGAAGGCGCGCGCAATGACAAACGCATAGAACGCGCCGCCGAGGAGCTAGCGGACCTCATGGTGCGCCCGCTCGACCGGGTCTCTGGACTTGCCGGGAGGCTCGGCGAAGCGGAGGAAGCGCCCCAGGGGGAGCTATCACAGGACGTCGATCCAGACCCTTCAGGATTCCGCGCGCTGCTTTCCCGCCACGACGGGCAGCCGAGCTAAGCGGTTGCGGAGGGCTCTCGGTACTATCGTAAGGCGACACTTATCTAACGCTCCCAAGGAGGTTTCACCCCCACATGACAATTAGCGTGACCGATATCTTCTCCATCGGAATCGGCCCCTCCTCCTCCCATACAGTCGGCCCCATGCGCGCGGCTAAGGCCTTCCTCGAGGCGCTTGATCAACACCCGGCCAAGGTCCACACCGTACTGCGCGGTTCCCTATCCGCTACCGGCCGCGGCCACGCCACGGATCGCGCCGTGATTCTGGGCCTCGCCGGATGGGATCCGCTGTCCGTGCCACTCGACGCAGAGCCACGCGCCGATGCCTTTATCCCCACCGAGGGCACCATTTCTGGCCCCGCAGGCGAAGTGCAATACAGCATCGAATTCAACAACGAACCGGTGCCGGAACACCCGAACTGCCTCATCTTTACGGCCTGGGACGAGAACGGCAGGGTACTCGCCGAGAATGCAGAGTACTTCTCCGTCGGCGGCGGCTTTATCCTGTCCCGCGAGGAATACGATGCCCAGCTCCAAACTGACACCGGTGTGCCAGCCGGTGTCGCCGCGGCCACCGCTGAAGACACCGTTCCTTATGAGTTCCAGTCCGGCGAACACCTGCTTCACCTGTGCGCGGCCAATGACAAAGCTATCTGGGAAATCGTCGCCGCCAACGAGGCCGTGTTGCACCGCGAAGAAGGCGGTCTCGACTACGTCTACCAGCACCTTGACTTGGTCTGGGATATCATGCGCGAGTGCGTGACCGAGGGCATTTCCTCCAAGGGAATCCTTCCCGGTGGCCTGCGCGTGAACCGCCGCGCGCCACGCATGTACCAACAACTTCTGGCCAAGCAAAACGACGAGTCCTGTGGCTTGTCCGCGATGGAATGGGTCAACCTCTACGCGCTTGCCGTCAACGAACAGAATGCCGCCGGCGGCCGCGTCATCACCGCCCCCACTAACGGCGCGTGTGGCATCATCCCCGCCGTGCTGCACTACGCGCGTGACTTCCAGGCTGATTTCACCCGCTCCGATGCCCGCCGCTACCTGCTGACCGCAGGTGCCATTGGCATCATCATCAAGTCCAATGCCTCAATTTCCGGCGCGGAGGTGGGCTGCCAGGGCGAGGTTGGCTCAGCGTCCTCCATGGCAGCTGCTGGCATGGCAGAACTACTCGGAGCAACACCGGAACAGGTGGAAAACGCCGCCGAGATTGCCCTTGAGCACAACCTCGGCCTGACCTGTGACCCCGTCGGAGGCCTCGTGCAGATTCCCTGCATCGAGCGCAACGCCATCGGCGCAGTCAAGTCCATCAACGCCGCGCGCCTTGCTCTCATGGGTGAGGGAACGCACCACGTTACCCTCGATAACGCGGTGCGCACCATGGCCGAAACCGGACGCGACATGCTCTCCAAGTACAAGGAGACCTCGCTCGGCGGCCTGGCGAAGACGATGGGCTTCACCGTCTCGCAGGTGGAGTGCTAAACGAGCTGGCGAAGCTGCTTGACGACGTCCCCCACCGGGACGTCGTGCTGCTCGTGCGCGCGCAGATCCTTCAGCGCCACGGTGCCAGACTCTAGCTCTTGGTCACCGAGGACGAGTGCGAAGCGGGCGTTGGCGCGATCAGCACCCTTCATCGCGCCCTTGAGGCCGCGGTCGCCGAAGGACATGTCCGCGGAAATACCTGCCTTGCGCAGGTCATTAATGATGCTGACCATCTTCTTCTTTGCCGCAGCGCCCAAAGCAACGCCATAAACGGCCACGCGCTCTTCGACGCCGTCGAGCTCCACGCCCTCGGCTTCCAGAGCCAAAACCGTGCGGTCCACTCCGAGGCCGTAGCCGATACCGGACAATTCCTGTCCGCCGAGCTGAGCCATGAGCCCGTCGTAGCGGCCGCCGCCGCCAATGCCGGACTGCGCGCCGAGTCCATCGTGGACGAATTCGAAACATGTCTTCGTGTAGTAATCAAGACCGCGGACCATGCGCGGGTTGATGGTGTAGGGCACGCCCATGTCATCGAGCAAGCCAGTGACCGTCTCAAAGTGCTCGCGGCACTCGGCATTGAGGTGGTCGAGCATGAGGGGGGCGTCGACAAGCTGCTCCTGGACCTCCGGGCGCTTGTCATCGAGCACGCGCAGCGGGTTCAGCTCCGCGCGGGCCCTGGTTTCCTCGTCGAGGTCCAGCTTGAACAGGAATTCCTGCAGCTTCTCCCGGTAGGCCGGGCGGCAGTCGTGGTCCCCCAGGCTGGTCAGCTCCAGACGGAACTGGCTAAGCCCCAGGCTGCGGTAGGAGCGGTCCGCCAGTGCGATGATTTCCGCGTCCAGCGCCGGATCATCGACACCAATGGCCTCGACGCCGACCTGCTGCAGCTGGCGGTAGCGGCCAGCCTGCGGGCGTTCGTAGCGGAAGAAGGGACCAAAGTAATTGAGCTTGACCGGCAACTGACCGCGGTCGAGGTTGTGCTCAATAACTGCGCGCGTAACACCCGCGGTACCTTCGGGGCGCAGAGTCACAGAGCGGTCGCCGCGATCGGCGAAGGTGTACATCTCCTTCGACACGACGTCCGTGGACTCCCCCACGCCACGGGCGAACAGCGACGTGTCCTCAAAGACGGGGAGTTCGATGTGTTGGAAGCCGGACAGATGTGCCTGATGCACGAAGGTCTCACGAACCTTGGCAAAGATGGCCGATTGCGGCGGAACGTAGTCCGGCACACCCTTGGGCGCGGACAGGGCTTTGAACTGCTTCTTATCACTCACGCCCTTTAGAGTACATCCCCCGCCGCACGGAGAAACGGATTAGTCGCGCGTTCGCGGCGCATCGTCGATGTTGGGCCGTGGCCCGGCAAGATAGCAAGGGAATCATCAAGGCCCCACACCGGACCGCGCAATGAGCGCTGCATCGCCGCGGGATCGGAATGCGGAAGGTCTGTACGGCCGATCGAGCCCTTGAATAACACGTCACCGGTCAGCGCAAAATCCTCGGCCACGAGCATGACGCACCCCGGTGAATGCCCCGGCGCATGGAGTAAGTCAAACTCCAGGCCGACGAGGCTCAGCGTCTCACCACCCAGCAGATCACGCCGGTCCGCTACCTGCTTCATGGAAGCGGCGGCGAAAAGCATCTGCGATTCGGGAGATACTCCGGAGCCATCCACCAACATGAACGCGTCATCCGGGTGGATGTAGACCGGCAGGTTAAACTCAGCGGCATCACGCGTGTGGTCAATGTGACCGTGGGTCAGCACGACGGCCTCAAATTCCAGGGACTTCTCACGCGCGAGCTGCTCAAGGCGCTCGCGTGTGTGCATCCCTGGGTCCACGATGAACGCCCGCGAGCCGTTAGCCACAACATAGGTGTTGGTTTTATAAGGCCCTGCGGCGAAACCGTAGATATCGGGTGTGTTCATTACTTGAGGGCGGCCAAAGCTGCGTCGTAGTCCGGTTCAGTCGTAACCTCTGGAACCAGCTCGGTGTAGGTCACCTTGTGGTTCTCGTCGGTGACGATGACCGCGCGGGCACACAGGCCCTTGAGCGGGGAGCCTTCCAGGACGAGGCCCAGCTTGTCGGCGAAATCGGAGCGGAAATCAGAAGCGCTGACGACGTTCTCAATACCTTCAGCAGCGCAGAAACGCTCCTGTGCGAAAGGCAGGTCACGGGAGACGGACAAGACAACGGTGTTCTCCAGACCAGCCGCCTCTTGATTGAACTTGCGCAGCTGCGCTGCACACACGCCGGTATCCACGGACGGGAAGCAGGACACCACCAGGCGCTTGCCAGCGAAGTCCGCATTGGTTAGCTCAGACAAGTCGGTGCCGACGAGGGTGAAGTCCGGCAGGGCGTCACCAACCTTCGGCAGCTCAGCATTGGTTTCGACGGGTTCATTCTGAAAATTCGTAGTAGCCATGGCACCCAAGCGTACTGACGTGCGGGGCGGCGCGCCACGGTGAACTAGCGTGCGGTTAGGATAGGTGGGTCAAAGTTTTTAAACCACCACTGTGGAGGAAACATAGGTGTCTACTAACAGCCAGCGCTTGGATGATGCGCTCAACCAGCTCGATCGCGAGCTGAAATCCCGCGACCGTAAACAGAAGAGCCGCCCGCTCAGCGTCGTTTTGATGGCCGCCGTCGTTATTGTTGCCCTCGTCGGCGGTATCTGGTTCTTGGCCACGCGCTCGCCGGAGGAAGAAGAGATTCAGGCCTCGGAAACCTCCGCCGCCGATACGCCCACTGAAGCCCCTACCGCCGAAGCATTGAGCGGCAAGCGTGCTAAGCCGCTCGGTGAGACCGTCACCTGCGAGTACAACGAGACTGGCGACGCTTCCCGCGATGTCCCTACTCCGCAAGGAAAGAACATTCCTGCCAAGGGTGAAGTGACCGTCAATTTCGCCACCAAGCAAGGCGATATTGAGATGACTCTCGATCGCTCGCTTGCTCCGTGTACCGTCAACGCAATCACGGACATGATTTCCGCGAAGTACTACGACGACACCGTGTGCCACCGCATGACGGAGGGCACCCTCTCCGTCCTGCAGTGCGGTGATCCGACCGGCAAGGGTTCTGGTGGACCGGGCTTCCAGTTTGCCAATGAGTACCCCACCGATGAGGCTGACGACGCCGCTAGGGCACAGCCTGCTCTGTACCCGAAGGGTTCCATCGCCATGGCTAATGCCGGCGAAGACACCAATGGTTCCCAGTTCTTCATTAACTATAAGGACTCGCAGCTTCCGCCCTCCTACACCTATTTTGGCGCCCTGACGGAGAAGGGACAGAAGACCATCGACGCCATCGCTGCCAAGGGTGTCAAGGATGGACAGTCCGACGGCGCTCCCGCTGAGGAAGTTCGCATCACCAAGGCAACCGTCGAGAGCTAAGTTTTACCCCCTTTACGGTGGCCGGCCCCGCTCGCATTCAGCGAGCGGGGCCTTTCCCATTCCAACCGCCCCTCCCCACCTGGACTAAGAATTTCTTAGCCTTGAGCTGTTCATTTGGCAAACTATTACCCACGTCCACAACCTGCACCGGACCAAACCCCAGCTCACATGCCGCGGACAGCCGCCACACAGATTCATCAATTGATTGTCAGATCCCTTGCAAAACCCGCAATGCCTCAGTAGCATCTGTGAGGTCTTTGAAATTCCCGAGATGTATAAGGAACGAGAATGAAGCTCTTCTCCCGTAAGGCCCTTGTCGCTGCCGCTACCACCGCTGCCGTTTCCCTGTCCGGCGTGACCGTTGCTAACGCTGAGACCACCACCCCGGAGGCCACCGCCACCGCTACGGCTACCACCACCCCGGCAGCTCCGTCCACCACCAAGCCGGCCGCCGAGACCACCACGACCCCGAGCAAGACCGACGAGGAGTCTTCTTCCTCCTCCGACGACTCCGAGGGTTCCTCCATCTCCGACATGAAGCCGTCCGAGATCCGCGACTGGATCGCTGTCTTCACCGCCATCATCGGCGCTCTGGGCACCGTCTTCGCTTTCTACAACAAGAACTTCGCTAAGTAAGTCAGACCCACTTAAGTCAGACTTTCCGTTCACATTCGAATCAGATTAGGAAATCCTATGAAATTCTTCTCCCGTAAGTCCATCGTTGCCGCTGCTACCGCTGCAACCATCGCTTTCTCCGGTACCGCAGTTGCTTCCGCAGCTCCGGTTGAGGATGACAGCTCCTCCAAGGCTTTCTTCGCTCTCTCCTCCGACGATGAGGGTAACGTCAGCCCGAAGGAAATCCGCGAGTGGATTAAGGTCTTCACCTCCATCATCGGCGCCATGGATGACGCAATGCGTCTCGGCGATAAGCTCGCTGGTATCAAGTAAGCCACAAGCGCCGCTCTCTCCCCTTGCGCAATCCGCGCAGGGGGAGATTTTTCGTTTTCCTGGACAGCCGATTCAACGCCCAAACACGACGCGGCTTCTAAGCCCGGCTACTCTTGCAACCTAGAAGACTGTTCCTAGTCCTGTGCATCTACTTCCTCGATGCGCTCGGCGCCGAGAACGTCCTTGAATACGGAGGCATCAACAAGCTGGCCACGGCGAATGACAGAAATCTGACCAGTTGGTTCCAAGATCATTAGCTGCACGTCGGTGCGCCGACCAAGGCCCGCCTTGCGCACAGCGGAATTGATATCCCTTTCGGTGATGTGCGCAAAGCTCATATTGTCTTCCTGCAGCTGCCCCTTATAAACCAAGAGCACCGGTTTGCGGTCGATGAAACGTGACCATGTCACGAGCTGCCGGAAGGTACCGAAGGCTGCCTCCAGGAGCATAAGTGTGAAGAGACCAATGACTCCGGCGGCGAGGGTCGGCGGGTTGCCTACAATCACGCGGCCTGAAACCGCGCCGAACATAATGATGATGACGGCATCGGAAGCGGTGATGGACGTCAAAACGCGGCTGCCAAAGAGCTTGACCAAGACCATAAAGGCCAAATAAATACCCAGCGTCGCGAGCATCACCAGTGGGATTCGGTGAGGCTCGATACCTAGCTGGTACATTGCCTCGCGTCCAAACAGCCTCAGTGTATCCACAGCTTTCCACCATACCTTCCACATGAGAAAAGCCCGCACGATAGTGCGGGCTTGTGCATCAGTACAGACTAGATGTTGAACTGCTTGCGCAGCTGCTCAATCAGCTGCTGCACCGGTGCTGGGAGCGCAGCAACCGGCATGTTGATGGCACCAATCACAGCGGCAATGGCGGCAGCGATAGCGGCGGTGATACCCACACCCAAGCCGATGGAGGAAGCTGCATCCTTGGCGGAACCAGTATCCTTCGGGTCCTTCGCGTCGTCGTCACCGTCGAGGGAAATCGGAAGGGCGGCTTCAGTGCCAGCATCGGTAGTAATGAGCAGCTTCTGCTCGCCCTTTAGGCCCTCCGGGATGGTGAGCTTGACGGTTGCGCGGCCACGCTCGCCGAACTGCTCGTCACCGGGCTGTGCTGCGTTGTCAATGTCTGCCTCGGCCTTAGCGTCACCCAGAGCAACGGTGACCTTCTTAGCCTGTGGCTCTTCTGCGTTGGAGTAGTTCAGGGAGGAAAGGTCGACTGTGATCTCCTCCCCCGGCTTCAGGTCACCAGACACGTGGGCACCAATCTGGCCCTGGCCGGTGCGGACCTTGGACTCGCCGGAAGCGATGTAGTCAATCATCGCCTGGGTGTCCATGTAGCCAACGTCATTGCGGTTCTTGATGGAACCGGGCTCAAAGAAGCCATCGCCGCCGGCCTCCGTCTCGCTGGAGGCAAGGAAGGAGGACAGAGCAATGCTGTAGTTCTTCTCCGGGTCAATCGGTTCACCGTTAATGGTGACAGACTTAACGCGCTTGCCCTGCTCAGCCTTCTGGTCGTAGACAACGGTGACGTTGTTGGACAGGCCCAGAGCCAGGCGCGGGCGGGACTGGCCAGGCTTCCACTGGTTCTCCAACGCGGTAATGAAGTCTGCGCCGCTAACCTCCGCGGTGATCACGTAATTACCGAATGGCTGAACGGCAAAGATGTCCTGGTAGGAAACATCACCTTGCTTGAGGTCGGCGCGCACACCGCCTGCGTTCATAACACCGATTTCGATGTCCTTGTCCGTCTGCTTAGATAGAGCAAAGCGCTGGCCATCGGCAATAAAGTTGTTGAGGGTCGACTCCACACCGCGGTTGGTACCGGTGTCCTTGCCCTCATCAGAACCGCGGTACATGGCCTTCTCGGTGGTACCAGCAGTCTTGGCACCCTCAATCTCCGCTACCTTCTTTGCTTCCTCGACGATCTTAGCCACCTCGGGGTCGTCTTCGAGGCCCTGCAGCTGGGCGAAGACCTCTGCG
Organism: Corynebacterium sp. HMSC055A01; assembly: GCF_001809405.1. Taxonomy (NCBI): domain Bacteria; kingdom Bacillati; phylum Actinomycetota; class Actinomycetes; order Mycobacteriales; family Corynebacteriaceae; genus Corynebacterium; species Corynebacterium sp. HMSC055A01. Next base: position 107,888 of record NZ_KV797553.1, on the reverse strand, counting down.
TTGGCCACGTCGTACTGCTTGAGATCAATCTTGGTGATTTTCTTCTCGGCTTTGTCGAAGGTGATGTCGGCGTCGTTAAGCACCTTGCCGTACTCGTAGCCCTGTGCCCAGTACAGCGGCATTGCCCCCTCACGAGCAACCTCGCCCTGGGTCTTAACGTGAGTATCACCGCCAAAGAGGATATCCACATCCTTGCTGAAGCCCTCCGCGTACTGCTGAGCGTCCTCGTGCATGAGCGCCACAACGACGTCAGCCTTGCCGGATTCCTTCAGTCGGCTGGCTTCCTTATTGGTGGCCTCGACCGGGTCGGAGAACTCGACGCCCGGGATGGACGCAGCGGACACCTTGTACTTGGTGTTCTCGGTGACGGTACCAACGAAGCCCACCTTCACGCCGTCTACCTCCTTGACGAAGGAAGCATCGAGCAGGGGCTTGCCATCTTTGGTGACGTTGGCGCCCAGGATCGGGAAGTTGGACTGGTCCTTGATACGGCCCATCAGGTCATCGGTGCCCTTGTCGAACTCGTGGTTGCCCACGGCCGTGACATCGAGATTCATAGCATTGAGGGCCTCGTTGGTGTACTTGTCCTCAGAAATCGCAGACACAAAAGCGGAACCACCAACGTTATCACCGGAGGAGGTCAAGGCGTACTCCTGGTCCTTGTTGACGGCCTTGATGAGCGCAGCCATGCGAGCAGCGCCCATCTCGGAGTAACCAACCAGTTCCTCGGATTCCTTGTCAAAGTTTTCGGCCAGCTCAAGGTGGCCGTGGAAGTCGGTGAAGTTGGTGACGGAAATGGTCACCTGGTCGGCCTCAGCGGCGAAGGCAGGCGCGCCGGAGACGGCAACGGCGGTGACGGTGGTGGCGGCCAGAAGCTGGCCAAAGCGACGGAAGTTCACGTGGATCTCCTGGGTATGAGAGAAATCTTGTCCACGTGTTTATAACGCATCCATCACGATTGCGCAGCGCTTGCTGACGCCACGACCAGCGCGTTCACCAAACATCTCCCCTAGTTTCACCCAGGCGCAACCTCCCGTTCAGCCACACACCCCCGGTTGAGGGGTGATGCCTTAAGCTGTGACGCGATAGACGTCGAAGACGCCCTCGGTATTACGCAGGGTTGTCATCAACTGCCCCAGCTGCTTGGTGTCAGAGACCGAGAAGGTGAAGCGCACTGTCGCAATGTGGTCATCGCCGCGATTGGAGGTCATCGACAATACGTTGAGGCTCTGATCGCTAAAGATCCGGGTGAGCTCAAAGAGCAGACCTTGACGGTCAATGGCCTCTAATTGCAGCGTCGCGGAGAAGGCACCGGAAGACTTCGGCCCGCCAGCCCACTCCACCTGCATCATGCGCTCGGGTTCGGACTTGAGCTTTTCAGCATTGGTGCAGTCAGCTCGGTGCACGGACACGCCACCGCCGCGGGTCACGAAGCCAAAGATGGCGTCACCAGGCACAGGCTGGCAGCACTTCGCCAGCTTGGCCATGACGTCCGGGCTGCCCTCCACCAAAATTCCGGTGCCGGATGCGGAATCCTTCGTGTGCTGAGCGCGGGAATTCTCCAGCTCGCTGAGCGGGGTACGAGAAGCCAAGGCATCGACTGCATCGTCCCTATCTCCGAAGAGCGCCATGAGCTGGTTGGCAACGTGCTGAGCTGAGACATGGCCGGCGCCGATGGCGGTATAGAGCGCATCCACATCCGGGTAGTGCAGCTGCTCGGCTACCTGCTTCATCGAGCTAGCGGTGAACAGCCGGTGCATGGGCAAACCGCCACGCTGAACCTCGGCGGCCAAGGCATCCCGCCCGGCTTCGAGGTGCTCCTCGCGGCGTTCCTTGGCAAACCATTGCCGCACCTTCGTCTTAGCCCGTGGCGAGACCAAGAACTCCTGCCAATCCCGCGAGGGACCCGCATTCGGATCCTTGGAGGTGAAAATCTCAACTTTATCGCCGGATTTCAGCTCCGATTCCAATGCCACGAGCTTGCCGTTGACCTTGGCACCAATGCACCTATGGCCTACCTCCGTATGCACCGCATAGGCGAAATCCACGGGGGTGGAACCAGCGGGCAAATTGATCACGTCACCCTTCGGGGTAAACGCAAAGATTTGCTTGGCGGTCAGGTCATAACGCAGAGAGTCCAGGAACTCGTTGGGATCGGCGGCTTCCTTCTGCCAATCCAACAGCTGGCGCATCCACGCCATCTGATCCACTTCTTCTTGGTGGCCGGAATTCCTGCCCTTGGTCTCCTTGTAGCGCCAGTGTGCCGCAACGCCAAACTCGGCGTTGTAATGCATCTCGTGCGTGCGCACCTGCACCTCAAGTGTGGAGCCGCCGTCCGCGATAACGGTGGTATGCAGCGACTGGTAGACGCCGAAGCGAGGCGAGGAGATGTAATCCTTGAAGCGCCCCGGAAGAGCCTGGTACAACGAGTGCACCACGCCGATGGCGGCGTAACAGGAGTTGATGTCGTCGACGAGGATGCGGATTCCGACGAGATCAAAGATCTCCGCAAAGTCACGCCCACGAACGATCATCTTCTGATAAATCGACCAGTAGTGTTTCGGGCGCCCCATTACCTCGGCTTGAATGCCGTTTGCCTTGAGGGCTTGGCTTACTTGGGCCTTGATTTCCTTAAGCGCTTTATCGCGTGAGGGAGCGCGATCTGCCACCATGCGCACGATCTCGTCGTACTTCTTGGGATACAGAATCGCGAAAGCAAGATCTTCGAGTTCCCACTTAACGCTTGCCATGCCCAGGCGGTGAGCAAGCGGCGCAATGACGTCAAGGGTTTGCCGTGCCTTCTTCGCCTGCTTCTCCGGCGGGAGGAAGCGCATGGTTCGCATGTTGTGCAGGCGATCGCACACCTTAATGACGAGCACGCGCGGGTCCGTAGCCATAGCCACGATCATCTTCCGAATCGTCTCGGCTTCGGCGGCGGCGCCGAGGGCGACCTTGTCGAGCTTCGTTACGCCATCGACCAACCGGGCCACCTCGGGACCGAAATCACGGGTGAGGTCCTCCAGCGAATAGTCAGTATCTTCCACTGTATCGTGCAGCAAGGCCGCCGCAACGGTCGTGGTGTCCATGCCGATCTCCGCCGCGATGGTTGCCACCGCAAGCGGATGCGTGATGTAAGGCTCGCCGGACTTGCGAAATACGCCTTCGTGCAGCCGCTCCGCCGTCGCATAGGCCTTGTTGAGAAGCTCCGCGTCTGCCTTCGGGTGAAACTCCCGGTGGATAGACATCAACGGGTCCAGCGCGGGATTGATCTTTACGCGTCCGCCCGTCAGCGAGCGCGCCAAGCGGGCGGACATGCCGCGCACACTGCCCGGCCGCCACGCAGTCTTGTCCTGCTTTTCAGTCGTCATGTCTGCCTCCGCGAAGTAGCTTAGGCATACAACCTTAGTCCTTTGCTCCCATCTGATTGAGCACAATCAATGGGGAACCTTGCAGTCGCTCACGTCCTTGGAGCCCATTGACCTCCAGAACCACGACATTGCCCGCTACTTCCGCGCCCGCTGATTCCAGCAGCAATGCGGCTCCGTGGAGGGTACCGCCGGTGGCGAGGACGTCGTCGACAAGCACGATGCGCTTGCCCTTAATGTCAATACCACTGTTTGGGATCTCCAGCGCTGCCGTGCCGTACTCCAGCTCATATTCCTGGGTCAACACGGGTGGCGGAAGCTTGCCCTTCTTGCGGATGGCGAGGATTCCCACCCCCAACTTGTACGCCACGGCGGAACCAAGAAGGAACCCGCGCGCATCGAGGCCACCGACCAAATCGGCACCGAGCTCCTTGCAGGCCTCAGCCAAGCCATCGACCACGGCGGCGAAGGACTCCGCATCTGCCAATACCGGGGTCAGGTCCTCAAACAGGATTCCCTCCTCCGGGAAGTCTTGGACAAGGCGGACCTTATCCTTCAAGGCTTGTGCTGCTGCGACGTAAATCTCGCTCACGACTCTTCCTTAGTTTCGGCTGCTGTTTGTGGGGTATAGCTCCAACGGTCGAGGTTCCACCCGATACCCGCAGGGCCAGTGTAGGGCACCACGCCTGTCACAGCGCGGTCAGTGATAAAGGTCCGGGGCTGCGCGGAGATGGGAATAGACGGTAATTCCTCCCACAAATCCTGTTCCAACGTGCGCAATGCCGACGCATTCTTCACGCTGGAGGCGGGAGCGGAATGCTCACGCATCGGATCTACTGCCCCAAGGTAGACGTCGATCTCCGGCTGGCCTGTCGCGGGATCCGCGGACAATTGTTCGCGGGAAACACGGTCTCCGGAGCGGTCTTCCACGGTGATTCCTGCGGGCTCGCAGGCCGCGCGCAACTGCTCAACCATTGCCTTATAGCGAGGGTTGGGAGCGAGGTAGCCTACACCGATGGTGTAACCGGACAGACCCGACGCAGCTGCGTTGTCGACGGGGACTGTTGTTAGCGAGGCCATCTGGGCCGCAACTGGATCATCGTTGCGCACCGTGCGCACGGTGACGGCAGGAACATCCACGCCTGATTCCTTGGAGGAGGCCTGCGCCAAGCGCTGCGTATCCACGCACGCGGCGAAGGCGGCGCGTGCCCACGGCTGGGCAAAAATCCCAGCCTCCGAGAAGACCAGAGTGTCAGTCAGGCTACCCGCTACGGACTTGACGTCCACCGGCTTCCCCTCGGCATTGCGGTCCAACCACGAGGGTGAAGCCGTGGGTGACTCTGCAACGCGAAGCTCGTCTGAGGCTACAAACGCTGCCGCATCCCCGCTGCTGGGCAACATGACTACTTCACGCACGGCAGGCTTGTCGCCGTAGTAGTTGTCATTCGGCGTCAGAACGATTGAGCCATCATCCTCGACGCGGTCAATCTGATATGGCCCGAAAGAAACCTGCATGTCCGGGTCAAAACGCCCCGGTTCCGTCGAAAAGCCATCGCGCCAAGCCTCCGCCACTGGTTGCAAGGTTGCCATGTCCTGAGCATGAAGCGCCGCGTTAAGCTCTTCGACGCTCATCCCCGCCCGCTTAGCCATCACGTGCGCTGGGAGAACCGTGCCGGGGCCAAACAAGTAGCGCCACCGCGACCCCGCATCGGGCGTAAACCACACGGTGAATTTCTTGCTACGGGGCGCGCATTCCACTTCGCTGACCTCTTCCATCAGCGGAAGGTGGGAGCCAAAGGTCTCACTCAGCTGGCCAGCGGTGTAGGCCAAGAGGTAATCGTCACAGGTCACTGCCTCGCCGTCGGCGAAGCGAGCCTGCTCCGTCAGCGTGAAGTCCACGTGTGCCCCGGTCTCATCGCCGTCGGGAGCAAAATACTCCGCGTGGGCAAGATCTGAGTTGGGCACCATCTGCCCGGCTGGGCCCGGTACGTACAGCGCAGGATAGACGCGGCTTGCTAGCTGGGCAGCCCCGACGGCATCGCCCCACGCGGAGGCTGCGTTACTAGTAGCAAGGGGGGAATCGCTCAGCACCGCGAAACGTGGTGCGGACGAGTCCTCCCCCGCACTCTCCTCATTAGAGCCGCACGCTGTCACGGTGAGGGCTAGGGCCAGCAGTGCCGCGACTGGAGATGTACGCACGGCTTAACGCCCGGGGCGCCAGGACGCCCCACCGGACTCGTCAGTAGGTGGCTCGGGCTCAGAATGCGAAGCCGCGGATGGGGAAACGACGGTGCGCGTAGCCTTCGTTTCCGCATCGCCTTCGCCTGCCTCCGTAGGCTCGCCCTCCGCACGGTAGGCGGCAACCACGGCGTTGTGCTTCTTCACGCTCTTTCGCTGGTTCGACAAAGTCACCAGAAGCGTCGTAGCGAGGAAGATTGAGGAGAATACGCCCTCGATAACGCCAATGAACTGCACAAGAGCAAGATCTCGCAGTGTGCCGATACCCATCAGCCATACAGCGACAACGAACAGAGCGATGATCGGCAGGGCTGAGATAATAGACGTGGAGATCGAACGCATCACCGTCTGGTTAATGGCCAAGTTGGTGAGCTCCCCATAGGTCTTCTTGCGCTGGCCTTCCAATCCCGTCGTATTCTCGTCCACCTTGTCAAAGACAATGACGGAGTCGTAGAGGGAGAAGGTCAGCACCGTCAGCAGACCAATGATGACTGCCGGGGACACCTCGATGCCAAAGAGCGCATAGATACCGGCAATGAACACACCATCAAAAATGAGGGCAAGAATTGCCGCAAAGGCCATGTCCCGCTGCAGGCGGACCGCCACGTAAATGGTGGCCAGCACGAGGAATACGGCCATCGCGATGACCATGCGCTTGGTAATCGACGAGCCCCACGATTCCGACACCGTCGAAGAACCAATCGCATCCGGGCTCGGCTTACCGTTATCATCCTTGACCTGATACTTCTCAAAGATGGCTTGGCGGGCCTGATTAACCTCATCCTGGCTCAGACGCTCGGAGGTGATTTCCAGCGTCTCCGAGGAACCCGCGCCCACGATCTGCACCAGCTCTGGGGTAACACCGGTGGCCTCCGTAAAGGTTTCCTCTACCTGTTCGGTGGACAGATCCCCAGCTGGCATGTTGAGCTTCGTGCCTCCCTCAAAGTCCAGAGAGAGATTGAAGCCACGAAGTGCAATAGCCAAGATGGAGGCGATGAGCAGCACACCGGCGATGGTGTACCAGGTCTTGGCCCGACCTACGAAGTCAAATCCACTGCCGTCTACGTAGAGACGGTCAAAGCGGGAAATCTTGCGGTTAGTAGTTTCGACAGCCATGATTACTTCTCCTCATCCGTAGCAGTAGCGACGGGTTTCTTGGCCGGTTTGGCATAAAAGCCGCGTTCGCGGCGCTCCTCCACGAGGTTGTAGATGCCGCCGAGGCCGTTCATCGACGGTTTGGCAAAAGCTGGGCGGCTGCCAAGGAGCTGCATCAGCGGCGCCATGATCAGGAAGGAAACGATGAGGTCGAAGATGGTGGTCAAGCCCATGGTGAAGGCAAAGCCCTTGACGGCGCCAATAGAGAGGAAGTACACCACGACGGAGCCGATAAGCGTCACGGCCTTACCCGTGACAATCGTTGCCCGCGAGCGCTCCCAACCCGTGCGGGTGGCAGACCGGAATGTGCGCCCGCCCAGGATCTCATCCTTCATGCGTTCGTAGTAGACAACGAAGGAGTCGGCCGTGGCACCAATACCAATGATCAAGCCCGCCATGCCAGAAAGATCAAGCGAGTAGCCGATCCACCGACCCAGCAGGACCAGGGCACCGTACAGCATGACGCAGGTGGTGACGAGCACCAGCAGCGCCACCGAAGACAGAGCGCGGAAATAGTAGATGGAGTACAGCGAAACCAGAATCAGGCCGACGATGCCGGCGATGAGTGCTGCCTCAAGGGCGGCCTTGCCCAGTGACGGCGGCACGGTCTCCACCGTTCCGCCCGGCTCGCCATTGGAGCCGGTAAAGGACAGCGGCAGTGCACCATAACGCAGGTTATTTGCCAGGTTCTGTGCTTCCTCCTGAGAGAAATCACCAGTGATGGAGGTAGCGGCACCAACCGGGGTCGCGCCCTGGATTACCGGAGCAGAAATCACGCCGGAGTCGAGGGTGATGGCCACCTGCTTTTGCAGGTACTCCTGGGTCAAGGTGGACCACGTCTGCGAGCCATTGGGGCCATCGCCGGTCTTGAAGGCGAAGCTGATCTCCATCTGGCCGGTCTGGGAATTCAGGCCGCCCTGAATCGGAGAGTTGCTATCAATCTCGTTACCAGTCAGACGGGTTCCGTTCGGATCCTCAATACCGTCCAGAAGCGGAGCTGGCTTGAGCAGGTAGGGCTGCTTATTAGAGTAGTCGCAAGCCACCAACGGCTTTGCCGGGTCATCGGTTCCGGCCAATGGGTCGGATTCCGCGTCACACGTCATCAAGCCCAGTGCTGCCGTTTGTTGGGTGGGATCCTCAGACTGGCGGTCCTTAAGCAGAACCTCAGTAACCTTATCGCGGCGCTCAGATTCCTCAAGAGAGTTCGCCGGGGCCGGAAGCGGCTTCTCGCTCACAGTAGGAGCCGGAGACTTCTTATCGTCCTTCTTCTCCCCGCCTTGGGCGGCTGCATCTGCGTTCTGGTTGAGCGCATCGTGGATGGAGGCCAGCGCCTTATTGGCCTGCTCTGGCGTCACGACTCCGTACTTGACCCAGCGGTTAGCCGTATCAGTCATGGACTTCTCAAGCTTGTCCATATCCGGCATGGGCTGCTCGCCCACCGGGCGGAACAGCAGCTGAGAAGTTTGGCCCACTGCCTGCGCCTGGGAAGCATCTTCGCCCGGAACAGTAATCACCAAGCTAGAGCCGCTGATGACGACCTCAGAGCCGGAAACACCCATGCCGTTCACACGCTGCTCGAGGATGGTGCGCGCCTGCTGCAGCTGCTCCTGGGTTGGGTCCTCACCCTGCGGAACCAGGGTTACGCGAGTACCACCCTGTAGATCAATGCCGAGCTTTGGGGTAGGCGACTTATCACCGGTCAGAAATATCAGTGCGTAAATCACGATGACAATGAGCGCAAACAGCGCTATCGCGCGCTTAGGCCATTGCCGTTGACGGCTGCTAACGCCACCACGTTTCGAAGCGGACACAAAGTTCTCCTGTGTTGTGTGGAACAGGGCTAAAAATCATAGGTCATGGTAGCCATCTCCACGACGCGATTGAGCGCCATGATGCCACCATGACTAGAGCACAGTCCACCATCGTACGTCATGGACCGCGGTTTTCCTTAACAGGCTTAAGGTGAGGCGCCCGCAGTGTGACGAGCGCAACTCGAATTAGAGCTTCGGGAAGCGTTCGTCGTTGTCGCCCTCCGCCTCAGCCGGCGCATCGTTGACCGTGCCAGCCTGCTCAGCAGTTCGCACGATAGCCATCGTGTCGAAGGTAATCACGGTGCCGTCCTTAACGCGCAAATCAACCTGCTGCTTACCGGCTTCTACCACGGTGCCGTGCAGGCCGCCGGCGGTAATCACCTCTTGGCCAGGCTTCAAGGAGGATTGCAATTCCTGCATCTGTGCCTGGCGCTTGCGCTGCGCGCGCATTGACATAAAGCTCGGCAAAATAACGAGAATTGCGAGTACGAGGAGTAGAAGAATCTGGGTTCCGTTCATAAGTGGTCAGTGTGCCAGACCTCCCCGTCTCTGGGCCAATTAGAAGAGGGTCCCGCCCACCGTTCCCTCGGGCGCCTCAAGGCCTAGGTGGTGCCATGCCGCCGCAGTCGCGACACGGCCTCTGCCCGTTCGCGAGATCATCCCCGCGCGCACGAGGTACGGCTCGCACACCTCCTCCACTGTCGACGGCTCCTCGCCCACCGCGATGGCCAGAGTATTGACTCCCACGGGGCCACCACCGTGCCCTTTAATGAGAGCCTCGAGTACCGCACGGTCAAGGCGGTCCAGCCCACGTTCGTCCACATCAAAAACCCGCAGCGCTGCTTGTGCTGCGCCAACATTGATGTGACCATCCCCATTGACCTCGGCGTAGTCACGGACGCGGCGCAGGAGGCGGTTGGCAATACGCGGAGTTCCGCGCGACCGAGATCCAATCTCCACCGCAGCATCTTGGTCAATGTCAACCTCCAAGATTCGCGCTGCGCGGGTGATGACCTGGGTGAGGTCCTCGGTATCGTAGTACTCCATTTGCGCGGTGAAGCCGAAGCGATCACGCAACGGCCCGGTCAGCATTCCGGCGCGAGTAGTCGCCCCCACCAGGGTAAAAGGCGGAATTTCCAACGGGATAGAGGTAGCCCCTGGGCCCTTGCCCACGATGACGTCAATACGGAAATCCTCCATCGCCATGTAGAGCATTTCTTCAGCCGGGCGGGCGATGCGGTGAATCTCGTCGATGAAGAGCACATCGCCCTCCATCAAATTCGACAACATCGCTGCCAGGTCACCTGCTCGCTCCAGAGCAGGCCCCGAGGTCATACGAAGCGAGCTTCCCAGCTCTTGGGCGATGATCATCGCCATCGTCGTCTTGCCCAGTCCGGGAGGGCCGGATAGCAACACGTGATCTGGCGTTACGCCGCGATTTTTCGCTCCATTAAGCACAAGGGATAGCTGCTCGCGCACCTTAGGCTGGCCAATGAACTCGCCGAGCGACTTCGGACGCAACGAGCGCTCAATATCGTGCTCGCCCTGTTGCTCGGTGGCATCCATATCCTGGTTGCGCTGGAGTGGAGAGTTAAGCTCCACCCCGTCCGGCAGTGAGAATTCTGTGCGTTCTACGTCTGACATGTCACCCACTCTCCCCTATTTCTTGGACCCCAGCTTGCTGAGTGCTGCGCGCAGCACCACTGGTGTCGCCGCCTCAGGTTTTTCAGCCACAACTGATTCCACCACGGGGCGGGCCATTTTGTCCGTAAAGCCCAACCCGACGAGCGCCTCAACAACATCCTCAACAACCGGTCCGGACGCGGTCTGCGCAGCAACCGAAGAATCGCCGCCATCCACAGAAGCAAAAGCTTGAACCTTGTCCTTGAGCTCAAGAATCAATCGTTGTGCAACTCGTTTGCCCACACCCGGAATCTTTTGCAGGCGTGCTGTCTCCTCCCCCGCAATCGCCTGAGCTAAATCGCCGGCGCTCATCACCGACAGGGCGGCCAAGGCCAGTTTTGGCCCCAACCCAGAGACCGTCTGGAGCACGTGGAACATGTCGCGGTCCTCGTGGCTCGTGAAGCCATACAGCGTCATCGAGTCTTCCTTCACCACGAGCGTAGTCATAACCCTGGCCTCTTCACCGCGCTGGAGCGTCCCCAACGTGGCCGGGGTGGCAAGGACCTTATAGCCCACGCCGGCACATTCGAGCACGGCGTGATCAAGCTGGATGTCGAGGATTGTTCCGCGCAGAGATGCAATCATTAAATAAAAATTCCTTGGTTCGAAGGGTTATGCCAGTTAGCTTAAGAGGTTGACTTTGCCGCGCGAGAGACAGACGCGGTACGCGGTGAAGAACCCCGTACCCCGCTTGTTCGTGCGCCCGCCCCTATGCCGGCGCTCGTGTCACCGCCACTCATCCATGCCAGCGCTGGAGCACGCCAGCAGTGACAGACCGCAAGGGCCAAAGCATCCGCCGCATCAGCCGGCTTGGGGGCCTCACTCAGCCCCAAGATACGGGTAATCATGGCTGTCATCTGTTTCTTGTCAGCGCGCCCATTTCCTGAAATCGCCTTCTTCACCTCGGAGGGCGTGTACATGTGCACAGGAATATCGCGCTCTGCTGCCGCGAGCACCAAGACTCCGACGGCATGAGCGGTCTGCATGACGGTTGACACTTGGCCGCGTTCGAATACGCGCTCGAGCGCCACGACATGCGGCTGGTAGTCATCCATCCATTCCCTCACCGCCACAGATAGCCGCTTCAGGCGTTCCCCCAACTCTTTGTCACTGGGGGTGCGCACGACACCTACTGCGATGGGAATAACCGCGCGCCCACGTCCTGCTTGGACAACGGACAGGCCGCAGCGCGTCAATCCAGGATCAATACCCATGACGCGCAGCCCTTCCAAATTCACGGCCGCCTCCTCGCCCTACTGATGAACTCACTTGCCTGGGGCATAGTGTACACACATGTGTTCTAGCGCAATCAGCGCCCTGCGAACGATGCCTGCCAAATCAGTCAGGCCCATCCCATCTGTTTCCTCTTCATCACCGCGGGTAGAGTGGCGCGCATGTCTCAACAACCAAATGACTATTCAGGCTTTATCCGATCCCGTCATTCCCCGCGGGCGTTCCTGCCGGATCCCATCCCCACTGATGTCATCGAGCAGGTGCTTATCGACGCCCAATCCGCGCCTTCCAATTCCAACACTCAACCGTGGAACGTACACCTCGTGGGCGGCGCTGCTTTGAAAGAATTAAGCGCCGCGCTGATCGCGGAGTTCGATAAGAACGGAATTAATCCAGACTTCACGATTGACTATGGTCAGGGAGTCCACCCGCAACGCTCGCAGCAGCTCGCCGCCAAGATGTACGGGCTGCTCAGCATTGCGCGCGAGGATAAAGAGGCGCGCACGGAGTTCATCCGCGAAAACCTTCGCTTCTTCGGAGCCCCGCACGCGGCGCTGCTTTTCATTCCACCGCTGGGTGATCGCATTCGCGCTGCCTTCGATCAAGGCACCTATGCTGAGAACTTTTTGCTCTCGCTGCAGGCACACGGCTACCACGGTGTCCCACAGGGCATGATTTCACTCCTCGCGCCCACGGTCCGTGAATTCCTCGGGGTGGACGAGGAGTACAAGCTCGTCACCGCCCTCACCTTCGGCGTGGCCGATGAATCCAGCCCTGTGTTCAAGACTGCCCCGGGGCGCGCGCCGTTATCAGAGACGGTGACGGTACATGGCCTGGAAGGCCTTAAGCTCAGCTAGAAGCCCTTAGTCCTCGTCGAGCTCGGCGAGAACCTCATCGCTGAGGTCCATGTTGGTGTAGACGTTCTGGACATCGTCCGAATCCTCAAGCGCATCGATGAGGCGGAAGATCTTGCGGGCATCATTTGCCTGCAGCGGAACCTCAACGGACGCGCGGAAATCGGTGTCGGTGTCATCAACTTCGATGTCAGCAGCAACAAGGGCCTCGCGCACGGCCGGAACATCACCCGGTGCACAGGTGATCTCGAACTTCTCGCCGTTGTCGTTGACCTCCTCGGCGCCAGCTTCCAGCACAGCGAGCAGGATGTCATCTTCGCTAAGCTCACCCTTCTCCACCATGACCAAGCCGGTGCGGGAGAACATGTACGCGACGGAACCGGACTCGCCGAGGTTGCCGCCGTTCTTGGACATCGCGGTACGAACGTCGGTGGCTGCGCGGTTGCGGTTATCCGTCAGGCACTCGATGAGCATGGCCACACCGTTGGGGCCGTAGCCCTCGTACATGATGGTCTCCCAATCTGCGCCGCCGGCCTCTTCGCCGGAACCGCGCTTGCGGGCACGCTCAATGTTGTCGTTCGGAACGGAGGCCTTCTTGGCCTTCTTAATCATGTCATCGAGGGTGGGATTCGCCGCCGGGTCGCCGCCGCCTGTGCGGGCCGCCACCTCGATATTCTTAATCAGCTTGGCAAATTCCTTGCCGCGCTTGGCATCGTTGGCAGCCTTCTTGTGCTTAGTCGTTGCCCATTTGGAGTGGCCTGACATGTCATCCCTTTCGATATGGCTGTGCAATAAATTGCTAGAAACTGGTGCAATTATACGGCCTCACGCCACGTACCTCCGCACAGGGGTACGCGTGGAAGCCTCATTCCTAACTGTCGGTTCGCTGTAGCATCACACATTTTGCCAATTGCCGTTGGCGCTGGTGCCTTCACTTTCAGGATGCATGGTCCGCGTCAGCCCCTCCTGCATGGCCACCGCCAGTAGCTCCCCGCGTTGGTTGTATATCTTGCCCTGTGCAAGACCAGTCCCGGTCTGTGCTGAGGGACTCGACTGTGAGTACAACATCCATTCATCGACCCGGACCGGACGCAAGAACCACAATGAATGATCCAAGCTGGCTAGTTGGATCCTCTCCCCTTGGTGCGGGAGCAGCGCTGAGCGAATCAATGTCATGTCGGACATGTAGAGCAGCGCCGCTTGATGGAGGGACGGATCGGGGGCGTCGGCAAGCAAGGCACCCGTGTTACGGAACCAGATATTTCGAAACCCAGCGCCTGTGGTTTCCGCGGCGACGGCATCGCGGGATGCGTCGGGGACCAGCCTCACGTCCCAGTCTTCCCACTCCTTCAAGATGATCCGGGTGGAGTACGGGGATTCTGTAATGCTCTCCGGCGGCGGCACCTGCGGCATGCCTGCCTGATGTTCCGGGCCAACATCGCCTGACGCGTGGAAACCAGCGCTGAGCATGAAGATCATGCGGTCCTTTTGGTAGACGCGCACATGGCGATGCGCAAAAGAGCGGCCATCCCGTATCCGCTCCACGCGGATGGTTGTGGGCGCACTGGAGTCACCAGGCCCCACGAAGTAGCAGTGCATGGAGTGCGCCAACTTGTCATCAACGGTGAGCTGCGCCGCCCGAAGCGCTTGCGCCATGGTTTGTCCCCCAAAGGTGCGAGCGATGAGCGAGGGAACCGCGGGGGCGCGAAATTCGTCATCGCCAATCCGCTCGATGTCGACTGCTTGAGCCACCGATGCCATCTTTACTCCATTTCCATCGCCGTTATGGCGCCCGCCACACTCACTCCGACCATCCTACTCACGAGCTGATCTGCTCCTGGGAGTTGCGTACTATGTTCCGCATGAGTTCAACCACCCCGCACAGCGTGCACCGCGTGGCCGCCTACCTAGAAATGATCACGTGGGGTCTGCTGATCCTCTCCATGATCCTCAAGTACTCCGGCACCACCGAGGCGCTCACACCGATTGCAGGTGGCATCCACGGCTTCGGCTTCCTCTGCTTCCTGCTCATGACGGCCCTGGTGTGGATCAACAACCGCTGGCCGGTGGGGGTTGGAATCCTGGGCCTGGTAGTGACCGTCATCCCCTTCGCGGCGCTGCCCTTTGCGGTCTGGGTATCTCGGCGCGGACTCGTTGATGGGCCGTGGCGCTTTGCCGACGACGCACAGCCACACGGCTTCTTCGATTCGGTTTTGGCACAGGTCATCCGCCACCCGGTGCGCAGCGCGCTCATCGCGCTACTCGTCGTCGCCGTTGTGTTTAGCATCCTGCTCATGTTGGGACCACCCGTTGACGTAGAGTCCGCCATTGAAAATAATCGCTAAAACTCCAAGCATTTGGGCAGGCTGGGTCCTGGCGCGCCTTCTCCTCGTTTACATGCTCGTCAACGACACGGACCCGCTCGGAGACGTTCGGTATTACCTCGAGGGCGTCTTTGGCGATAATCCTCAAGACATGACGGAGTATCCGCAGGTCGGAACCTGGCCCAGCGTCCTGCTCGCGTGGCTTACTGGATACGACTTTGAGCGCTATGCCATCGGTTTTACAGCCATGGTGCTGCTTGCCGACGCCACCTTCCTCGCCCTCCTCCTGCGCCATCACCGCGACAACCCCGCAGCGTATAGCGCCGGATGGTTTTGGGTGTTTTTCGGCACCGCGGCAGGCCACGTTTTCGCGTGGCGGCTAGACCTCTATCCCGCCTTGCTCGTCGCCGGTGCGGGCGCACTTCTGGCCACCCGCCCCCGTCTTGCCTCGGCTTTGTTGGCCTGGGCCACCGCAGCCAAGCTGTGGCCCGGAGTCCTCGCTGCCGGGCTCGTCGGACGCGCAACCTCTCGTGGTACTTGGCAGCGGCTGTCCGCTTTTTTCGGAAGCCTCGCCGCCCTCTGCCTCAGTGTAGCTGCGATAGCCGGTGTGGATAGGTTGCTCTCTCCTCTGACGTATCAAGGTCAACGCGGCCTCCAGATTGAATCTCTAGCCGCCACCTGGTTCGTCTACCAAGCCCATCACCAGCCTGGGGTGTGGACGATGGAATACGCAACATCGAAAAGCTTTGAGATCTCCGGGCCTGGTGTCGATACGGCGATTACTGTGAGCACCATCGCGATGGGTGCCGCGCTCCTCTGGATCATTGCAGTAGCGCTCGCTCACTTTCTGCGCGGCGGCTGGAGCCCACGCTCCACACTTGTTTTCTTCATCGCGGCAATCCTGCTGCTTATGGCGACGAATAAGGTCTTTTCTCCGCAATATATCGTGTGGCTTGGGCCGATTCTTGCGGTGGCTCTCCGCTCCCCCGTCCCCGTGGAGTCTGCTTCCTACCGAAACAAGGCCGCTAATATCGCTGGGGTGCGCGCCATCATGGCGGTACTCGCCGTGGGAACAGCTGCCCTGGGAACCGTCATCTATCCCTATGGCTATGACTACATCTGGTTCTTTGTGGGCGAAAACCTCAACCCGGTGTACGCACTCGTGTTGCGCAACCTCCTTATCTTGGCGATGACCGCTTTTGCTCTGTACTGGTACTCCCTCGAGTCCCGCGTGGCGCGGGCTCAACAGTCCCAGGTGGATCACACCTCAATTTGACTCAGCTCGAAATACTCCGGCAGCTTCGCCGTGCCTCCCAAGCGCAGCAGCTTGACGGCCGGGCGCAGGCGCAGCGCGCGGGTATCGCTGACCGCCTCGTTGTAGAAGCGGTGAGCTAAGTGGATGCGCCCTTCGGCGTCGGCAAGCACGGCTGGGCGCGCTTCAAAGCGCTGCGCGATGGCCGCCGACAGCTCACGCTCCCGGGTGGCCCGTTCATCGAAACTCCCCTGTGCAAGCTCCGTCGCCTCTGCGCGCGCCGCAATGCCCTCGAGCTCGGGAGCTAGGGCGCTAACCACCGCCGCGCGGCGATCCAGCGTGGCCTCAAGCTGAGCCAGGGCTGCGTCGGTGCGGATATGGAGGGAGTTCAGTCGCTGCGCCGTATAGAGCGCCCACATCCCCAGGATGAGGAGGACGGCAAGAGCAATGACAACTTCAATCGGCATTTAAGACACCCGCACTTTCGTGCCATCCGCCACAGTCTCGTACACGCGCATGACGGCAGCGGCCACATGATCCCAATCGTATTCGCGGGCGCGCTCCACTCCTGCCTTGATCAAGGCCTGTCGCTTGTTCGTATCGTTCACTACATCCTGCAGCACGCGCGCCAAGTCCGTGGCGTCGCCGGTTCTGAACAAGGCACCTGCAGGTTCTTCCGAGTCGGCATTGCACACTGCAGCGAAGGCCTCCAAATCCGAAGCCACCACTGCACAGCCAGCTGCCATTGCCTCAACCAGGACGATGCCGAAGCTCTCGCCGCCGGTGTTGGGAGCCACGTAGATATCGGCGCGCCCCAAAATGGCTGCCTTCTCGGCATCGCTGACGCGCCCCACAAAGTCGACTCCCGGAACGCTCCGCGGATGACCGCCGCCCATGACTGTCACCCGCACCTTCTCTGGGAGCAGGGTGAGGGCCTCAAGAAGAATGTCCAGGCCCTTTCGCGGCTCATCGAGACGCCCCAAGAACACGATCTCAATCTCTGAATCATTCTCTTTATGCTCGGCACGAGCACGCTCGCGCGCATATACAGAGGTATCTACCCCATTGGGAATGAGCACGGGGTCACCACCCAACTGCTCTACCTGCCAGCGGCGAGCCATCTCTGAAACCGCAATGCCTCCCCGGATCTTTTCCAGGTAGGGGCGCAGGAAAGGTTTGGCCAGAGTCAACGCCACGGAGCTTGATGCCGAAGCATGGTACGTAGCCACGATAGGGCCACGTGCCGCTGCCAGCGCAGCCATGGAATAGCTCGGGGAATTCGGCTCGTGGATGTGTAGGATGTCGAAGTTCCCTTCGCGAATGAAGCGCTTGATGTTGCGGCGCACGTGCGGTCCGATAGACAGGCGAGCCACCGAGCCGTTATAGGTAATTGGCACGGCCCAGCCACCCTTGCGCACAAAGCGGGGCACCTGCGTGCTTGTCGACGCCGGCCCCAGCACCTCCACGTGGTGCCCCTGCTCAATGAAGACAGTGGCTAGGTCAAGGATGTGGGCCTGAACTCCGCCGGGTTCGTCGAAGGAATAGGGGCAGATAATACCTATGCGCATGGAGTGTGTTCTGCCTTTCTACTTCTTGTGGCGAGCAGCGCGCCGGCGCTCGACGTCCGCATTCCAGTGCGGTTGCAACATGTGCCAATCTTCGGGGTGCGCCCGGATGTTTTCTTCGAAGCCGTCCGCGAGGCGCTGGCACGTCTCCTGAAGAGTCGTGACCTCAACCTCGGGGCTGACGGAAAGCCCCCAGCCCTTGCCGTCGAACCACGAGTGCACGACGTGGAGAGCCGCCCCTGTTTCAATGGCGAGTTGGGCGGGGCCGGCGGCAACGTTGGCTTCTTCGCCCATGAAGTCTACGGGCACGCCGGTGCGCGTGAGATCACGCTCGGACAGCAAACACACAACCCCGCCCCGTTCCAAGGCATCCTTGAGGCGCGGATAAGGCGAAGAGCTGCCTCCTGTCAGCGGCAGAACAGTGAATCCGAGGCTCTCGCGGTAGTCCACGAAGGCATCGAAAAGCGCCTCCGGCTTTAAGCGCTCAGCCACCGTAGTAAAGCCGCCATAGTGGCCCACACAGAAGACGCCCGCCATGTCCCAGTTGCCTGAGTGCGGCAGCGCAAAAATCACGCCGCGCCCAGATGCCACCGACTCATCCGAGTACTCCTTGCCACGCAGGCCAGCCAGCAACCGCTTCTGCAGTTCAGGGTCCGAGTGGATGGCCGGCAAGCGGAAGGCCTCGAGCCAGTAGCGCATGTAGGAGCGCATCGAGTTCCGCACCAGCTCCCGCGTGACGTTTTCGGGCCCAACAACCCGGCTCAAGTTCTGGCGCAGCTGCTCCATGCCCTTGCCGTTGTCGCTAGCCCAGTCCGCGCCCCGCTCGAAGAGCCAAGCAGCGAGCGGCTGCGGGAGGAAGCGCACGACCTTCCAGCACGCGATGTAGGCGGCGGCGGTCAGCCGGTCACGATCCAGTAGAGCCACGGTTCAGGAGCCTTTCTGTGCGGGCCGGGGGCACGGTACCTTCCGGTGGGAGCGGGTGTTGAGCTATAGGTGCTTCAGTTCCTTCTTGAAACGCGCCTTGGTGTCCTGACGCCCCGCTTGGCGCATGCGTTGGTAAATGGTGAAGATAGACCCCACCGCCAGCAGCCACAGGGCGACTTCCAGCGCATAAGGCACGCCCAAACCTTCCAACCCCACGCCGCCGAGTCCTAGGATGAGGCGCTCTGGGCGCTCGACGAGTCCGCCAACCATCTTGAAACCAGAAGCCTCGCCGCGCGCCTTGACATAAGAGATGACCTGGGAACTAACCAGCACCACCATGCAGGCGGCGAAGTTGATGGGGTGAGCGTTATCGACGTACACCATCCAGTAAGCGATCGCCGCGAACAAGGCACCGTCGGTAATGCGGTCGCAGGAGGCGTCGAGAGTAGCACCGAAGTTGGATCCACCCGTGGTCAGGCGCGCCATCGTGCCGTCGAGCATGTCGAAGGCCGCGAAGAGACCCGACAACAGCGCGGCGGCAAAGAGGTGATCAAGTGGGATGAGGATGACTGATATGGCAATGGTGACGATCGTTCCCACAATGGTGACGATATTCGGGGTCAGGCCCATCTTGAGGAAGAGCTTGGCCACCGGGACCACAACCACGGCGGCGGGTTTGCGCCCGTGAACACTAAGCATGCGCTTCTCCTGAGATGATTCCTTCGGCGGCGAGCTCCGCCCATCCCTGAGCAAGAAGGGAACGGGTGTCTTTGAGGAGCTGCGGCAGCACTTTAACGCCATCCACAATAGTCATGAAGTTTGAATCTCCGCTCCACCGCGGAACGATGTGCATGTGCAGGTGCTGCCCCACCGATCCGCCCGAGGCCCGCCCCAGATTGAATCCAGCGTTGACGGCATCGGGGCCGGACACCTTCTTCAGGACCCGGATAGCGGCCTGCGCGAACTGGAAGAGCTCGTGGGACTCCTCCTCGGTGAGGTTTTCCAGCTCAGATTCCTGGCGGTATGGGATCACCATCATGTGGCCGGCGTTATAGGGATAAAGGTTGAGCACGCAATAGACCAGCTCACCGCGGGCAACGATGAGCCCGTCCTCGTCCGACATCTGTGGGATCTCCACGAACGGGTTACGGGCTTCCTTCGGCACGTCGCCGGCGCCGCCCTCACGTTTGATGTAGCTCATACGGTACGGCGCCCAGAGGCGCTCTAAGCGGTCGGGGGTTCCCAGGCCGGTATCGACGTACTCTCCCACTCTGTGTGTGCTCCCTTTCTCAGCTCTGTCTAGACGCACATGCCTCTAGACACGCTCGGCGATGGTTTCCTTGGTCGGTTGATCGTTGTTGCGCTCACGCACCCAAGCCTCGATGACGTTGACTGCAGCTTCCACGGGCACGCCGTTAACTTGCGTGCCGTCAAGGAAACGGAAGGACACGGCGTCTGCCTCAACGTCGCGCTCGCCCGCCAACAACATGAACGGGACCTTGCCGGTGGTGTGGTTGCGGATCTTCTTCTGCAT
The DNA here is from genome assembly GCF_001809405.1 of Corynebacterium sp. HMSC055A01. NCBI lineage: Bacteria > Bacillati > Actinomycetota > Actinomycetes > Mycobacteriales > Corynebacteriaceae > Corynebacterium > Corynebacterium sp. HMSC055A01. Next base: position 87,950 of record NZ_KV797553.1, on the reverse strand, counting down.
GCGGTCGTCGGAAGTATCGACGTCAGCGCGCAGGCCGCGGGAGCGCAGCTCGGCGCATACCTTCTCGAGGTGCGGGGCGAAGGTATCCGCCACCGGGATGCCCACCACCTGGTGCGGGGCCAGCCATGCCGGGAAGGCGCCGGCGTAGTGCTCCAGCAGCACGCCGAAGAAGCGCTCAATGGAACCGAAGAGCGCGCGGTGAATCATGATCGGGCGTTGCTTGCTGCCATCCGACGCCGTGTACTCCAGCTCGAAGCGCTCCGGCAGGTTGAAGTCCAGCTGCACGGTAGACATCTGCCAGGTACGGCCAATGGCATCGCGAGCCTGGACAGAAATCTTCGGGCCGTAGAATGCCGCGCCCGCCGGGTCCGGAACCAGCTCAAGACCGGACTTCTCCGCCACGGACTGCAGAATAGCCGTCGAACGCTCCCAAATCTCATCAGAGCCAACGTACTTATTCGGATCCTTGGTGGACAGCTCCAGGTAGAAGTCGTCCAAGCCGTAGTCCTTGAGCAGAGAAATGATGAACTCCAGAACCTTGGTCAGTTCATCTTCGAGCTGCTCAGGGGTGCAGTAGATGTGGGAGTCATCCTGGGTGAAGCCACGGGCGCGAGTCAGACCATGAACAACGCCGGACTTTTCATAGCGGTACACCGTACCGAACTCGAAGAGGCGCAGCGGCAGCTCGCGGTAAGAGCGGCCACGAGAAGCGAAGATGAGGTTGTGCATCGGGCAGTTCATCGGCTTGGCGTAGTAGTCCTGCGGCTGCTTGGTGCAATTGCCGTCCTCATCCCACTCGCCATCGAGCTGCATCGGCGGGAACATGCCATCCGCGTAGAAGTCCAAGTGTCCAGACTTCTTGAACAGGTCACCCTTGGTCAGGTGCGGGGTGGACACGAAAGAGTAGCCATCAGCGATGTGGCGGCGGCGGGAGTGCTCTTCCATCTCCATGCGCACGGTAGCGCCATTGGGGTGGAATACCGGGAAACCGGAACCGATCTCATCCGGGAAGGAGAACAGGTCCAGCTCGGCACCCAAGCGGCGGTGGTCGCGCTTTTCTGCCTCTTCCACCATGGTCTTGTAGGACTCAAGTGCTTCCTTGGATTCGAAGGCAGTGCCATAAATGCGCTGCAGGCCAGCCTTGGACTGGTCACCGCGCCAGTAAGCAGCAGAGGAACGCGTCAGGGCAAAAGCTGGAATGTACTTGGTGGTCGGAACGTGCGGGCCACGGCACAGATCAAACCACTCCACCTCGCCGGTGCGCGGGTTGACGTTGTCATAGTGGGTCAGATCGCCGGCACCAACCTCGGCAGCCTCATCGGAATCAGGGTCCACGTTGCCCTTGTCCTGGACCAGCTCGAGCTTAAACGGCTCGGCAGCAAGCGCCTGCTCCGCTTCCTCCGGGGAGGGGTAGACGTGGCGCTCGAAGCGCTGGCCACCCTTGATGATCTTCTTCATGCGCTTCTCAATGGCCTTGAGGTCCTCCGGAGTGAAGGGCTCTGCGGTCTGGAAGTCGAAGTAGAAGCCGTTCTCGATGGCCGGGCCAATGCCCAGCTTGGTGCCGGGGAACTCCGCCTGCACGGCCTGGGCCATGACGTGCCCACAGGAGTGGCGAATAACGGCGCGGCCGTCTTCCTCGCAGGCAGCAACCGGAGTGAACTCGGCGTCAGTGTCCGGCGTGTGGGAAAGGTCGTAGAGAGTACCGTCGGCGCCGCGGACGACGACTACTGCTTCGGGGCCCTTGTTGGGCAGCTCATGCTCGCGCATCGCTGCTCCCACGGCAGTACCGGCCGGGACCGTGATCGGCTCGTAGTTCACCGGGACTGCTGGAATCATTTCCGCCATGACTTGTTGCGCTCCTTTGCGCTCACGCGCCGCTCGACATACCTGGCCGAGCAGCGCTCAACGAGAAAGTTACAGCGGCTTAGTCTACCCCTCTTAACTGCGGATGAGCGATTCGCCCCAAAAGGTTTCGCCCTCAGTTCCGGCAGGCATGTAGTACACGGCCGAGCCGATGTGGGTAATCCACTCGTTGAGGCGATCCGCTTTGTCGAGGCGCGCCTGGATGGGCTCGAACTGGGCCGTAGGATCCTTCTGGTAGCAAATGAAGATCAATCCAGCGTTGCTGAGTTCACCGCGCTTGGTGGTCTCCGGGGAAGGCGGAAGGTTGTAGTTATACGGACGGCGCAGCAGCTTCTGATGAGGTGAGTCGACCGGAGGATGTGCCCGGGCGACATGCGAGTTTTCATCAATAGCCTTGAGGCCAAACTCGTTTCGCGCGTCCAGGTCAACCTCGTCGAACTCGTCCTTGCCACCTAGAGGTGCGCCGGTATCGAGCGCTCGACCTGTAGCGTTTTCACGTGCAGCACGATCAAGTTGCTCCCACGTATCGAGGTTCATGTGGATGCGGCGAACCACCATGGCGCTGCCGCCGGCAAAGGGGCCGTCCTCGATCCACACTTGCTCATTGAAATCTTCATCGCTTCGCGGGTTGACCGTGCCGTCTTTTTGCCCAAAAAGGTTGCGCGCGGTTGTTCCCTTCGGTGCGGAACCATAAGCGTGGCTAAACCCCTGTTGAATCCACGCGACGTCGGCGTAGTCTTTACCGGCACGAGTCATATGCCGCAGTACATAGGCCGCGGTGAAGGCATCATCACTGCAGATCTGTAGGACGATATCGGTCTGTCCCCATTCAGGGCGCAAATCATCGTGTTCAAAGTCCTGGATATCTCGCAGCCAGCTGGGCTTGGCGACGCCCACCGTGTCAAAGAATCCTTCTCCCCAACCGCACGTGACGGTGAGGTTTGCCGGGGTGGTAGACAATTCAGGCTCGAGGCTACCCAGCGGGTTCTCGCCGGTGCACAGGCGGCGAGCGTCCTCCGTCCACAGACGCATGAGTGCGGCCGCGCCGCGTGCGGTGGTCTCCTTCTTCAGGTTGAAACCGACCAATTCCACGTGCGCCTGGACCGGGGTTTGGATGCCTGCTTGATGCTTGCCATCGAAAGCGACGATATCGCCACCCATGGTTTCCTCGCGGCGCTCCGGCCCGGTGCTTCCGGCATCACCGGCCTGCGCTGCTTGGGAAGCGTCTGCAGACTCCGCCGAAGACTGCCCTGACTCCTCCCCCTTCGCGCAACCGGCGAGCGCTACCGCGCTTGCAGCCACAGCACTTCCGGCGAGCAATCCACGCCGGCTGACAGGTTCCTCGAACCCGCTCATCGTTGATGTCTCCCTATCTCGTGAGAACCGATAACTTGCCTACCTTGGCCCAGAGAACGCTTTTCTAGTGAGCGTGCTCTTCCGTCTTCATGCCCGACATGTCTGCGGACTCTGAGTGGTCCATGTGATCACCATGCTTCATGTCGCCATGGTCCATATCGTCGCCGTGATCCATGCCGCCCATATCGCCATAGTTCTCGTCGCCTGCGCCGATGGAACGCACGGGGATGTCGCCCAGGTCGACCGTTGAGCCGTCGCTAAGCTCCAGCGTCAGTGTGGCGGTCTCGCCAGCCATAACGGGCTCTGTAACTCCCATCAGCATGAAGTGGAAGCTACCCGGTGCGAGCTCAACGGATTCGCCAGCGGGCAGATCAAATCCACCTTCTTTTTCCTGCATGACGCCATCGACGACCTCATGGATCTCGTAGTGCTCCGCCTTCACCGAAGAGGTAAAGCCAACCACGTTGATGTCCTTGTCCGTGTGGTTGTGGAGTGTGCCGAAGATCGCGGTCATATCCGAGTCCTTCTCCATGGCACGCACGACAGCATCCTCGAAGGTCACACCGGACTCAGCGGAGGAAGAAGCCGAGTCACTGGTCGCAGCTTCCTTGTCCTTCTCAGCGCCATTCTCAGCGCTGGCTGCAGCGCTCGATGGGGCTGCGGTGGAATCTTCCTCGCTCGTCGAGCAGCTTGCCAGTGCAAGGCTGGCAGCAGCAACGGCAACCACGGAAGCGCGGAGGAAAATACGGGAATTCAGCATGTGACATGCCTTTCTGCAGTAACAGTAGTTAAGGAAAATGCGGATTGACTCTCACATCATCAAAAGCCGTGTGATGCTTAGCCTTCTGGGTCTTCTCCACCAGAGCGGCGGGTCTTTGCTCCGAAGGCGAAAAGGGCTGCGCCAACGACGAGAACTGCTCCTACACCAATGATCCATTTGGCCGCGGTAGGCAAGGAACTCAGGGGATCCTGAGACCCTTCTGCATCGTCGCTTTCCTTGGCACCATCGGCAGAAGCATCTGCAGTCTTATCTCCCCCAGCCCCGGAGGCCACGCTAAATGGCACGGAACCGAGTGTGGAGTGCCCATCGGAGGACGTAATGCGGAAACCTACTTGGTAGTCACCATCACCAGGCTCGACGTCCTGGGGGACTTCGACGGTGAGGTTTCGGCCGTCAATGGTCGGGGTTGCGTCAAAGAGCACGTCGCCGCTTGTCTTATCACTCACGGCGAAGGTGTTGAAGTTGTCCTTTGGGATGCCAGAGAATTCCAGCGTGATTTCGCGGGGAAATTCCTCCAGCGGCACATCACTCACAACGTTGCCGCCTATGACTGAGTCATGCGCCGCCGCTAGTGGCGCGGACAGCCCGACCGCGAGGCAGGCTGCCCCGGCAGCAATCCCTGTGGTGACCTGACGCAGCTGCATGTCCAGAACAACTCCTTGATGGTCTGATGAAACTTTTGGTTGAAGGTTCCCTCATCCTATCGCCGGGAGGGATCCTCGAGCCAATCCTTACCCCGCACGGATTGTGCGAGGTTACCAAGTAGTCGTTGCACGCGACGGAAAAGTTCCCTGGACCGCCCCTAGCCATACACCCCGGCAAACAAGAAAAACGAAAAGTGCCCCTCCATAGTGGAGGGGCACTCGACGTGGAGCGGATGACGAGACTCGAACTCGCGA
>NZ_KV797553.1:82399-82951 GCF_001809405.1 Corynebacterium sp. HMSC055A01 | reverse complement strand
ATGCGCTACCAACTGCGCTACATCCGCATTCGAAACCAGGCCCGGTTTCTAGGACTAAGTCCTTGTGCGCGATACTGGGATTGAACCAGTGACCTCTTCCGTGTCAGGGAAGCGCTCTCCCGCTGAGCTAAACGCGCTCACAGCACCCAAAGTTGGGCGCCAGCTTTTGAGGTGGAAACGGGAATCGAACCCGTGTGCACGGTTTTGCAGACCGTTGCCTCACCACTCGGCCATTCCACCGTGGCGATACCGCCTCACACACTACATGTGCTGGAGCGGATGACGAGACTCGAACTCGCGACCCTCACCTTGGCAAGGTGATGCGCTACCAACTGCGCTACATCCGCGCGACAAACCGGAGTTTGTCACGGAGTCTATAAGGAACTCCCTGTGCGCGATACTGGGATTGAACCAGTGACCTCTTCCGTGTCAGGGAAGCGCTCTCCCACTGAGCTAATCGCGCTTATCCATTTATCAAGGCTATCTACTTGCTCAAGATTCCCTCTAGCATCAAGAAAGCCTTGGAGCGGATGACGAGACTCGAACTCGCGA
>NZ_KV797553.1:0-82299 GCF_001809405.1 Corynebacterium sp. HMSC055A01 | reverse complement strand
ATGCGCTACCAACTGCGCTACATCCGCATTGCACGTTCCCGGCTGGTATGCCGTGGTGCGAGAAGAAACTTTATCGTGCACCGACCCAGTTTCCAAATCCGCAGCCCACAGCACTAATCCCCAACCATCCAACAGCGCATGGATTACATTAATGTGATTGAGACTGCGGTTACAGTGATTGCGCATGATTGCACTAGGAACACACTAGTACTGTCGGGAGAACTCCAAGATCCATCCGTTCTCGCACAGCCCTGAGTAGCCACTACACCCTTACAGTCGCGAGCAACCAACCAGAATAAATGCACGCAGAGTAAATGAAAGCGCGGTTGAGCTGGTCGATTAGGGGTTTCCATACGCGCGGTGTACCTTAAGTGCTGCACCGAGGTTCTATAGCTCAGTGGGAGAGCGTTCCGTTCACACCGGAAAGGTCGCTGGTTCAATCCCAGCTAGGACCACCATTAAAGCTGCAGGTAAAAGACGTGCAGCGTATAACACAAGCCTCCGCGTGGATACTATGTGGAAAACGAATCCGCATTTATCTGTTCACGCGGGGGTATTTTCTCATTGTTCCTGAAACTGGCCAAGAAAGCCAGACACGATAGCTCAACCCGTTGGGGCACGGCATGGTTGATAAAGCCTGCACGATATTGGACCTGCCCCGCGCGTAGTTACCCGATAACTCCATAATGGTTCAATAGAAACACGTGCAGGCATAGGGTGATAGATGTGCAGTTGCCAAAGTACGGCCCAGCCTGGGCAGGCTCCTTGATGGGAGCCTCAATTGCGTCAACTTTGTCGGGTTTGCATGGTCTACGCGTAGGCCAAATTGTTTTTGCTCTTATCGCAGCTGTTCTGCTGGTGATTTTTACCGTGGGCGCGAGAAATGAACCGCCTCGACACCAGAATATGGCTGCGTGGGGCATGTACACGATGGGCCTGCTGGCGTGCGGCTCGGCATGGACCGCGTTGACTGGAAGCGATGCCTTCCAGTTGGCAAGTTGGTGGATTGGTGCACCGCTATCGGTGGTGGTCTGCCTATGGCAGCTGTGGGGGTTGTTCAAACAGCCGCACCTCTACGACAAGCCCGCTTTTCCTTGGGGCCTGGCACTTGTTTCTCCCATGGTGGCGGCGACCTCCGCAGGTCAGTTGGCTATGAACCACGGGCAGTTCTACCACTATGCCGGTGAGCTTTGCTTCTTCCTCACGTTCATCACCGCAATTCCGCTGTTCGCTTATTGCTATTGGTCTTTAGTACGCTGTCAAGATAGGCCGCGCGAGGCGGCTGCGGGTACGGCATGGATCCCACTCGGCGTGGTTGGACAGTCAACGGCGGCCTCGACACTGCTTTTTGACGCCCACCTCTACGGCATCATCATGTTCATCATTGGTGCGCCCTGCGTAGTATTCGCAATGTATTGCTTTTACCAAGCGGTAGTCGCGTGGGCCCCTTATGGCCCAGGCTGGTGGGGCTCCACATTCCCTGTCGGCACTTTGTGCCTTGGCTCCTGGAATGAAGGCTGGCACCGGTTGTCCCTTGCTTTATTGGTGCTCCTGCTATTGCATTGGGGAGCCTCTGCGCTGCGCTTCGGCACATGGCGGTTCCAACGCGCCTGATCACATACGCTCCGGCCAATCCCACGCCCTAAGCCGTCGTCGACATTTCAGGTACCGTGGGGCGCCATGAGTGACACTGCTCTGATAAACCACCTCATGGGGCCCGACCGAGAAGGAATCCGCTTGATTGCGGTGAGTACGCTCCACGGCTCCGCCACCATCGATGGAACCTCAGGGCCAATGGGCAACGCCACCGACGGTGAACTCTTCGCCGCACTGCGCGAGTGGGCCGACATTGCCGTCGTCGGCTCAGCCACGGTGAAGTCGGAAGAGTACGGACCGTCGACAAGCACGCGGCTCGCCGTACTCAGTCACTCCCTTGACTTTGCCGGGTTCGAGGGTTTCATTGCAGCAGGCCCCATCGTGCTTACCCCGGAGGAACGCGCATCGTCACCCGAGGCACGGCGCTTAGCCGACGCCGGCGCCGAAGTCATCAGCACAGGTACCGGAACCATGAGCGAGGCTATTGCTGCCCTTCGCGCCCAGGGCGCACGCCGCATCAGTTGTGAGGGCGGCCCTTCCGTGTACTCCGCCTTTATCGCCGAAGGACTTGTGGACAAGCTCTATTTGACGCTCGACCCGCACCTATCGCCCTCCGTCGAAAAGCCCGTCATCGATGGCAAAGCCACCTCCCCTGCGCTCAAGCTCGAGTTGGAGAACGTTGCTGCTGTCGACAGCACGGTGTTTCTGCGCTATCGACGAACCCAAACACCGTAAACTGTGCTGCCGTGACTTCTCCGGCTCCCTCAACCTCAGATTCCGCGCGACTGTGGACGGCCGCCGCGTGGCCCGCCGCCATAGTCTTGGTTTTCCATCGCGTGTTCGTACTCGCCTTCAACGGCACGGTGACCGATGATTTCGGCACCGTCTACCGCGCAATCCGGAACCTGTGGGAGGGCAACCCGGTCTACGAACAGAACTATTCCTTCGTCGAGCCGCTCTACCTATACAACCCGGGCGCAACGCTCCTCCTATCCCCCTTGGGGCTTGTTTCCGAGGAACACGCGCGCATCGCCTTCATCCTGGCCAACGCCGCGGCCATCGTCGCCGCCTTGGCCCTACTGACTCGCTTCGTAGGCCACAGCCTGCGAGGCCCCTTGTGGCCAGTCAGCGTCGCTGCTGCCTTCGCTACCGAATCGGTCATCAACACGTTGGTCTTTACCAATATAAACGGCGTGCTACTACTCGCCATGGTGGCGTTTCTAGTCTTGTTGGATAAACACGGATGGGCCGCCGGGCTGTGCATCGGTCTGGCGATTCTGGTTAAGCCGCAATTTGCCCCGCTGCTCTTCCTCGCTTTAGTGCGCAAGCGCTGGCTCACTGTAGGTTTGGGCGTGGCTATACCGCTAGTGAGCAACCTTGCTGCTTGGCCGATCGTCCCGGGCGTGGAAGGCTTCCGCGCCAATCTTCTTCCCTACCTGGCGACAACGCGCGATTATGCCAATGCCTCGTGGCCGGGCGTGCGCGCTTACTTCGATCTCCCCGGCATCATCTACTACCCCATCTGGCTCCTTTTCGCGGCGCTAGCCGCAGTGGCCATCCTCGGGCTTCTACGCTGGCGCAACAGCGAGCCCACCTTCTGGGCGCTGAGCACAAGTGGTGCCATCATGGTCGGCATCTTCTTCCTTTCCTCCCTGGGTCAGCAGTACTACTCCATGTGGCTTATCCCCATGCTGTTTACGGTGATGCTCGGACGCTCGGTCTTCCACACGTGGGGAGCATGGTTGGCCGCATTTTTATTCTTGGCGCCGCTCGAGTGGACGTCGACAAGCATGCCCACCGCCGCACACTGGATGAGCGTCTTCATCGCCACCATTGGGTGGGGACTGCTCATCGTGGTGACCGCCACCACCGTGACCGGCTGGTGGTCCGCGGAGCGAGGGGCTAGCCCAAAGCCTCAAGCTAGCGATAAACTCCCAGCATGACTGATTTCAAGCTCATTGCAGATACCGAATGGCGCAAGCGGTTAAGCCCCGAGGAGTACCACGTTCTGCGTGAGGCCGGAACGGAAGCACCGCACGTCGGCGAGTACACCAACACGACTACCGAAGGCGTGTACTCCTGCCGCGCCTGTGGTGCCGAGCTCTTCCGCTCCACGGAAAAGTTTGAGTCGCACTGCGGCTGGCCGTCCTTCTTCTCCCCTTTGGCCGGCGACGCCATCATTGAGCGCGAAGACAATTCACTGGGCATGCGCCGCATCGAGGTACTGTGCACTAACTGTGAATCCCACCTCGGCCACGTCTTCGAGGGTGAGGGCTACGATACGCCGACGGACCTGCGCTACTGCATCAATTCCATCTGCCTGGATCTAGAAGAAAAGCCGGTCGAGGACTAAACCCTCAACCGGCTTCCGGCGCTTTTCGCGGCAGCTACCGCGAATTATCGCGGTTCTTAAGGCAGGATCGCGATGAGCTCAGCCACGTCCTTCACGCGGCGGCCGGTGTGGAAAGGAATCTCCTCGCGCACGTGGTGACGAGCCTCGGTGTAGCGCATGAGGTACATCAGGTCCACGATGCGGTGCAGCTCCGGGGCCTCAAAGGCCAGGATCCACTCGTAGTCACCCAGCGCGAAGGCTGGCACGGTGTTGGCGCGTACGTCCGGATAATCACGTGCCTGCATGCCGTGCTCCATCAGGATGCGGCGGCGCTTTTCCTCATCCATGGTGTACCAGTCGTAAGAGCGCACGAAGGGGTAGACGGAAATCCACTCGCCGGGCTCTTCGCCCATAATGAAGGACGGCAGGTGGGACTTGTTGAACTCCGCCGGGCGGTGCAGTGCATTGCCCACCCAGGTCACCTCGGAAACCTGCCCCAGGGTGGTCTCGCGGCGGAAGTCCGCAAAGGCCTTCTGGATGTCGGCGAATTCCTCAGCGTGCCACCAGATCATGAAGTCAGCGCTCTCCCGCATCCCGGAGAGATCATAGATACCGCGAACGGTAACCACGCCTGCTTCCTCCAATTCCGCGAAGAACTTCTGTGCCTGCGCCACGCTCTCCTCGCGCTCGGTGCCCAGCGCACCGGGGATTACTTGAAAAACCGCGTGCTGCGAATAGCGCTGGACCTTATTGAGCTCGGCGAAGTTGACCTTCGACATGCCTTTCTCCTTCTTTCAACCGACAGAGTTTCGCATCCATCATAAGTTGGAGACAACCCCTCGCGCCACTAGCCTTTCGGCGCGCCTTCCACCGCCACGAGGGCGGAGCTTATACGTTGTTCCCCGTGAGCAATTCCGACGTTTCTTCGCGCAACCTCGCAGGGGCACCGACCAACCTGCACGATCGCACCGCCGTCTCCCCCGCCGATTCGCGCCCTGCGGAGCCGAGCACCCCGGCCGCCTTCACGGAGGCCGTTGAGTCCCTCCATGCCGCACAGCTGCGCCCAGAAATCACGTTGGGCACCATCCGCCCACCGCAGCGCCTAGCGCCGTTCAGCCACGCCATCGGCTTGGAAGTTGAGCGCAACGAGCATGGGGATAACATCCCCACCGACTCTGACGGCGATGCCTTCGGCCGCCTCATCCTGCTCCACGATCCCGGCGCTGAGGAGGCCTGGGAAGGCGCAATGCGCCTCGTGGCCTACATCCAAGCGGACTTGGACGATGCCGTCGCTGGGGATCCGCTGCTTCCCGACGTCGCCTGGGAATGGCTTACCGAATCCCTTGACGTGCGCGAGGCGACCCATACAAACCTGGGCGGCACCGTCACGTCGACCGCCTCGGTTCGTTTCGGCGAGATCGGCGGCCCGCCGCGCGCCTACCAACTAGAAATGCGCGCCTCCTGGACCGCCGCCGGCCTAGATCTCGCCCCACACGTGGAAGCTTTTGCGCAAGTTCTTTCCCTCGTCGCAGGGCTGCCACCAGAAGGCGTAGCGGAGCTCGGGCGCTAACATGACTGAACTGCGCCAGGTACCGGTTGACGGAACACCAAAGGTCCTGCTTTCTCCCCGTGAATTTCACGCCGCCGCCGACCGCCTGGCAGCTGGAACTGGCCCCTTCGCCATCGACACCGAACGCGCGTCAGCTTACCGCTATGACGATCGCGCGTTCCTAGTACAAATTCGCCGAGAAGGTGCGGGCACTTTTTTGCTCGCCCCGGAACACCACAGGACTGAGCTTCGCGCGGCCTTAGCACCGGTGCTCAACGGCCAAGAATGGGTCGTCCATGCGGCCCCCTCCGATCTTCCTTGCCTAGCCTGGCTGGGCTTGTACCCAGGCAGGCTCTTCGATACCGAGCTGGCCGCCCGCTTCGCCGGCTTTGCCCACCCCAACTTGGCAGCAATGGTGCTGGAGCTTTTCGACGTCCAATTGGAAAAAGGCTACGGCGATTCCGACTGGTCCGAAACCCCCATTCCCCGGTCGTGGCGCAATTATGCGGCGCTTGACGTGGAGTTACTCAATGAGCTCGCTGTGACCTTGCGCGATATCCTCGCGGAGGAGGAAAAACTCGACTGGGCCTATGAGGAGTTTGAGAAGATAGTCGACGACCACGCGCGCATTAAAGGCCCCGAGCCCCGCTCGTGGCGGGATCTCAAGGGCGTGTCCTCGCTTCGCTCCGGCGAGCAGCTCGCCGTGGCTCGCGAGCTGTGGCAGCGCCGCGAATCTATCGCGCGCACCCAGGACGTGGCCCCCAACCGAGTACTACCGCACCGCGTGTTGGTGGACATTGCTCGCCGCGTGCCCCGCTCGCCACGCGAAATCAACCAAATCAAAGGTTTTCCCCGACGCCGCGGGGGTGCGACCTTGCGGTGGTTCGACGCGGTTGAAACCGCACTGGCCAGCCCGCGCCAGCAATGGCCGAAGGTGCTGCGCAGCCCGCGCCCGGTTCCTTCCAAATCAGTTTTTAGCCGGGAGTTCCCCGAACTGTGGCAGCTCTACACCGAAATCCGTAGTGACTTCGAGGACCTCGGCGATGAGCTCGGCATGAGCTACGAGCTCATTCTCAAACCCAGCCTGCTACGCATGGCCGTGTGGGCGGCGTGTGGCCCAGAGGGTGGCGTCGCCGGGGAAATCACAAACGCTTCGGATATCCCCGATTTCCTACGTTCCCAGGGCGCGCGCGAGTGGCAAATCGAGCTTGCCTCCCCGCTTTTGTGCCACGGGCTGGAGCAGTAGCGCCCACTCCCCCGCGTTCTTAGCTGCGGGCAGCTACCCACTCGCTGACGGACTCTGCGATTCCCTCCGGAGTCAGCCCGAATTCCTCAAGAACCTCACCGCGGCTGGCGTGCTTGGGGAAACAGCCCGGCACGCCGAGTCGGTGCACGGGGGTATCCACATCGGCAGCATCGAGTGCTTCGGCCACCATGGAACCCACGCCGCCACGCAGGATCCCGTCCTCCACCGTGACCACGAGGTCATGATCCGCAGCCAGCGCGATAATGGATTGTGGGACCGGAACCGGCCAGCGCGGATCAACGACGGTCACGTTGAAGCCTTCGGCTTCCAACCGCTCGGCGGCCCCCAGGGATCGGGCACTCATGGCGCCGATGGAGACGATCAGAACATCCGTTGCGTCGGCCGCTGATTCAGCAGCATCGGAATAGCGCAGGATGTCGACGCCATCATCGAGGCGCTTGAGCTCCTCACAATCATCCAGCAGGTTGCCCTTAGGGAAGCGCACTACCGTCGGGCCATCCTCGATGGAAATTGCTTCATTGAAGAGCTCCCTTAAGCGGGCACCATCGCGCGGTGCGGCGATGCGCATACCCGGGACGATGCTCATCAGCGCCATGTCCCAGACACCATTGTGCGAGGGACCATCGGATCCTGTGACGCCGGCGCGATCGAGAACGATGGTGACGGGCAGCTTCAGCAACGCGATGTCCATGACCACTTGGTCCACTGCGCGGTTGAGGAAGGTGGAATACACCGCCACCACCGGGTGCATACCTGCCAGCGCCAGGCCGGACGCAGAGGCCATGGCATGTTGTTCTGCAATTCCGACATCGAAGAAGCGCTCTGGGAACTCCTCTTGGAATGGAGCTAATCCCGTTGGGCCTGCCATAGCGGCGGTTATCGCCACAATATCCTCGCGGGCATGGCCGGCCTTAATGAGTTCCTCGGAGAAGGCCGCAGTCCATCCCGGTTGCTTCTGTCCTTTGGACACACCGGTGACTGGGTCGATAGCCCCTGTGGAGTGCATCTGGTCCTTCGGCTCATTGACCGCTGGTGCGAAGCCGTGGCCCTTCTCCGTGACCGTATGCACGATGATGGGGCCGTCATAGTCGCGGGCGTATCTCAGTGCCCGGACCACGGCGTCGATATCGTGTCCGTTAATCGGACCAATGTATTTGATGCCCAGTTCTGGGAACATCTCGGTGGGCAGGACGGTGGACTTCACGCCTTCCTTGACCGCATGCAAAGCGTCAAAGGTGCGCTCGCCTACCCAACCCATGGACTTCAGGCGCTTCTTGCCCAGCGCCATGAACTCGTCATAGCCATGCTGCGCGCGGATGCGCCCAAGGTTTTCTGAGAGTCCGCCGATGGTCGGTGAATAGGAGCGGCCATTGTCATTCACGATGATGACAACGTTGCGGTCTTTATCCGCAGAAATGTTGTTGAGCGCTTCCCAACACATGCCACCCGTCAGGGCGCCGTCACCGACAACCGCCACAGCATTGCGGTGCGATTCACCGCGAATCTTGAAGGCCTTGGACAGGCCGTCCACCGTGGACAGTGACGCCGAGGCGTGGGAGGATTCCGTCCAGTCGTGCTCAGATTCCCCGCGGTCCGTGTAGCCGGACAAGCCGCCCTTCTGGCGCAGCGTATCGAATTGATCGGCACGGCCCGTGAGCATCTTATGCACATATGCCTGGTGGGAGGTGTCAAAGACGATGGGATCTCGCGGGGAATCGAAGACGCGGTGGATCGCCACAGTGAGCTCCACAACACCCAAATTAGGGCCAAGGTGACCGCCGGTAGCGGACACCTTCTCAATCAAGCGCTGGCGAATCTCCGCCGCGAGCTCACCCAGTTGCGTCTTGCTCAGGGCTTTGAGATCGCCTGGTGATTGAATGGAATCCAGAATGCCCATAGAGCTTGCCTTAAACCCCTTCATCGATCGTTTTCTTCTCTACCACCGTACCCGCTAACACACGTGACACGTCAATCATTGCCCCGGCAGCACTCGAAGCGAAAGCTATGCCACCTGTGCCGCGGGGACCAACAGCGCCAGGGTTTCAAAGTGGTGCGTTCCGGGAAAAGCATTCACCATTGCTAAGCGCTGTATGCGGTAGCCGCTCTCAGACCACGCGGCGATATCGCGGGCAAAGGTAGCGGGATCGCATCCGATGTGCAGAACGCGTTGCGGCGCTGCCTCAGCAATTGCGCCCACCACATCCCGGCCAGCACCGGTGCGCGGCGGATCCAAAACCACCGTCGTTGGCTTTGGCAATTGGCTCGCTACCTGCTCCACCTTGTCGGTGCGAAAGTGCACGTCATACTCTGCAAGACCCGGCTGTGCCGCCGCAGCCGCCGGCGAGTAATCGACGGAAAACACGGTGGTGTGCCCGCCCTGGGGCGCCGTGACTTCTGCCAGAGCAGGAACGAAAAGCCCTACCCCTCCATAGAGGTCCCAAGCCGCTGCGTCGACCGCGGATTCATCTGCGGCACTGCTTTCTCCCGCCTCCACAGCAAGCCACTCGCGTGCGAGACTGGTGTACACGTCGGGCGCGCCCACGTGCGCCTGCCAAAAAGCGGTGGCCGGGAAACGAAACTCGTGACCGTCGGCACGCTGCACGACGTCCTCGGTCGGGGCCTCGATTACTTCCCGGATAGTCTCTATGCGGCGGCCGCGCGGTGCTTTTCGCGTCTCGACGACGTGGCGGTTGCCATCGCTGTCCATGACCGCAATAACCTCCGCGCCAGGGCTAAAGGCCCGGGCACCAGGCCCTACGAGGCCCTCGACGAGGCCCGGCACGAGCTGGCTACACGCCACGTCTGTAATCAGCTCGGTGGACCCGCGCTTGCGCACACCGGCACGGCCTTGCTTGTCGACGCCCAGCCGTACCCTCGTGCGCCACCCGCGCTGCGGTGCGACATCGATAGCCTCAATCTCGGGCACGTCCTCAAGCCGGGCCACCCTATGTAGTTGATCGCGCAAGACGGCGGCCTTGATTCCTGGTTCCGCCGCAGGATCTAGCTCGGCGAAATCGCAGCAACCTGCACCGCGCTGTGCTGCGGGACACGAAGACTCGACGCGGTACTCACCTGGCTGGAGGACGGATATTATCTCAGCTTCCACGAAGGACTTCTTCGCCTTGGTAACCGTCGCCCTCACCTGGTCGCCCGGGAAAGCACTGGGGACGAAACACACGCGCCCGTCGGGCGCCTGACCGATTCCGACACCGCCGTGCCCCATGCGTTCGATGGTGGTGTCGAAGGACGCCCCTTTGACAACGCTTGAATCAGCAGCGTTGTGAGCACTCTCAGTCATGGATCCTCTCCTTGGTGTCTTCAGAGCTCTGTGCTCCTTCTACGCCCTGTGATTACTCCACTGCGGCGTTGGCACGGCGAACCATCCAGACGGTCAAGATGGTGACGATGCCGGTTAGCGGCCACCCCATGAGGATGCGAACGATGCCGAGGGTGGTGGTGGCATCGGCGTCGTAAAGCGCGCGCTGCACCACGAAACGGGCAATGAAGACCGCGGCCCAACCCGCCGTTGCCAAGGCATAGGCTCGCCGTGCCTTCGGCACGATTCGCCACCCCATGCCATCGCCGTTGAGGCCTTTCCACACCACGCCGACAAGCGGCCAGCGCACGATGATGGAGACAACCGCCACGATGAACAGCACGAGCGACATCCAAATTCCATAAAGGAAGTAGCCCTTGGCGTCTCCTGTAAACCACGCGATACCAGCGCAGATGGCGACACCCAGCAACCCGGAAAATGCTGGCTGCAAAGTTTCTTTGCGCGCCAAACGCCACAGGCTGATAGCCAGCGCCACACCGAGCGCTGCGGCCAATGCAGGCCCCAGGCCCCACATGTTGTTAACCGGAATGAGCACCAGCACGGGCAGGGTCGCAGACACCAGACCGGTCAGGCCTCCCATCTGTTCGAGCAGCGACGGTTCTGCCTCAGGCGCTGGGGTCGCTGCTGCAGTCTGTTGTGGTGTCTCAGTATTCGTGGAGTCCATGGAGGCCTCAGAGGCGGGCGTAGTGCCGTGTTCGGTGGTATCGCGCCCTTCGGGCATAGGGGTGGTCACGTGTTTCAACAATCCTTTTCGGTAGTAGCCGGGAGGGTCACGGCCAATGGCCTAGGGCGCGCTACTTGTTCTCGTGGTCGTCGAGATTGCGCAATTGTTCGCGAGCCTCGGCCTCCGCGCCGCTTTCGGCGCGCGCGGCATTATCCGCTGGCGCGGAGTTTTGAGCGCTGGATGGTTGCGCTGCCTGTTGCTGGCGCTCCTGAAGCGCCTGCTGGACTTGCTCAGCGAGCTGCTGCGGCAGCATCACGGGAAGTGAACTTCCAGCAAGAATTGGCTGCTCGCCGCGATAGATAAAGGTGCGCGCGACGACTTCGCGTCCCAGCTGCGCTAGCTCCTCTTCCTTGCCCGCAGGAGCGGCCAAGGTCAAACGGTACATCCACCGCGGCCCTTCCACACCAATGATTCGGATTCCGCCCTTATCACTGGTGCCGACGATTTCAGAACCCCAAGGACCATCCTCCGGATGCGCTGTAAACCCATCTGCTTCCAAACCCTTGACGATGTCCTTGGCAGATTCCGCCCACTGCCCCGGCGTGCGCGGCGCGGCGAAGGCCACGGGCGTCATGCGTCCGTGCGGCGTAAGAATGTGAAGCATACGCGGGCCGTCTGGGCCCATTTCCACCTGAACCTGCGAGCCCTTCGGCAGCGGGATGCGCATCGAGCCCAGGTCCAAAAGGCCGACGGAGAAGTCCTCGAAGTTGAACTCGGCGATATCCACGTTGTCGCCGTCGTAGGGGCCCATCTCACCGTTGATGGCGTCGTGCGCCACGGCTTTTACCCCGGCAACACCTTCGACGTCATCCTGATGCTCGCGGACCAGCCCTGCGCTGGCTTGTACAGGCCCCTCAGCGGTCGAACTTTCTCCGGCCCCCGTTGCCAAGCTCTCCGCCGACGCTGGTTCGGCCGTTGCTTCTTTTACTTCTTTGTCCGCGGCATCAGTGCGGACGGTGGTGTTCTTGTCCTGGCTTTCGTCCTTGCCAGCATCCTTCTTCTTTTTGCCAAAGGGCCACATCGCCATGGTTTTGCGCCTTCCTCATTCTGTGTCTTGTGCCGGATAACTTGTGTTTGTCGGATGTGGGGTTGCTCGGTATGGCCCGCTCACGCGCAGGCTTTGCCACGAGCAACTGATTCAGTTGACGCCAGTGGATCCATACCCGCCGTCGCCGCGAGCGGTGTCATCGAGTTCCTCGACTTCGCGGAAGCCCACGAGCTCCACTCGTTGGACAACAAGCTGGGCAATTCGCATCCCGCGCTCGACCTCAAAGGTCTTTTCGGGATCGTGATTAATAAGGCACACCTTAATCTCACCGCGATACTCCGCATCGATGGTGCCCGGCGTGTTGACCACGGAAATCCCGTGCTTGGCCGCCAAGCCCGAACGCGGGTGGACCAAACCTACCGTGCCCATTGGCAAGGCAAGAGCAATGCCAGTGCCGACGAGCGCGCGTTCTCCGGGGCGCAGAGTAGCGTCATGCGCGGCGTAGAGATCCGCGCCAGCATCGCCACGATGGGCTCGCTGCGGCAGCGGAAGCTCCTTATCAAGGCGCTTGATCTGAATGTCTCCGAATGGACTTACCGGATCTACAAGGGGGTGTTGCTCATTCACGCGGCCCAGCCTACCTTGTCCTCACCATCCCCTACCCCGAGGGATGGAGCTTTGTGCCGCGTCTACCGCGCTTACCCGGCACCTTTGGTTGCGTTGGGTTCTGCCCTTCCCCGACGACTAGACTCAGAGGCCATGACTTCGAATTCATCGCCTGTTTCCCCCACAGCGTCTGCTGAATCCCCCGTCATCCTCTATCGCGAGCGCCAATGGGTGCCGTGGTACTGGTGGTTCATGGCTGCGTTCGTCGTGGCGATTTCCACGGCCACGGTCAGCCTCAACCGCGGCATCATGTGGGTCATTATTCCCGCCATTCTGCTTAGTGCCATCGCCGTGTGGGTGCTAGTGACGTGGTCCAACACAGTAGTTCAAGTGGAGCAGGATGCCGATGGCACCCGGTGGCTCACCGTGAAGGACGCACAGCTGCCTAGCGATGTTGTCTCCCGCAGTACCGCGGTGCCGGCCACCGCGCGGCGTAATGCGCTGGGACCACAGCTCGATCCGGCTGCCTTCCTTGTCACGCATGGCTGGGTTCCTGAGCACGTCATGCTCGTCCTCGACGACCCAGAGGATCCCACCCCCTATTGGCTCATCGGCTCCACCAACCCCGAAAAGCTCCTCGCGGCTTTCCTTCCAGAACAGGCGGCAGCCGCCCAAGGCTAAGAGTCACGCACAGGATGAACTGCTGCGCTAGGCGCAGTCCATGCAGACTGGCTGCCCATCCTCTTCGTGGTCGAGGCGCTTATTGGATTGCACCAGGTAGCACACAGAACAGGTGAATTCGTTTTCTTTACGCGGCACGACGGTGACATTGAGCTCCTCACCAGTCAGGTCCACTGACGGCGGCTCAAAAGCCTCGACGATTTCACCATCGTCATCCATGCCGTTGTTATCGTTTTCAGCCGCCTTCAGGCCCTCGAGGGAATCGGTCTCAAGGTCGTCTTCTGCGCGGCGACGCGGTGCGTCGTAATCGGTGGCCATAATGCTTGCCCCTGTGAGTCAGATTGATTGGTACGTCTATTTATCGACGGCATCCTAAACCACGCAAGCCCCCGTGTCACACTCGCCCCGCGATGGGGGCACCAACCGCCCCACCCCTCTACCCCCTACCCTGCGAATTTTAATAGGATGAGCTGGGCATTCACCGTTCTTGGAGTGCTGGATATTTTTCTGAGTATCACTCCTCACACCCACCCACAATGCGGTCACTAATACGGGAGCGGCTGCAGTCACTAATACGGGAACGGCACAGTGCCGACTCCGCCAGCGATACGAAACTCACACTGTTGCCACATCAACGCCGCGCTCAACATAGACTGTCAGTATGACCGCGCAAGAAGCACAGCACCAGGACACGACATTGAGCCTTGAGCACCAGGGCCATTCCTTTGGCATTGATGTTGGGGGCTCCGGCATCAAGGGCGCCGAGGTAGACCTCGCGACAGGCGAGTTCGTCGGTGACCGTCTGAAGATCGCTACTCCCCAGCCCGCTACGCCGGAAGCCGTAGCAAAAGTAATTGCCCAAATCGTCGCCGAAAAAGGCTGGGACGGCCCCGTCGGAATCACGATGCCTGCTGTGGTGAAAGGCCAAGTGATTCGCAGCGCGGCGAATATTGATAAGTCTTGGATTGGCGTGGATGCGCAGGATTTGTTGAGCCAGTACCTCGACGCGCCCTTCACCGTGCTTAACGACGCCGACGCGGCCGGCCTCGCCGAAGTGGCCTACGGTGATGACATTGCACGTTCGGGCCCCGTCATCTTCCTCACCCTGGGCACGGGCATCGGCTCCGCATTCCTTCTGGACGGCCAGCTCTTCCCCAATACGGAGATTGGCCACCTTATCGTTGGTGAGAAGGAAGCAGAGCACCAGGCGTCATCCGCGGTCAAGGAACGTGAAGGTCTCAAGTCCAAGCAGTGGGCAAAGCGCGTCAACCGCGTACTCCACGAGTATGAGGCGCTGTTTAACCCTTCAGCCTTTGTGATCGGTGGCGGAATCTCCCGCAAGTTCGACAAGTGGGGCGAGCACCTCAAAATTGAAACACCGGTCGTTGCTGCTCAGCTCCGCAATCGCGCGGGCATCGTGGGCGCGGCAATGGCGGCGAAGGAAGGAATTCGCCCCTAATCTATATCGTCCCAGCGTTCCCTAGTTGACCCCAGTCACCGCCTGTTGACAAAAATGATCTATACTGGGCTGTCGATTATCGAATATCCAGCGGCGCGCCTCCCTCGCTCATCTCGGAGGCGGGCTAGCATCGGGGACTAGTCGCGACAAACTTGCGCGTCCCCATATTTTCCACTCAGAGAGCAAGTCGAAAGGGCGTACGTGGCAGCCACTGATTCTTCAGACCAGGTACTCGGCGAGGACAAGAGCGCCTCCGAGGCATCTGCACCTGCACAGAAGACCGCCAAGAAGACGGCAAAAAAGACCGCTAAGAAGACGGCCAAGAAAACCGCGAAAAAGACTGCGAAGAAGACCGCCAAGAAAACGGCTAAGAAGACGGCCAAGAAGGCAACAAAGAAAACTACTCGCAAGTCCGCCCAGAAGGCCGCGAAAAAGACGGCCAAGAAGACGGTGCGCAAGTCGGCGGCAAAGAAAGCAACCTCGCCGGAAAGCGCCGAGTCTTCGGAGGACCTCGCAGAGGATCAGACCGATGAGTTGGACGCCGAGACGTCCGATGACGCCGACATCGACTTCGATCCGGACAACGCGGAGATGGACGAGGACGACGAGTTCGGTGACGATGATGACGATTTGGAGGATGAGGACTCCGAGGACGAAGAGGAGGATGGCTCCTCCGTCTGGGATGAGGATGAATCCGCTGCCCTGCGTCAGGCCCGTAAAGACGCGGAGCTGACTGCTTCGGCCGACTCTGTCCGCGCCTACCTCAAGCAGATCGGTAAAGTCGCCCTGCTCAACGCCGAGCAGGAGGTCTCCCTGGCCAAGCGCATCGAGGCAGGCCTCTACGCTCAGTACCGTATGGACGAGATGGAGAAGGCTCGCGCCGAAGGCGACAAGGCCGCCAAGCTCTCCCCCATGGAGAAGCGCGACATGCGCGCCATCGCTCGTGACGGCCGCAAGGCGAAGAACCACCTCCTCGAGGCAAACCTGCGCCTCGTGGTGTCCTTGGCTAAGCGCTACACGGGCCGCGGCATGGCCTTCCTGGATCTCATCCAAGAAGGCAACCTGGGTCTAATCCGCGCCGTTGAGAAGTTCGACTACACCAAGGGCTATAAGTTCTCCACTTATGCCACCTGGTGGATCCGCCAGGCCATTACTCGCGCCATGGCTGATCAGGCTCGTACCATCCGCATCCCGGTGCACATGGTGGAAGTCATCAACAAGTTGGGCCGCATTCAGCGCGAGCTGCTTCAGGACTTGGGCCGCGAGCCCACCCCGCTGGAGCTGGCGAAGGAAATGGATATCACCGAAGAGAAGGTGCTGGAGATCCAGCAGTATGCTCGTGAGCCCATTTCCCTGGACCAGACCATCGGTGATGAGGGCGACTCCCAGCTCGGTGACTTCATTGAGGATTCCGAAGCGGTCATTGCTGTCGACGCTGTGTCCTTTACCTTGCTGCAGGATCAGCTCCAGGACGTGCTCACGACCCTCTCCGAGCGAGAGGCCGGCGTGGTTCGTCTGCGCTTCGGACTGACCGATGGCATGCCGCGCACTTTAGACGAAATCGGCCAAGTCTACGGCGTTACCCGCGAGCGTATTCGCCAGATCGAGTCCAAGACGATGTCCAAGCTGCGCCACCCATCACGCTCTCAGGTGTTGCGCGACTACCTGGACTAGGGAGAGCAGAAAGATTTCAGCGGCGAGGAGGTTTAACCTTCCTCGCCGCTTCTTCTGTGCTCTGCGCGCTCTATGCGCATTGGATGGCTAATAATTTGGCCCCACGACAAAAATCAGTGCCATGGAAACGAAAGGAGCAATGTAGCTCCAGCCCAAACCAATGAGCATTCCCCACACCGCCATGCCGGTCCCCCTGTGCTCAGGGCGTCGCCCCGATCCGAGAATGAGCGCAGCAACGCCAAGCCCTGCTGCACACCACCCAGTGATGGTGGTCAACATCGACAGTACGAAGCCAACGGGGCTGATGAGGAGTGTCAGCGCGATGTCGATAAGTGGCGGAACGATAGCGAAGCCCAGTGCCCATGGGGCGAGCGGGTTCGGAGTGGATGGCCTTTCATAAGGCACCGGCGCATAGGAACCCGCATAGGAATTCGGATAAGCCTGCGGGTACGGAGCCTGGTGCGGATCCGCTGCGTAGTAGTTAGGTTCCACATAGTCGGGCTGGGTCATAACTTCCCACTTTCGCGAAGACTCGGCTAGGTCACTGCCCGATAGCTTATGCGAAGGCAGCGGGCGCAATCCCCGCGTACGGGGGTCATTGCCCGCTGCTCATCGATTTCCCAGGCGCCTTAGCCGTCGAGCCCCAGCTCAATGCCCGTAGCAATCCGGTCAATGACCTCTTTATCAGCAGCGTCACCGCTGATAGTCACTGAAGCACCCTGACAAGCTCCAAGAGACATCAGCATCATTGCAGAGTCTGCTTCCACCTCTTCGCCATCAAAGGAGAGGACAATGACACCGTCTGCCTCTGCGGCCATCTCCGCGACCTTGGAGGCTGGACGGGCGTGAAGTCCCGCCTCATCAGCCACGGTCACTGTCAGCGAGTACCTATCTGGGTTAGTCTCGGGTTCCTGTTTATCCACTGGATCAGCGGCGGCAGACTGCTTCGGCACGAAGACCTCGATGGCCCGTTCCGCAGCTCTGACGACGGCCGCAAGGTCATCGCCTTGTTGGGCGGCGGTGGCTGCGGCAACGGCAGCCTCGACTAGTGGGGCATCCACAAACCGGACTTGTTCTTCATCAAGGAACTCAAGAACAGACTCAACGGTCATCGTGGCCGAGCCCAAGTCCGTGAGGACGACAACGCCGAGACCTTGGCCGAGGGCATGGCTGATGGCGCCTTCGATGTAGTCGTAGGAAGTTCCGATTCCGCCGTCTTCCAAGCCGCCGGCGGGAAGGATGGTCACATCAGCGGCCATTTGTCCGGCAAGCTCTGCTAGGCCTTCAGCGAGCTTGGCCGAATGCGATACAAGGACAAGCCCAACTCGCGGTTGTGTCATGTTTTATGCCTCCTTCGTTGAAGTCTCGGCAGCATCGGCAGCCGCGGCCAGGAACAGAGCCGAGGACGTAGCACCCGGATCCTTGTGCCCAGCAGAGCGCTCCCCAAGATAGGAAGCGCGGCCCTTCGTTGCCACCATCGGAATGGTATCCTCCGCGCCGGTTGCTGCGGCGTCAGCAGCCGCCCGCACAACCTCAGCGGGACTCAGCGCGGCATCCGCCGCTTCACGGGCAGCTCGTGCGGCCGGCGCCCAGGCGTCGACCATCGTCTTCTCCCCTTCCGCGGCCTTGCCGCGCGCAGTAATCCCCTCGAGTGCAGCCTCGATTAGACTGGCCACCGTGGGCGCATCAATCGCCCCGGAACCGGCAGCCTTAGACGCACGCAAGAAAGCGGTCCCTAGCAACGGCCCGGAGGCGCCGCCAACGGTGGACATGAGTGTCTTTGCCGTCAGTTTCAGAACATCAGCGACGGTAGAATCCTCTGGGGAGATTTCCGCGCCCATCTTCTCCACGACGGCGCGGAAGCCGCGATCGACGTTTTCACCGTGGTCGCTGTCTCCAATGGCGCGGTCAAGCTCGATGAGCTCCTCGCGGTGCTCATGCGCAGCTGCAGCACAATTATTCATCCACGCTAATGCCCAGTCGGTTGAAAGAGTTACATCATTTGTCATAGTTACACTCCTTGGCGTAGTGCGGCGGTGTGGCAGGGGGCGTCGAAAAGCGCAAGGTCTTCGTCGTCGGCGCGCATGACGCTCACGGAGCACCCGGCCATATCCAGACTCGTAACGAAGTTGCCCACAAGGGAGCGTTCAATGCTCACTCCCGCCTCCTTTAAGCGCTGAGCTACCCGGCGGTAAACCACGTACAGCTCAGAGGCCGGGGTAGCTCCCATGCCGTTGACAACGACGATGGTGCGCTCGCCTTCGCTCAGCTTAAGGTCTGCCAGGACGGGATCAAGCAAGTGGTCCGTTACGTCGTCGGCCGAAACCAGCGGAATTTCCTTGCGACCCGGCTCGCCGTGGATGCCCACGCCCAGCTCAACCTCGTCTTCCCCGAGGTCAAAGGAAGGCTTGCCCACATGGGGCACGGTGCAGGCGGAAAGCGCCGCACCCATAGTCGCGGTGTTTTCTACCACCTTTTTCGCCACAGCGGTCACTGCAGCGAGGTCATCGCCGCGCTCGGCCGCGGCACCGGCTAGCTTCTCCACCAAGAGGGTTCCGGCGACGCCGCGGCGACCGGCGGTAAACGTAGAATCCTCCACCGCGACATCGTCGTCGACGATGACCTGGCTAACTTCAATATCATCGAATTCAGCCAGCTCTGCCGCAGTATCGAAGTTGAGGACATCGCCGGTGTAGTTCTTCACGATGTAGAGCACTCCCGCCCCAGCATTAGCTGCCTCGGTGGCTGCTTGGATGGCGTCTGGAGTCGGCGAGGTGAACATAGCGCCGGGCACGGCCGCGTCCAGCATTCCATGACCAACGAAACCGGCATGCAAAGGCTCGTGCCCAGAACCACCGCCGGAGACAATAGCCACCTTGCCGTGTTCTTTCTTCTGTGCGCGGGCAATAAACAGCGGATCCGTGTTTCGAGTGACAATGTCACCGTGGGCTAACGCGAAGCCCTCTACTGATTCGGCTACTACGTTGTCCGGCGAGTTCATGAGCTTTTTCATCATCTTTCTCCTTAGGTTTTCCTTGGCCTAGAGCACTCTTCTCACAATGCTGCCGAGCCTACCCTTCGCCACCGGATACTGTGCCGGATTCTACTGCGTCCGCACAGCTACCACTTGCGTAGATAATCGATGCGCTCTTGCAACTGCTCAGCGTTACACAGCGCGGTAGGAGGTCCGCCGCAGGCCTTGCGCGCTTCGGTGTGGATGGCTCCGTGCGGGCGGCCGGTGCGCTGAGCGGTGATGGAGACCACCGTGTTGAGCTCCTTGCGCAGCGCGGAAATCTCATCCACCACGCCTGACTGGGATCCGGTGCTGCTTGCCGACGCCTCCGCCCCACGCTTGGGCGCATGCGGGGTGCCGTAGAGCTTGCGACGTTGTTCCTCCGCCGCCTCAGCAGCCCGGCGCGCCTTCTCCTCTGCCTCACGGCGATCCATCTCATCGGACTGTTTCTTGCGCAGGAGGTCCTTGACCTGGTCTGCGTCGAGAAGCCCGGGAATTCCGAGGAAGTCTTCTTCTTCGTCGGTGATATTGCCCGTGGTGAACTGCGAGCCGTTGTAGAGCAGGCCGGAGAATTCAGCTTCCGCGCCGAGGGACTCATAGGAAGGTTCGAGCATGTCCGGCTCGGACTTCTTCTTATTGGCGTCCTCAAGCAGCTCATCATCCCAGCCCTCCTTGTCGGGGTTCTTCTCCCCTCCGAGGACGTGGTCGCGCTGCTTCTCCATGTTCTCCGCCAGCCCCAGCAGGACCGGGACAGAAGGCAAGAATACCGAGGCGGCCTCTCCCGGCATGCGGGAGCGCACGAAGCGGCCGATGGCCTGAGCAAAAAAGAGCGGGGTCGAGGCAGACGTGGCATAGACACCCACTGCGAGGCGCGGAACGTCGACACCCTCGGACACCATGCGTACGGCCACCATCCACTCGTCGGTGGATTCGGAGAACTCTGCGATACGCGCGGAGGAACCCGGGTCATCGGAAAGGATGACGGATACCGGAGTGTTCGAAATCTGCTTGAGGATCTTCGCGTAGGCGCGCGCCGTCGTCGTATCGGTAGCGAGTACGAGGCCGCCGGCATCCGGCATGTTGCGGCGCATCTGCATCAGACGCGTGTGGGCAGCTTGAAGGACCGTGGGGATCCACTCGCCCTTCGGGTCCAGAGCAGTGCGCCACGCGCGGGCGGTCTGCTCCGGATTGAGGATATCGCCCAAGCGGGCCGCATGCTCCTCGCCGGCACTATCGCGCCAGCGGGACTCGCCGGAGTAACTGAGGAAGACCACGGGGCGCACGACGCCGTCGGCAAGCGCATCGCCATAGCCGTACGTGTGATCGGAGCGGGAGACCAAGTGCCCTTCCCCGTCCTCCTCGTAGCGCACGAAAGGAATCTGGGAATCATCCGAGCGGAAAGGCGTACCGGTCAGGGCGAGGCGGTGCTCCACGTCGTCATAGGCCTCGCGCACGCCGTCACCCCAGCTCTTGGCGTCGCCGGCGTGGTGGATCTCATCGAGAATCACCAAGGTGCGCCGGGCTGAGGCCACCGCGCGGTGCTTAAAGGGGTGCATGCCTACCTGGGCGTAGGTCACCACCACGCCATCCATGGCGGGGTTGACTCCAGAAGAGTTCGTGAACTTCGGATCCAGCGCGAGCCCCACGCGGGAGGCAGATTCAGACCACTGCACTTTGAGGTGCTCGGTGGGCACCACCACGATCACGCGCTCTACGGTACGGTCCGCCATGAGCTCTGTGGCCACGCGCAGGGCGAAGGTAGTCTTACCTGCGCCTGGCGTTGCCACCGCCATGAAATCCTTCGGCTTGGTGGCCAGGAACTTATCCAAGGCCGCGCGTTGCCACACACGCAGCGAACCATTATTGGCAAATCTTTGTGCTGGAGTCTGTGTAGACACGGTCAGCGACTATCCCCCTCTAGTTATCCCAACATCCCGCTCTTGTGAAAGTCTTCGTTTTACGTCGACGCAATACTAAGCGTCGACGGCACGCTTAGCGGCGGCGCAGGCTCTTATATACGCGCTCGCAGTCCGGGCACACGGGCGAACCAGGCTTGGCTTGCTTGGTGACGGGGAAGGTCTCACCACAGAGGGCAACGACGTACTTACCGTTGACCGCGGAATCGAGGATCTGGTTCTTCTTTACATAATGGAAAAACTTCGGGGTGTCGTCGTTGGTCGACGTATCCTCGCGGACATCAGGGCGTTCAATAGTCTTAGTCGTCGTACTCACGCCCACTATCATGCCGCATCGGTATCGAAGTTGGCGAGTCCTACCGCTACGCTGGTGAGCATGACCCCTTCGAACTCGCGCGATAACGTCCGCCATACCCCACGATCGGGGCGGCGGCGTGGGCGTCGATTCGGGCGCAAGGCTTATCTCATTACAACCGCCAAACTCGCTCCCGGCCAGGACCGGCATCGCCGCGAAGTTATCTACTCCATTTTGCAGTTTCTGCGCATCCCTTCGCTGCTTCTAGCTGGTGTCATGGTGTATGCCTGGCATTGGTGGATAGCCGCCGCCCTCGTCGTGGGCGTCACCTTCCCGCTTCCTTGGATAGCCGTGGTCATCGGCAACGGGCGGGGGCAGAAGAAGGACAAACGTGACAAAGCTGTGTATAAGCCCGCCCTTGCCCGACAGATGGCGCAGGCACAGCGCGAACAAATCACCAGCGGTGCTCACGGCGAACTTCCCGGCGCGCTCTCATCGGAGGATTCCCCCTCGGGCACGAACGCGGAGAGTTCAACGACCAACACAATTGAGCACGAAGATTAAGAAGTCACCGTTTCCTTCCCCAACTATCAAAGGATATTTTTGTGAGCACCCAACAGCCCTCCCCTTTCGGCCCGGCGATGAACCCGGACAACCCCATCGCAGACGTTGCGGAAGAACTAGCCCACGTCTTTACTGAGGCAGGGTTCAGTGCGGACGGTATCGCGGGACACCTGGGGCCGGAGTACACCGAAGCGCTACATCGCGGCGAGCCAGCCGCCGTGGCACTGGGAGCCAACGGTGATTCCCGCCTGGACCACCTCATCCGGATCTTCCTGCTGCACGAACACGTACCGGCCACGCTGCTTTCCGACGTCCTCGGCGCACGCCTAGCCACCCGGCTGCTCGACTGCGGCGCAGTGCTTACCGACGAGCACGGCACCGCCTACGTGGCTTATGACATTCGGCCACACGTCATCGTGGGTAAGAACCGCATCGTGTTTTCCGATGTTGATGCCTCCCTAGTGGATCACGTGCCCGGCCCCGAGCACGTGTTGGGGGTAGGCTCTGCCAGTCTTTCCCTCTTGCACTCGACCCCGACCACACCCGTGTCCTCAGTACTAGACCTGGGCACGGGTTCTGGCGTACAAATCCTTGGGCAACTGGAGTCTGCTGAAAGAATTGTTGCGACCGACGTTCACGAGCGAGCCCTCCACCTTGCCCGCGCTACCGTCGCTGCTGCAGGCGCAGAAAACCGTGTTGAGCTTCGCCAGGGTTCTTGGTTCGAGCCCGTGCAGCACGAGAGCTTCGACCGAATCGTTGCTAACCCTCCGTTCGTGGTGGGCTTGCCCGAGGTGGGCCACGTGTACCGGGATTCCGGCCTCAATCTGGATGGAGCAAGTGAGCTTGTCATATCGCAAGCTGTGGAGCACCTCAATCCTGGGGGCACCGCACACATTCTCGCTGCGTGGGTACACCAAGGCGACAAGTCTTGGCAGCAGCGGGTTGCCTCATGGCTGCCGGATACCGGCGTGGCCGCGTGGATCATTCAGCGCGATGTGGCGGACCCTGCGCTCTATGTTTCCACGTGGTTGAGCGATGAATCCGTGGATGTTCGCAGTGCTGAAGGCCAGGAGCGTTCACGCCGTTGGCTGGAGCATTTCCGTGATCATGATGTCACCGGCATCGGGTTTGGCTTCGTGGCTATCCAGCGCATCGCAGACGACGAGCCCTCCGATGTTTTGGCGGAGACCATGGCGCAGCCAGTCATCGATCCGCTCGGGCCCGAAGTGGAGGAATACTTCGCTCGCATTGAATGGCTACGCAACCTGGTGCCGGGTGAGCTGGAAACAAAGCATGTGCAGCTGCGCCCAGGTGTCGCCCGCGAAGACGTTTCACTGCCCGACACGGAGCTTGGCATGGGCTTTGAGCGCGCAGCATTACGGCTCAGCCGCACGGACGGTCCGCGCTGGCAGCATGACGTCGACGAGCACCTCGCGGCGATCGTCGCCGGGCTCAATCCCCACGGGCTGAGTATTGGGGAGACCATCGAGCTCTATGCCGCCGCGCAGGGCTTTGAGGAATCCGAGTTGGTCAGCGCCGCGCTTCCAGCCATTGTGGATCTCATCCGCCATGGGCTACTCATCCCTACGGAGCTGTTGGCATTTAGCAACACTGAGTAGCCCTCTCCCTCCCCCAAGTCCCTCGCGTTTGTCATCTGAGAAAGAACTCCTCCCCAGAAAGGTCGTGCACTCGATCCCATGCGTGCTGTCTTAACCCGCGTTTCCGAAGCAACCGTCACCGTAGACAACGACGTTGTCGGCTCTATTTCCTGCCCGGATACCGGCGGCGTCTTAGCGCTCGTCGGTGTTTCCCGCGAGGACGTCGCGGCAGGTTCTGATTCCGGTACTGCCGAGGGACCAACCTTGGAAGAGCGGATGGACACGATGGCGCGCAAAATCGCTGAGCTGCGCATCCTAGAAGGCGAGACGAGCGTGGCCGACAGCGGTGCGCCTGTTCTGGTGGTAAGTCAGTTCACCCTTTACGGGCGAACGGCCAAAGGCAGGCGCCCATCGTGGTCAGATGCCGCACCGGGTGAAGCCGCGCAGCCGGTTATCCAGGGAGTTGTCGCTCGCCTTCGCGAGCGCGGACTCACTGTGGAAGAAGGCCGCTTTGGAGCGATGATGCGCGTGTCCTCCGTCAATGAAGGACCATTTACCGTGATCGTTGAGGTCTAGCTTCGGCGCGCCTCCCCCAAAATGGCCTAAAACCTCTCGCACTTCCCGGGTGATTAAACATTTTTGGGGCCGTGGGAACTATCTGACGCGAAGGCCCGTTGTAGGGGATGAACCAAGCCGCAACTTAGGAGGCATGAGATGGCCACATCATCCGCTGCTAGCGTCCAAGACGAGGACGGACAGGAAGTTGACCGCGGCTCACGCCGTAACCAGACCAATGACAATCCCTCCGCGGACTTGGTCCGCGTTTACCTCAATGGAATCGGCAAGACTGCGCTGCTGAGCGCCGAGGACGAGGTTGAATTGGCGCAGACTATTGAGGTTGGCCTCTACGCCGAGTACAAGCTTGCCAATGCTGAGAAGCTAACTCGCGCGGAGAAGCGTGACCTGAAGATCTTGGCCCGCGAAGGTAAGAAGGCACGCTCCCACCTCTTGGAAGCAAACCTGCGCCTCGTGGTCTCCCTGGCTAAGCGCTATACCGGCCGCGGCATGCCGCTACTGGATCTCATCCAGGAGGGTAACTTGGGCCTGATTCGCGCGATGGAGAAGTTTGACTACGCCAAGGGCTTCAAGTTCTCCACATACGCAACCTGGTGGATCCGCCAGGCCATTACCCGCGGCATGGCTGACCAGTCCCGGACAATTCGCCTCCCTGTACACCTAGTTGAGCAGGTTAATAAGCTTTCGCGCATCAAGCGCGAGATGTACCAATCCCTAGGCCGCGAGGCTACGAACGAGGAGCTCGCAGAGGAATCGGGAATCGAAGAGTCCAAGATCGAAATGCTGCTGCGTCAGTCCCGCGATCCTGTCTCCTTGGATATGCCGGTGGGCACCGATGAAGAGGCTCCACTGGGAGACTTCATCGAGGATGCCGAAGCAACGGACGCCGAAACCGCCGTGGTTGCTTCCATGCGCCACTCCGATATCCGCTCCGTCATTGGTTCTTTGGAGGAGCGCGAGCAGGACGTCATCCGTTTGCGCTATGGCTTGGACGATGGGGTTCCGCGCACCCTCGACCAGATTGGCCGCAAGTTCGGTCTCTCCCGCGAACGCGTTCGCCAAATTGAACGTGAGGTCATGGCCAAGCTGCGCGAAGGAAACCGCGCCGATCGCCTCCGCGAATACGCACTCTAAATCTTTTATTCGAATCCTGGCATGAGCCATCGAGCCAGCTACCTGCTAGCCCAGCTGAAACAGCATTGTGGGCTTTGGCGGTCAGCGCTCGGTGGCTTTCGTCGTTCCACAAGGTCCCGCGAGGTTGCCGTGCCCCGTCGAACCCCGCCGGAGGCACAGCGCTGCGCGCTCAATACTTTCAATGAATGCGCTATTGTTTAAGATATTCTCTTAATACATCCTTATTACCGCGTCTAAACCTATGTGGCTACGCACCGCCCACAACGCAGAAAGGTAAGCCCACGTGAGGGACCTAGTTGACACCACGGAAATGTATCTGCGCACCATCTACGAGCTCGAAGAGGAAGGCATCACTCCCCTCCGCGCGCGGATCGCAGAGCGTTTAGAGCAGTCTGGGCCGACCGTATCCCAGACCGTGGCTCGTATGGAGCGCGATGGTCTGCTCCACGTGCGCACTGATCGCAGCCTCGACCTCACCCAACAGGGCCGCGAATTGGCAACCAACGTCATGCGCAAGCACCGCCTAGCTGAACGCTTGCTCACAGACGTCCTTGGACTGGACATCGACAAGGTCCACGACGAGGCCTGCCGGTGGGAACACGTCATGAGTGAAGAGGTAGAAAAGCGCGTCGTCGCGGTATTGGAGGATTCCTCGCGCTCACCATTCGGCAACCCCATCCCAGGCTTGGCACAGTTGGGCACGACCCCGGTGGAGCTCGACTTGGGAACCCGCGCCATCGACCTCCCCACGGGACAAGAAACTGAAGCCACCATCGTGCAAATCAATGAGGTGTTGCAGGCCGACAGCTCGACCTTCGATGATCTTTATTCCTGCGGAATCCAAATCGGTTCGCAGGTGACGGTGGTCAATGAGAGCGGAACCATTACGCTGACGACGAAGTCGGGCCATACTGTCGAGCTTGTCGACGATCTCGCCCACGCCATCCGAGTTAAGGAGAAGTAAGACGATGAAGCTGTTAGTTACCGGTGGTGCCGGATATGTCGGCAGTGTGTGCGCGGCAGTCTTGGTTGAAAAAGGCCACGACGTCACCATCATCGACAACTTCTCTACCGGCAACCGCGAGGCCATCCCAGAGCAGGCACGTCTCGTTGAAGGCGACGTCGCTGATGTCGCCCGTGAGGTGTTGTCTGAAGGTGGATTCGACGGCGTGCTGCACTTTGCGGCGCGTTCCCTCGTCGGTGAATCCGTTGAAGCCCCCGCTGACTATTGGCAACATAATGTCGTAACCACGCTGACGCTCCTAAACGCCATGCGGGAATTCGAGGTCACAAACCTCGTCTTTTCCTCGACCGCTGCAACCTACGGCGAGCCAGCGCAAGTGCCAATTACGGAGTCGATGCCTACGCAGCCAACGAATCCCTACGGCGCGTCCAAGCTCGCAATTGACTACATGATCACGTCCTATGCCACTGCCTACGGCCTTGGGGCGACCTCCTTGCGCTACTTCAATGTCGCCGGAGCCTACGGCACCATTGGAGAAAACCGCGAAGTAGAAACCCACCTCATTCCCCTCGTCCTGCAGGTAGCGCTGGGGCA
Source organism: Corynebacterium sp. HMSC055A01 (assembly GCF_001809405.1). Lineage (NCBI taxonomy): Bacteria > Bacillati > Actinomycetota > Actinomycetes > Mycobacteriales > Corynebacteriaceae > Corynebacterium > Corynebacterium sp. HMSC055A01. The sequence continues at coordinate 55,432 of NZ_KV797553.1, read as the reverse complement.
CCGCGACAAGATTTACATCTTCGGCGATGACTACAACACCGCCGACGGCACCGCGGTCCGGGATTACATCCACATCCGAGACCTGGCAGAGGCCCACGTCCTAGCGCTGGAGAGCAACGCCGCAGGAACGCACCGCATCTACAACCTTGGCTCCGGGGATGGCTACTCCGTCAAACAGGTCATTGAGGCCTGCCGCGAAGTAACCGGTCACCCCATCCCGGCTGAGCTTGCACCTCGCCGCGCTGGGGATCCCGCAACACTCGTGGCCTCTTCGGAAAAGATCAAATCCGAGCTCGGGTGGAACCCCAGCCGCACCGATCTGACCACCATCGTGACAGACGCGTGGAACTTCACCCAGCAGCTCGGCGAGCGGGCACATTCTGCGCATCGCTAGCCGCATCCTCTGAATGCTCCTCCCCTTCCCCTATAGCGTTTTCATAGGCTTTGAGGGCGCCTGTATGAATTGAGTCCCGAATCTTTTCGTGCAGGCCATGACGGTATGCCTGGCACAGGAGTGAGCCTAGGCGGTGGCTGGGAAATTCTTCCACGACGAGCTGCAATGCAGGACCCGCGAGGATATCCCACTCCTGTTCCAGCTGCGCCAGCGCAAAGAGAGTCAGCGCGTTTGCCCGCAACTCGCCGCCGAATGTCCGCGCCGCCGCCAGAAGGAGATGCGCTCCCTTTTCGCCCGACGTCGCGCACACGTTCACGACAAGGTCGCGCGTCCACGTCGTTGACAGCCACACAGCACAGGTTGCCAGCAGCTCACTGTCCTGCTCAGCCTCCTCCACCGACGCCACCTGGTGAAGCGCCCACCGAGCATCGTCGAGCAAGTGATCCAAGAGGTCCTTTCGTTTCTTTCCCCGCACAGCTGCTACCTGCGCACGATACTGCGTCGCCGTTTCTCGCGCTTGCCGTGCCAAGGCATCGGCTTCGGCAGCATCCAGATACTGGTTCCCTGCGGCAAAGACAGCAAAGAACTCCTCCCTATTGAGCTCCGGTACAACATTGTGGTCGACGCAAGAGCGCATCGAGGGGGCGTCGGTCAGCGCCGGTATTGTCCCCTCAACCCACTTCTTCATTGGCCCGCTTCCATCCGCGTTGACGGTTCCATGAAGCAAGACATAAGCCTCATGTTTGGTGATTTCCCGGGTATGCCACGCAGCGTCGACCTCCAGCCCGTCCTCGGCGCGGTCTAGGCCATATAGCCAGTGAGCCACCTCCCTGAGCTCGGTGAGGGGACGCTTCGAAATAAGGAATGCAAACACACCTTCGCGGGCGTGCTCGGCCAGTAACGGCGAGATGTCCGCTACTGCCCCTTGGGCATCAGCAATGTCGACGCGAGCAAGCGGGCCCATGGCTGGGCCTCGCGGGGTGGTATCGATAGCCATGAAAACCACCGATTCAGTGGGATAGAAGCCTAGGAGGCCAGGGATGTTTGCGAGGAGGTGACCTGGGGTCGTTATCGGTGGAGTGCGGTCTGTATGCGTTGAGAGTGTGTTCATACCTTGTAGCCTGAACCACACTTACCTCAGTTCGCTAGAGCACTAAGACCGTCCACGGCACATCTGTGGATAACGAGTCCGGGCTAGTGCGCAGTCCACTGGAAGTAGCCCGGTTTTCCACACCCAGCAAGTGGAATCCTGGCACAACCAGCCTCCATATGGCATGCTTGAACGATCATCACTGGTTCCCTGCGGGAGCCCCGCGTGTACGGACCAGCTTCGCGTTCGCCCCGGACGCCCAGTCGCCTCTGGGAATAGGCGGTAAGCCTTAAGCGTTGCATGTCACAGAACACTGATTGAGGTCGTACGCTCGAGAACAAGCACACGGCTAGAAGGAGGAGTCACAACCATGCAGGAAGAACAGCGCCGCATGTACGAGCTGGAGTACCCCGCTCCAGTGGTCAAGGATGATTCCACTCCAGGCGCAGGCCCCACAATGATCGTTGCCATGAATGGCTACGCCGATGCAGGCCAGGCCGTTGAAGCCAGTGCTGATCACCTCAAAGCCGCGTTGGAAAACCGCCAGCTGGCCTCGTTTAATAACGACGAACTCATTGACTACCGTTCACGCCGCCCTGCCGTCACTATCGACCATGACCGCACCGTGGAGATTGAGAACACGGATTTGGGCATCAAGGTATTGCGGGATAATTCCGGCACGCCTTTCTTGCTGCTGTCCGGACCGGAACCGGACTTGCGGTGGGAGGCCTTTACGGATGCGGTAGTGAACTTGGTTGAAAAGTTCGATATCAAGAACACCATCATGCTCTACTCCGCGCCCATGCCGGTGCCACACACCCGCCCCACGGTGGTCACTGCGCACGGCAATGCCCCGGAACTCCTTAACTCTATGGTACGCATGGAATCCACCATGATGGTCCCCGGCGCAGCCGCCCTGTATATTGAGCGTGCCTTGGATAAGAAGGGCCGACGCGTGGCCGGCTATACCGCGCATGTGCCGCATTATCTGGCGGCCTCGCCTTATCCAGCGGCCACGCTCCGTCTTCTGGATTCGGTTGCCTCAGCCGTCGACCTCAACATTCCCTTGGGTAGCTTGGAGGCAGACGTGGCTCGCGTCAACCAGCAGCTCGAGGAGCAGGTGACGGATTCTGAAGAGATCGCGGGCGTGGTCCGCCAGTTGGAAGAGCAGTACGACGCTTATATGGAGCGCTACCGTTCCCGCCATCCGCAGGCCATTATGCCGGGTGAAGAGCACATGCCTACGGGCGAGGAAATCGGGGCTGACTTCGAGGCTTTCCTTGCCGGACTCGATGACAACCCGGATATCCTCTCTGAAGACATCGACGACCGCGAGGATAACTACGGGCGCGACGAGGGCCCCGGCTCAGACATGGACGATGACGTCTAACCTCAGATAAGCTCAGCACGCCGCGGCTGTCGAGGAGTCTCGGTCTTTCACAGCCGCAGGGCGGAGACTTATGCTCTAAGGCTTTCGCCTAAGGTGGGACGGGTGAACCTTTCTCAGATGTTGCCCGATCTCGCCGAAGTCCCCGAGTCGATGGTTGATGAGGCCATCTGGGAGACGTTTTTATCGTGGACCTCCGGCCGTGGAATCTCGCTGTACCCGGCGCAGGAAGAGGCCTCTTTAGCTATCCTCGCGCAGGATAACGTCATCTTGGCCACGCCTACCGGATCCGGTAAGTCCATGGTAGCCAATGCCGCCCACTTCATAGCTTTAGCGCGAGGGCAGCGCAGCTTCTACACCGCCCCTATCAAGGCCTTGGTGAGCGAGAAATTCTTCGCTCTCTGTGAGATTTTTGGCCCAGAAAACGTTGGCATGATGACCGGCGATGCCACGGTGAACGGTTCCGCGCCCATCATTGCTGCGACCGCGGAGATCGTCGCCAATATTGCACTGCGAGATGGCGCGGAAGCCGCCATCGATCAGGTGGTCATGGATGAATTCCACTATTATTCCGAGCCGGATCGCGGCTGGGCCTGGCAGGTTCCGCTGTTGGAATTGCCGAAGGCACAGTTCTTGCTCATGTCCGCGACCTTGGGCGATACGACGTGGCTGGAGAAGGACTTAACTGAGCGCACCGGACGCACGACGACGCTCGTGGCTGGGACAACCCGCCCGGTCCCGTTGGACTTCTCCTACGTCTTTTCCGCTGTCCATGAAACCATCGAGGAATTGCTCGCTGGTGGCAAGGCACCTGTCTACGTGGTCCACTTCTCCCAGCGCGAGGCCTCAGAGCGCGCGCAAGCATTGACGTCGCTGTCAAAGATCATCACCTCAGAGGAGAAGGAGTCCATTGCCGCTGAGCTCGCGGGATTCCGATTCACCACGACGTTCGGCAGGGACCTGTCTAAGCTGCTTCGTAAGGGAATTGGTGTACACCATGCCGGCATGTTGCCGAAGTATCGGCGCTTGGTGGAGCGGTTGGCCCAAAAGGGTCTGCTCAAGATCATCTGCGGTACCGACACTTTAGGTGTTGGCATCAATGTACCGATCCGCACGGTGTTGATGACGGGCCTGGCCAAGTATGACGGAACCCGTCAGCGGATCCTCAAGTCCCGCGAGTTTCACCAGATTGCCGGTCGCGCCGGCCGAGCAGGCTATGACACGGAAGGCACGGTCGTCGTAGAGGCGCCGGAGCACGAGATCGAAAACGCCAAAGCGCGGCGGCGCGTGGGCGATGACCCGGCGCGCCTAAAGAAACTGAAGAAGAAGTCCGCGCGCGATGGCGAGGTTTCGTGGTCGGAACAGACCTATGCCCGGCTTATCGACGCCGAACCGGAGCAGCTCACTTCCCAATTCCGAGTCTCCAATTCCATGCTGCTCAATGTGCTCGCCCGCCACGGCAACGGTTACGAGCACCTAAAACACCTGCTGCGTACGAGCCACAACACGCGTGCGCGCCAGAACGAAGACATCTTAACGGCGCTGAGCCTGTTTCGAGGGCTTCTCAATTCAGGCGTGGTCCAAAAATCCACCAAGGGTCTCGACATCTATGGACGCCCGTACCACGTGGTGCGGGAAATGCCGCGCGATTTCGCCTTGAACCAACCTTTGGGGCCCTTCGCGTTGGCGGCACTCACCTTGCTGTATCCGGAATCGGACACCTATGCCCTCGACGTCATCTCGGTCTTCGAGGCAGTGCTCGATGATCCTCGCCAAGTCCTAATTGCTCAGCAAAAGCAACGCCGTGGCGAGGAGATCGCGGCGCTCAAAGCAGACGGGGTGGACTACACCGAACGCATGGCCATCGTGGAAGACATCACCTGGCCGAAGCCACTCGAAGAGCTCTTGGAGCAGGCCTACGACACTTTTTGCGAAACCAATCCTTGGGCCAAGGAATTTGAGCTGCGTCCTAAGTCTGTGGTTCGCGACATGCTAGAGAGCGCCATGACCTTCTCCGACCTTGTCGCCACCTACGGACTCGCCCGCTCTGAAGGCGTCATCCTGCGCTACCTCACTGATGCTTGGCGCACGCTCAAGCAGTCGATCCCTGCCGAGTTCCTTACCGAGGAGCTCGAAGACATCATCGTCTGGCTCGGAGAACTTATCCGCCAGGTTGATTCTTCGCTCGTCGACGAGTGGGCTGAAATGGCCGGCGAGGACTCCCCCATTTCCCAGGCGGATTTGGACCGCGAATTGGCCTTCGGCGTTGAGGATCCCACTGCCTTGACAGCCAATCAGCGTGCCTTTGGCATCATGGTGCGCAACTACTTCTTCCGGCTCGCGCAGCTCTTTGCCTTGGAGAAGGAAGATCGCTTGGCAGATTTGTTGGATTATTTGGAGGAGATCCCCGACTTTGGCCAAGCTCTCGATGACTACTTCGATGACTACGATGACATCGATACTGGGCCAGCAGCACGGGGCCCGGAGTACTTTGTCCTGGACAAGGGCGACAAGGGCGCAGGGGCTCGTGGCGTTGGGGGTTCACGATCGTGGACCGTCCGGCAGATCCTCAAGGACCCAGAGGGGGACAACTCTTACCACATCGTTGGCACTGTCGATTTGGATGCCTCCGATGAGGCTGGTGAAGTCCGGCTGTCCGAACTACGCGTGGAATACTAGGGAATTTAAATACTCCCTTTCTTTGTTATTATTCTCCGTCAACCGCATATTATGCGTATGATTGGGGAATGAGCACGCCACAGCAGATAGACGAACGCCAGCTTTCCCCCATCCCTCACGCTAGCGCCGCGCCCGCGGCCGAGCATCTCACCCTCGGATCCTTCACCATGAAGGTTCTCAACGGCATCTCGATCGCCGTCGTCGTGTCGCTCGTCCCGCAGGCCTTGCTCGGCGAGTTGGCCAAGGCACTGCTCCCCTTCTGGTCCGGCGCGTCCACCGTAATAGCGCTGACGGGTCTAGCCGCCAGCCTTTTACCTGTGATGATTGGTGTCCTCGTAGGCATCGAATTCAAGATGACGCCGATTCAGACCGCAGCCGTGGGCATTGCTTCTTTCTGCGGCTCCGGGGTGGCCACCGTCAATCCCGAAGGCGGCTTCTTCCTCAAAGGCACCGGGCTCGTCATCAACTCTGGATTAACCGCAGCCATGGCAGTTGGTTTGCTCCTCTTCATCGGCGATAGGCTCAAGAACTACTCCATCTTGTTGCTTTCCACCATCGTGACGCTCGTTGCGGGCAGCATCGGATGGGTTGTCACCTTCCCCATCGTCAAGGTCTTTACGCTGTGGCTTGGTGACCTCGTGAACGGTGCGACAACTTTGCAGCCGGTCCTCATGGGCATAGTCCTCGCCGTTCTTTTTGCAGTCATGATCGTCTCCCCAGTCTCCACCGTCGGCATTGCTACCGCCATCTTTATCGACGGCATCGCCTCTGGCACCGCCAACCTCGGGGCCGTTGCCGCAGGGTTCACGCTCCTCGTTGCCGGCTGGCGCGTCAACGGCTTCGCCACCTCCATCCTGCATGTTCTGGGCTCTCCCAAAGTACAGATGGCCAATATGTTGTCCAAGCCGGTCACCTTCCTTCCCGTCATTTGCTCCGCCGCAATCCTGGGCGGCATTGGTGGCGCTCTAGGGATCTCAGGCACACCAATCTCCGCCGGTTTCGGAATATCCGGCCTCATGGGCCCGCTGGCGGCCCTCAATTACGAAGGGTGGGGATGGAGCGCCGGCAACGTGATGATCATTACCTTCGTTTATGTCGTACTTCCCCTCGCCCTTGCGCTGCTCTTTTGCTGGCTCTTTGAAAAGGTTCTGCACTTAACCAAATCTGAATACTTTTCCCTCGATTTCAAGTAGCGACATGGGGAGTACAGTGGGCGCCACTATGACTAACCCAAACTCCCCAGCCACCAGCATCCACCTTGCCGGCGTTCGTTTTGAGACACACGAGGATTCAGTCACTGTGCATTGGCTCCTCGGGGGCATGCCCCACCACCGTGACGTCGTCTTTAAGCTGCACACCCTCGACCTTCAGCTCATCGCCTACTTCGAGCAAGCCAACCTCAGCTCGATGGAGATCGCTTCATACGGAGAAGACACGAGGGACGCCCACCGCCCAGTTGATTATCAATACAACTACTCCCCCGAGGCACTCGCAATCACGCTGCCCACCGCCCACTTTAATCTAAAAGAAGAAGTCTTCACGATGAGCCTGTCAGTGGACGGCATCCCCTGCGGTGAGTGGACCGGAACGATTACCTAAGCCTTCACTCCCTACACACAGCGAAGCCTATACACGCTTTACAGGACTCTGACCAGCGACGATACTGGAGTAAGAGCAGTTCTCTAGGGTTCAAGGAGCTGGAAATGGCACACCATGCCAATGAGCCCCATGGCGATTCACACAACGCGCGGTTAAATTCCCTTCGGGCGGGAGTTCTCGGCGCTAATGACGGCATCGTCTCCGTCGCTGCACTTCTGCTCGGCGTCGTGGGGTCGGGGGCGTCGGCAAGCGCCATCCTTATCGCCGGCTTGGCCGCAACCGTATCGGGAGCCGCGTCGATGGCGCTGGGAGAATATGTCTCGGTGTCAGCGCAGCGTGACTCCGAACGGATGATGATAGCCAAGGAGACCCGCGAGCTGGCAGAGCTTCCTGAACAAGAACACGCCGAACTCGTATCTATGTTGGCCGACTACGGCATGAACACCACTACCGCAGACACTGCAGCACATGAGATCGCCGCCAAAGATAGGCTCTTGGAGGCACACCTGAGGCTGGAAATGGGAATCGATGGTGAGGACCTGACGAACCCTTGGCACGCCGCTTTCTGGTCGGCAGTATCTTTCCTTGCCGGTGCAGCGCTGCCCCTCCTGTCAATCTTCATAGCCCCGATGAGCATGGCCGCAGCAGTCGTCGCCGTGGTCACTCTCATTGCCCTGGCGATTACGGGCTACGTGTCTGCTCGCCTCGCCGGTACGAATGCCGCACGTTCCGTCTTCCGCCTCGTCTTTGGTGGAGCGCTCGGGCTAGCCATTACCTATGGCATCGGCGTTGCCTTCGGCGGGGTCATCGGCTAGAAGGCCGCAAACCGCCCCCAGCCCTTTGAGACACAAAAAGTCCCACTCCCCTGTACATAATCACGGGAGTGGGACTTTCTATCGTGCGCCTAAGAAGGCATGCTGTTTATCTACTCAGCGGAACGCACAGCCTCAGCCTGCAGCGCCTGCGCCACAGCCTGAACAACGCCTGCGACCTTGACGCCTTCCCAAATCTGCTCCTTGGTCACGCCCTCCTCCAACAGAGTATTGGCGTGTGCAGTCAAGCAGTGCTCGCAGCCATTGATAGCAGAGACAACGGTGCTCCACAGCTCAAACGTTGCCTTGTCTACGCCAGGCTTAGCAATGATGTTCATGCGCAGACCAAACTTGACCTGAGCGAAATCATCGCCCAACCAGCTCTTTGCGCGGTAGGCCACGTTATTCATAGCCATCACCGTGGCGGAGCCGAGAGCTGCGTCAACTGCCTCTTCGCTGAGGTGCTCGCGGGCTTCCTCAAGAATCTCCTTCAGGACCAGATCATTACGGGTGGCGGCCGCGGCAGCGACCAAGCTGCCCCACAGCTGCTCCTCATTCAGCTCGGTCGTACGCGTGAGCGTACCGATGTTGAGCTTCTGATCCTTGGCATACGCCGGAAGTGCGGACTTCAGGTTGTCGATGGACACTGAGTAACTCCTTTATGGTTGGACGGTTGTGCTTAGCGATGTCTTACAGTGCGGACTGAACGACCTCGAGCTTGTCGATGTTCTTCGTCGGGTCATTAGCCTCCCAGTTGCAGGCACAAACCTCTTCGGACTGCAGCGCATCGAGCACACGCAGAACCTCATCAACGTTGCGGCCGACAGCGTCCGGGGTCACGGACACGAACTGGATAACACCGTCCGGGTCAATGATGAAAGTTGCGCGGTCAGCAACGCCGTCGGCATTCTCCACACCGAGGGCGCGGATCAGGTCGTGGCGGATATCAGAGAACATCGGGAACGGGACTTCCTTCAGCTCCGGGTGGGTTGCACGCCAGTTGAAGTGCGCAAACTCATTGTCGGTGGAGCCGCCGAGGATCTGGGTATCGCGGTCCTGGAATTCCTCATCCAGCTTGCCGAAGGCTGCGATCTCAGTCGGGCACACAAAGGTGAAGTCCTTCGGGTAGAAGAATACAACCTTCCACATCCCCTGGTACTTGTCCAAAGACACCTGCTCGAAGTAATCCTCCGGCTGGTTAGCGTTGACGTCGTGGAGGTCGCCGCCCTTCAGCGCAGTCAGTTCGAACTCTGGGAACTTCTCACCAACGGTCAAGATAGGCATAGAAGATTCAACTCCTTCAATAGTCACAACAATGCACAAAAGTGATGCAAATCTCTACGACCGCACACCATTTTGCCTTTTAGCTGGTACGCAGCCGCTCGCTTGTTAAGTATGCCACGAACCCCCTCGCACGTCAATAGGCCTGACGAATTAGAGATGTTAGAGTTATAGGCATGAACAATAAGGAGTATCGCCCAACCCTCGCCCAGTTGCGCACCTTCGTCACGATTGCGGAGAACAAACACTTTGGCTCCGCGGCCGCCAAACTCGATATCTCCCAGCCTTCGCTCTCCCAAGCACTCGTCGCCCTCGAACAAGGCTTGGGCGTCCAGCTCATCGAGCGCTCTACCCGCAAGGTCATCGTGACGTCCACCGGCGAGGCGCTCCTCCCCTACGCCAAGGCAACGCTCGAAGCGTCCGATGCCTTCCTCAGCCAAGCCCACGGTGCAAGCGGTACGTTAACTGGCCCCCTCACCATCGGAATCATCCCCACCATCGCGCCCTATATTTTGCCGGGGCTACTGAAATCCATCAGCGAAACCTACCCTGATCTAGAACCACGCTTCGTCGAGGAACAGACTCAACACCTGTTAGACAAGCTGCGCGAGGGCAGCTTAGACCTCGCTGTGGCCGCACTGCCCACCGAGGCCACCGGGATGGTCGAGACTCCTCTCTATAGCGAGTCCTTTACCGTCGTAACACCGGCAGGACACCCGCTCGCGGGGCGCGAGGATCTCACACTCGAAGAGCTTGCAGACCTTGACCTTTTGCTGCTTGACGACGGCCACTGCCTCCGCGACCAAGTCCTCGACCTATGCCGTCGCGCCAAGGTAAACCCCTCCGAAGCCACCAATGCCGTCACCCGAGCATCGTCGCTGACCACTATCCTGCAGCTCGTCATGGGAAATCTAGGCACTACCCTTGTCCCTGAATCAGCGCTCGCAACGGAATGCCAAAACCCGCAGCTTGCGGTCGCCCGTTTCGCCCCCACGGTAACAGCGGAGCGCCCGGTTGGACTCGTTTTCCGATCGTCTGCTGCCCGCGCTGATGAATTTCGCGCCTTTGGCTCTTTGGTCACCGCCGCCTTCCAGGACGCTGCGGAACGCTCCCGAGCCCTCTTCCCGACCTCGTAATTCGAGCCCCCCCAACTCTGATGGCATTAAAAACTACAACGCCGCCCTTGGCTTACCTCTTGTAGCCCGGCCCGCCTCGGTAGGCGGTGGCTAAACAAGCGGAAAGCTTAGGCGGCGTTGCGTTATAGGTCTGGTTTAGACCTTAAGCTGCGGGAGCATAACGACCCTGGCACTGGCGGCACAGGTGCGCTGTCGCCAGCTGAAGGGCCGGCGCGATAATAATCAGAGCCAAGCCCAAGGTAATAAGGGACGCGAAACCCAAGAGGCCAGACAGGACAATAAACAGCAAAAGGTGGCTGTAGTTTTCCTTGCCCAGCTTGAGTCCCTGGGAGAAAGCCTCGCCGATCGAGGAAGTATCGGCTGCCAACCAGGGCATGAGGGTAAAGAAGGGCTGAATAAACAGCGCAATCAACATCACTACAAGGAGCCCACCAAAGATGGAGCCAACGAGCGCGAAAACATCGCTCTGGCTGAGCTGCTCTGGGTTCTGGAGGTCCGTACCTTCCACACCGCCGAGGACCACCATAAACAGGACGACGATGACGATCACCAGGGCAATCGCTGCGAGAATGCCCAAGACAAGATTCACTACCAGCGGCGGCACCCAGCGAACTCCCTGGAACAGGGTTCCCCATGTGGGGCTCGGCTTATCGATTTCACGGTAGGCCAAACGATAAACAACCAGAGAAATGACAAAGGACAGGATAGACACCGCGAAGGAGAAGAGGTCCAACATGACGGAGGTCTCCGCCCCATCGGCACTCTGCGCACCAACGCTGATTCCAACTTGTGGGACAAACTGAATAGCAAGCACGACGACGGCTCCCAACACCCACAAAAGTGCGTTGCCGAGCGCGGCCTTGAATCCCCATTTGATCGCTTCGATAGCGCTGACTGGACCCGTATAGGCCGGACCGGCACCTGGGCCGAGGCCCTCTTGACCGGAGCTATTCCCATAGCTCGCACCGGCATAACCCGGCTGGCCAGCATCGTACCCACCATAGGACTGAGAGCCGTAAGCTCCGCCGCCATAGTTGCCATAGTTGCCGGATTGACCGAAACCAGCCTGGTCTTCTGGGTGGCTGGTGGGTTCATACTTTGGAAGTCCACCAGTGTTCCCGGAGGAATTACTGGGGCCGTTCTGCGGGTTGCTTCCGAACCCTCCGTTGGAGCCGTTGTCCTCCGGATTCGAACCAAAAGGATTAGTCATTGATTGTGCCCTTCTTTAATCATTGTTCACACAGTCACCACGAGGGTACCAATTTCTCTACCTGGACCTGTGAGCGACTAGCCTTCCGAGTAGACTTTTAGGTCAACTATGACTGCTACTCGCGAAGATCTTTACGGCGCTCTCACAACAGTTTCTTTGAGTGATGAGCGCGCATTCCGTCGCCGCCTGCGCAAGGCTCGTTCTCCCAAGGCCCTGGCTGCGATCCAGGCCGATATCACAGCCGCCCAAGACAAGGTGAGCACCATCGATGCCAACGTGCCGCCGATTACCTACCCCGAGGAGCTTCCCGTCACCGGACGCCGCGACGATATCGCCGAGGCGATCGAAAAGAATCAGGTAGTCATCATCGCTGGTGAAACCGGTTCGGGAAAGACCACACAGATTCCAAAAATCTGCCTGGAACTCGGCCGCGGCCGGCGGGGGCTCATTGGCCATACCCAGCCGCGGCGACTAGCAGCGCGTACCGTCGCCGAGCGCATTGCAGAAGAACTTGATCAGTCCATCGGGGACACAGTCGGCTATGCCATTCGCTTCGATGACAAAGTCTCCTCCACCACCGCCGTGAAGCTCATGACCGACGGCATCCTGCTGGCAGAGATGCAGCGCGACCGTTTCCTCAATGCCTACGACACGATCATTATCGATGAGGCACACGAGCGCTCACTCAACATCGACTTCCTCTTGGGCTACCTCAAGCGGCTGCTTCCCAAGCGTCCGGATCTGAAGGTCATCATCACCTCAGCAACGATTGATCCCGAGCGCTTCGCCGAACACTTCGCGGACGCTGGGGGCAAACCTGCCCCCATCATCGAGGTCTCCGGGCGCACCTACCCCGTGGAGATCCGCTACCGCCCGCTCGAGGTCGAATCGGGTGGAAAGACCATCGACCTCGATCCTCTCGACGCCCTCTGCGAAGCCATCGAGGAGCTCATGGCCGAAGGCGAAGGAGATATTCTGTGCTTCTTCCCCGGAGAGCGCGATATCCGCGACGCCATGGAGGCCATCGAGGGGCGCCACTGGCGCAACGTGGAGGTCACTCCGCTCTTCGGACGCCTGTCCAACCAGGAACAGCATCGCGTTTTCCGCTCGCACCGCGGACGGCGCATCGTGCTCTCCACCAACATTGCTGAGACCTCATTGACGGTGCCGGGCATTCGCTACGTCGTGGATACGGGAACGGCGCGTATATCGCGCTATTCCACGCGCACCAAGGTGCAGCGTCTCCCCATCGAGCCGGTCTCCCAGGCAAGCGCCAACCAGCGCTCGGGCCGCTGTGGCCGCGTTGCGGATGGCATCGCCATCCGCCTGTACAGCGAGCAGGATTTCCTATCCCGCCCGGAGTTTACGGATCCCGAGATTCTGCGCACCAACCTGGCCAGCGTCATCCTACAGATGATTTCGCTGCGCCTTGGTGACATTGCTGACTTCCCCTTCGTCCAACCCCCTGAGCGGAAGGCCGTACGAGACGGCCTACTTCTTCTGCACGAACTGGGCGCCCTCGAGGGCAAAGAAAAAGACGGACTACCTGTCCTGACCCGAATAGGACGCGATCTTGCCCGCATCCCCGTAGATCCACGCATGGCCCGCATGCTGGTCGAGGCCAAGACTTCCGGGTGTCTCCACGACGTCATGGTCATCGTTGCTGCCATGACGATCCAAGATGTGCGCGAGCGGCCGAGCGACAAGCAAGCTCAAGCCGACCAGGCACATGCCCGCTTCAAGGATAAAACCTCCGACTTTGTGGCCATGCTCAACCTGTGGGACTTTGTCCAGGAAGCTCGCGATGAGATGAGCGGCAATGCTTTCCGCAAACGGATGAAGGCCGACTTCCTGCACTATATGCGCATCCGCGAGTGGTTCGATCTGGTGCGGCAGCTGCGGGACGTCGCCAAGCAGCTCGGGTGGAAAGCCCAGGAAAGCACAGAGCGTCGCCCCGATGACATCCATATGGCCTTGCTTTCTGGACTGTTGTCTAATATCGGCGCGCGTGATGGCAACTCTAAGGAGTTCATTGGTGCACGCAATACCCGCTTCCTCGTCTTCCCCGGATCGGCACTGGCAAAGAAACCGCCCGAGTTCGTCATGGCGGCTGAGTTGGTGGAAACGTCGCGCCTGTGGGCGCGCGACGTTGCTGCCATCGACCCAGCATGGGTTGAAAAGCTGGCGAAGGATTTGCTGAAGCACAACTATTCTGACCCGACGTGGTCGCGAAAGCGCGGCTCTGCGGTCGTCACCCAACGCTCGACGCTTTATGGCGTCACTGTTGTCGCCGACCGGACCGTGCCCTATCACCGCGTGGATCCTGAGGCAGCGCGCGATATGTTCATCCGTAACGCGCTAGTCGACGGCGACTGGACCACCCACCACCACTTCTTCCACGACAACAAGCGCAAACTCGCCGAGGCCTCCGAATATGAGGAGAAGGCCCGCCGGCGCGGACTCGTCGTAGACGAAGACACTCTCTTCGATTTCTACGATCAGCGCATCCCTGCGTCTGTCACCACCGCCCGGCATTTCGATTCCTGGTGGAAAAAGCAGAAGAACAAACATTCCTTGGACTTCGACCCAGAAGCTCTTCTCGAGGAGGACCACGATGTCACCGAGGATGCCTTCCCCGACCGCTGGTTGAAGGGAAGCATCGACTACGACTTGTCCTACAAGTTCGAGCCGGGAGACCCGCTCGACGGTGTCACACTCATGGTTCCCGTCCCGCTCCTCGCGGGGTTGGACACAGAAGGCTTCGATTGGCTGGTACCGGGCCTACGTCTAGAGCTCGTAACTGAGCTTATTCGCTCGCTGCCGAAGGCTCTTCGACGCACCGTGGTTCCGGCACCCGAGTTCGCTGAACGCGCGCTGCCCAAGCTCTTGCCCTATGAGGGCACACTCACCGAGCAACTCGCTGCGGTTTTGCAAGAGATGGGCGGCCAAGGCATCAATGCCGGCGATTTCCGCCCCGACCAGCTCCCTCCGCATCTGCGCATGAACTATGCCGCAGTGGACAAGCGGGGCAAGGTCATCGACTCAGACCGCAACCTGCAGGCTCTAGTCCAACGCCAAGCCGGCCACATTTCCTCCTCGGTCTCACGCGTTGGCCGCGCCGCCGAATCCACTGCGGTCAAGGAATGGACGGAGGATACACTCGGCGCCATCGATGAGGAGGTGGTAACCGTCGTTGATGGACACGAGGTCACCGCCTACCCCGCGCTCGTAGCGACCAAGGATGGCGTGGCGCTCAAGGTCCATCCCACCAAGGCGGCTGCCGACGCCTCCATGATCACCGCCACCCTAACCTTGCTGCTCCGGGAAATTACGGTGAATACGCAGCAGATGGTCAAAGGGCTTCCTCTACAGCAGCGGGTAGCCGTCGACTCCTACCCCCACGGCGGGGCGGAAGGACTTGTCAGCGATGCCCGGGTTGCCGCAGTACGCGACATCATGATGGAAAAGGGCGGCCCGGTGCGCACCCCCGGTGACTTCAATGCATTGCTCAACGCGGTCAAACCGGAGGTCCCGGGCAGAGTGCGCCAGGCAGTCGTTGCAATTGCGCCGGGCCTAGCAGAGTATTCCAATCTGAATGCTGAGCTGAAGCACTGGGAGGGGCCGGCCATCGATGATATTCGGGCCCAGCTCAATTTCCTATTGCCCGCGCACGCCATCACCGTCCACGGGATCCAGCACCTGCGCCATTTACCGCGCTATATCCAGGCCGCGCGCATCAGACTTGAGGAAATGAACGTGGACCCGGACCGCGATGCTGACCGGCAGGCAGACGTCGACGAGGCCAAAGCCTATGTGGCCAATCGGTTGCGGTCCCTGCCTCCTGGCCGTGAAAAGACGCGTGAGGTTAAAGACATCTACTGGATGATTGAGGAACTGCGCGTATCGCTCTTCGCACAACGCCTGGGCACTGCCCACGCGGTGTCTTTGAGGAGAATCCAAAAGGCAGTGGATAAATTACGCTAAAAGCTATCGCGGTCGCGCCGACGCATGAGGCGGATTTCTGATTCAAAGTCGTCGGCGCTTTCAAAAGACTTATACACGGACGCAAAGCGCAGGTAGGCCACTTCATCGAGATCTCGCAGAGGTTCCAGGATGGCAAGGCCGATGTCATTGGCGTTGACTTGCGAGGAGCCGTGACTGCGCACGGTCTCTTCAACTTCTTGAGCGAGCTTCTTCAAAGCATCATCGCTAACGTCGCGCCCCTGGCATGCGCGTTTGACGCCTCGGATCAGCTTGTCGCGGCTGAACGGCTCAGCCAAGCCATTTCGCTTGACTACTGACAAGACTGCTTTCTCGATGGTGGTGAATCGACCTTTGCACGCGGCGCATTCGCGACGCCGCCGGATCGAGGTTCCGCTGTCGATCACGCGCGAGTCAATAACGCGTGATTGTTCGTTGTGACAGAACGGGCAATACACAGTGCCGTATCCTTCCTTTCGACCAATGCGCACATGCTGCTGGCCCAAGGAATTCTAGCGCGAAGACACGACCGTCGTGGACGAAGAGGTGCTCGCACTGTCAACCTCACTATCGATACTGAGGCCACCCCATACTGTGCCGATGAATACCGCGGCGCCAAAGACTGCTCCGAGCACATAGTTACCTACGTTCGACCGACTACGACGGCTGCCCGATGTTGCTCCGGCGGCCGAAACCTGGGAATTCACCGGAATTTCCGGACGGCACTGTGTTCTATCGTTTACGGCAAGAGTTCGAACACGAGACGGCCCATATGGAAGGTTGCGCGGGGCATCAGACGTGATCGACCGAGACTGAGCGGGATCCCAAACCGCCGCTGGCGGCACTAGCACAGCCCGATTGCTAGACTTCTCGAGGGACACCCCGCGCAGTACAGAGGCATTGTTTAATGCGATAGCCATGACGGTTCCTTTCTAGGTCTTCCTTATTCATTAAGACAATGCCCGAAGTGTACGAACAAAGCCCGACATCTTCGAACATCAACTTCGATCAACCGTTCGATTTGGTGCGTATGTTCGATTTATAGCAGGCCTTCGAAAATTTGTCCACACTCGGGCGGCGTTAGTCGAACATTTTTTCTTTCCGTGCTAAAAAGGGAAGCGGAAGTATCACCAGCAGCCCACCCCCATTTATGTCCGGCACACCAAAGCCGCGCACATCATCTCTGCACACCCCGACAGTTCCTAGGAGCAAGAATGGCCCGCAATCCGAAGCGAAGCGACCACCCTTCCCTCGATTCACTATCCCCTCGCCAACGCCGCATCTTGGAAGTAATCCATGACGCCGTCATGTTGCGCGGCTATCCGCCAAGCATCCGCGAAATCGGTGACGCAACAGGCCTCCAGTCCACCTCGTCCGTGGCCTATCAGTTAAAGCAGCTGGAAGAGAAGGGCTTCCTTCGCCGCGATCCAAACAAGCCACGAGCTGTTGATGTGCGCCATTTCCCCGGCGCCGACGACCCCAAAAAGCCCGGGCGCAAGACCGGGCAGGCAATCGCACCATCGGGAACCTCCACCCCTGACGCGCCCGAAGACGCCGCCACCCCAAACTACATTCCTGTTGTGGGCCGCATTGCCGCTGGTTCCCCCATCACCGCCGAGGAGAACATCGACGCCTACTTCCCCATGCCGGGTGAAATCCTAGGCAGCGGCGAACTATATATGCTGCAAGTCGTGGGAGATTCAATGCAGGATGCGGGAATCCTCAACGGGGATTGGGTTATTATTCGCTCGCAGTCTGTTGCAGAAGAAGGCGAGTTCGTAGCCGCGCTTTTGGATGGTGAAGAAGCGACCGTGAAGGAATTTCACCGAGATTCCTCCGGTGTATGGCTCCTCCCCCACAACGACGCCTACTCACCCATCAAGGGCGATGAAGCCGAAATCATGGGCAAAGTGGTATCCGTGTTCCGCAAACTCTAGAAACCATCCACCTCAGCGCTCCCTCAGGCCTTCCCCGCTCCACACCAATCACCCACTCGGTGCGGGCGAACCGGACTGGGGGATTGTTTCTTTTTACCCCCTTGTGTGTGTACATGCCCGATTTCGACCGTTTTAGCGTCCGAGATCACACATTCGGATACTTGCAGTACAACTATAGGTTTTAGTGACTAAGGCACGCATTCGATGTGAGCTTTTCTTTGTTTAGTTCCGTTTTGTTCGCATTCAGTGGGACAATAGAAGTATCGCCACAACATCCGTTGTTCTTTTCGTTCACACGCCCCAGCCCCTTTTCCTTCACCGGCGGGCGCAGTGACCACCACAAGGCAGACTTCATTTGGAGGAACCATGTACGCAGAAGAGCGTCGCCGACAAATTGCGTCATTGACCGCTGTAGAAGGACGAGTCAATGTCACCGAGCTCTCCGAGCGCTTCGATGTCACCGCTGAGACGATTCGCCGCGATCTCGCAGTCTTGGACCGAGAGGGAGTTGTGCACCGAGTTCATGGCGGTGCAGTCGCCTCCCAATCCTTCCAGACCGCCGAATTCACCCTTGATACTCGCCAACGTTCGGCCACAGGCGCCAAGATGGCCATCGCACGCGCCGCACTGGAGCAGCTTCCTGACGGCGGCAGCATCTTTCTCGATGCCGGAACCACCACGAATGCGCTTGCCGATCTCATAGGCCAGCGCTACTCGGCCGGGCAATTCAGCATTGTGTCGAATAGTCTCCCGATCGCTCTTTCACTAGCCAGCAACGGGGTATCTGACGTCCAGCTGCTTGGCGGCACGGTGCGCGCGATTACCCAGGCCGTCGTCGGTGACACTGCGCTTCGCACCATGGCCCTGATGCGTGCCGACGTCGCCTTTATCGGAACCAATGCGCTAACCATTGACCACGGGCTCTCCACGGCCGATTCGCAAGAGGCGGCTATCAAATCAGCATTCGTCACCAATGCACACCGCGTTGTCGTGCTGTGTGATTCATCGAAGTTGGGCAACGACTACTTGGTCAGCTTTGCATCACTCGATGAGATTGATGTCGTCATTACCGACGCTGCCGCCCCCGATTCCTACGTTGAGGCTCTGCGCGAGCACGGCATCGAGGTGATTGTCGCCGCGGACAAGTAGGCGCTTTCACCAATAGATCAATTCAGCACCCATAGATCAATTCAGGAGGTGTGCACCCCGCATGATGAGGGCGCACACCTCCTGTGCAATTCAGCGCTCTAAGCGGACTGGTATTCCTCCAGCAGCGCAATCACTGCGGCACGAGCGTCCGCTGGGCTTTCGGCGTTGACAGCCGCCTCTGCCATCTTCTGGCACTGCTCAAGGCTGAGCTCAGCCAGCTGCGCACCGACGCCAGCAACCGCAGTCGACGCCGCCGACAGCGAAGTCACACCTAGGCCAGTCAACACGCAGGCAAGCATGGGATCAGCTGCGGCTTCGCCACAGACGCCAACCGGAACGTTGTTATCGCGCCCCACCACGCAGGTGTGCTGAATCAGGCGAAGGACAGCAGGCTGCCACGGATCGGTCAAGTAGGCCAGCTGCGGCGACAGACGGTCCGCGGCCATGGTGTACTGCGTCAGATCATTGGTACCAATGGACACGAAATCGAGGTGCGGCATGATGGTATCCGCCATCAAGGCTGCGGCGGGAACCTCAATCATCGCACCGGCAGTCAAACCGCGCTCGCGGCACAGACCAGCGAACCATTTCGCTTCCACTGCTGTAGCCACCATCGGCGCCATAACCCACGTCGTAGCCCCATCTCCGCGCTTTTCCGCGGCTTGGGCGATAGCGTCGAGCTGACGAGTCAACAGCGCCTCGTTGTCGCGGGCGATGCGCAAACCACGAACGCCCAATGCGGGGTTTTCTTCCGAGTCCAAGGTGGCATAGGAAATCGGCTTATCCGAACCGGCGTCGAGCGTGCGTACAACGACCTTGGACTCCGGGAAAGCGTTGAAAACCTTGCCGTAGATGCGCGCTTGCTCCTCGACGGTCGGTTCCTCGCTGGCAGAGAGGAAGGACAGCTCCGTGCGGTATAGGCCGATGCCTTCTGCCTGCGAGTCAGAGGCAATGCGGGCCGCGTTTCCGTCAGCAACGTTGGCCAGCAACTGCACGCGATGACCATCCTTGGTCTGGGCTGGTCCCCGCCACTGGGCAACTCGTGCCGCCTTCTCACGGTATTCCTCCACGGCCTTCAGCGCGGAGGCACGATCTGCACCCAGGGACACCGATCCTACGGAGCCATCGACGAAGAGCTGGGTGCCAGCCTCAATCGTTCGCAGCTTAGCGCCCACTGCCACGATGCAGGGAAGATCAAGCTGGCGAGCAATAATTGCGGTGTGGCTGGTTGGCCCGCCAAGCTCGGTCACGAGCGCCTTGATGTGAGTGGTGTCCAAGGTTGCGGTATCCGCCGGGGCTAGATCGTCAGCCAGCAGTACAGCCTCTCCTTCGACCATGGGTAGGCCCGGCTCTTGCTCACCGCGCAGCTGAGCAATCACTCGATCGCGCACGTCCTTGAGGTCCGTCGTGCGCTCAGCCATGACGCCGCCGGCGGCCTCAAACATGGTGACAAACCTGTCCGTGGCCCCCACAACTGCATACTCGGCGTTCTTACCGCCGCGAATACCCTTGCGCACTGCCTTGTGCCAGCCTCGATCCTTGACCATTCCGGCGGTTGCGCCAAGAACTTCAGCCGCTTGGCCTTCGGCCCCAGCTGCGCGCTGTTCTAACCGGCTAGCAACCATATCTACCGCTTCGAGGAAGCGATCGTATTCGGCATCACGTTGCTCTTCCGCCACGGTTTCTCCAGCCGTGGGCAGTTCTGGGCGTGGGCGGACCCACACCGCCTCAGCGTATGCAACGCCAGCGACGACGCCGGTGCCTTTAATGATGGATGGGGATGCGTTTTCCATGACACATTTCCTTACGGAGACGATGTTTTCTCTTTCCAGATCATCACAAGTCGGCCAAAAATGCAACGAAACCCACAGTGATTCCATTGACATTCGGACACATACGGGCAATAATCAACATTAAGCAACATTAATTTCACGCTGACAACGGGCAATCCGCACCGAAGCTCTTGTTCACGCCGCTGAGGCGCGTTTGCCCCCAATATACGCACTCCGCGAAAGGGGACATTCTCCACGATGATCCTTACTTTGACCCCCAACCCGAGCATCGACGCCACCGTGCGCTTGAACGAGGAACTCGAACCTGGTGCTGTTCACCGCGCAGGATCCGTCTCCAGCGTTGCCGGTGGTAAAGGCGTCAACGTTACGCACGCGGTAACGCTCGCCAACGTCGACAGCCTGGCGCTGCTCCCCGCCGTTGCCTCCGATCCTTTCCTGGTCCTCGCGGCCGACGCATCGATTCCCGTGCAGGCCGTGCCCACTCACAGCGCGGTGCGTACCAACACCACTCTGACCGAGCCGAATGGCCGCACGACCAAGCTCAATGGCCCCGGCGCCACGCTCGATGCGGACGTGCAGCAAGCCGTTGTACAGGCACTCGCAGAACACTGCGCCGACGCCGAGTGGTTAGTCATGGCAGGTTCTCTCCCCCAAGGCGTTCCCACCGACTGGTACACGCAGCTCATCCGGGTAGCCCGCGAAGCCAACCCTGACCTCCGCATAGCCGTCGATACCTCTGATGCGCCCATGGTGGCTCTCGGTGACAACCTCGAAGTAACCAGCCCCGACCTCATCAAGCCAAACGGCCTCGAGCTGGGCCAGCTTGCAGGTGTCGATGGTCAGGCCCTTGAGGCCGCCGCCGAAGACGGCGACTTCAGCGGAGTGGTTGAGGCCGCGAGGGTCGTCGTCAAGCGCGGCATCCCCGAGGTTCTTGTCACCCTGGGTGGCGCTGGCGCGGTGCTGGTCACGGCCAATGAAGCATGGGCTGCTACTCCCCCGCCGATTACCCTGCGCTCCACCGTGGGTGCCGGCGATTCTTCGCTCTCCGGCTATATCCTCGCCCGCCGCTCCGGCGCCTCGTACCCCGAGGCCCTGCGCCAGGCTGTGGCCTACGGTTCAGCAGCCGCAGCACTCCCGGGAACCCAAATTCCAACCCCCGAAGAACTAGATATCGAACACACGACGGTTTCGGCCGTCACCGGCCTTTAGCAGTACTGAGGAGTACCTACCGATGTCATCACAACTCATCACCACCGACCTCGTGGCGCTCGACGCCGACTTCGGTGACAGCATCGAATCAGTCATTACCAATCTGGCCTCGCTTGTTCACGACACCGGCCGCGCTACCTCCGTGGACGAGCTGGCAGGCCCGGCCATCGCGCGTGAAGCCAAAGCCGGCACCGGTGTCCCCGGCGGCGTTGCCATCCCGCACTGCCGCTCTGCTGCCGTGTCTGAACCCACCCTGGCCTTCGCCCGTCTCTCGCGCGGGGTCGACTTCTCCGGCCCCGACGGTGACGCCCACTTGGTGTTCCTCATCGCTGCTCCGGAAGGAGGCGGCAAGGCCCATCTGAAGATTCTCTCGAAGCTCGCTCGCGCGCTGGTGAAGAAGGACTTCCTGGAAGCCCTTCGAACTGCGAAGACCAAAGAAGAGATCGTCTCCCTCGTCCTCGACGTTGTCAACGCAGAAAAGCCGAAGAAGAAGGCTGCAGCTACCGAATCAGCATCCACTGCAGGTGCGAGTGCAGCGGCAGCGGCTCCTGCTTCGAGCAAGACTGCAGAGTCGAAGAAGACGCGCATCGTGGCCGTCACCGCATGCCCGACCGGCATTGCTCACACGTACATGGCTGCCGATGCCCTCACTCAAACCGCCGAGGAACGCGACGACGTCGAGCTCACCGTGGAGACCCAGGGGTCCTCCAACAACACCTCTGTTTCGGCAGACACGATTGCGGCTGCCGACGCCGTGATTTTCGCTACCGACGTGGGCGTTCGTGACCGTGAGCGCTTCGCCGGCAAGCCGGTCATCGAATCTGGCGTCAAGCGCGCCATCAACGAACCGGGCGTGATGATCGATGAGGCCATCGCCGCCTCGAAGAACCCCAACGCGCACAAGGTGGCAGGAACTGCCGGCGCGTCCTCCTCTAGCGCTGAGGAAGATGGCCAGGGTCTGGGCTGGGGCAAGCGTATTCAGCAAGCCATCATGACCGGCGTTTCTTACATGGTTCCGTTTGTTGCCGCGGGCGGCCTCCTCCTGGCACTGGGATTCCTCTTCGGTGGCTACGACATGGCCAACGGTTGGCAGGCCATCACCACCGACTACTCGCTGACCAACTTGCCGAGCCATGACGTCATGGTCGACGGCGAAATGATGACCTTCAAGAAGGCAGGGTTCGCCCTGTACATCGGCGCCGTGCTCTTCGCCATCGGTCAAGCATCGATGGGATTCATCGTCGCGGCGCTCTCCGGCTACATCGCCTTCGCGCTGGCAGGCCGCCCAGGCATCGCGCCGGGCTTCGCGGGTGGTGCCATTGCCGTGACTCTCGGCGCTGGCTTCATCGGCGGTCTTGTCACCGGTCTCATTGCTGGCTTTGTTGCGATGTGGATTGGCAAGTGGAAGGTACCGCGTTGGATCGGCTCCCTCATGCCTGTCGTTATCATCCCGCTGCTCGCCACGATGATCACTGGCTTGCTCATGTACCTGCTTCTCGGCGCCCCGCTGGCCGCCATCATGGAGGGCCTGCAGAACTGGCTGTCCTCGATGTCTGGTTCCTCCGCTGTCCTTCTGGGCATCATCCTCGGCCTGATGATGTGCTCCGACCTGGGTGGCCCGGTCAACAAGGCTGCCTACCTCTTCGCCACCGCAGGCCTGTCCACGGGCGACGAGGCCTCCATGAAGATCATGGCCGCCGTCATGGCCTCCGGCATGGTTCCGCCAATTGCACTGTCCATCGCGACCTTTGTGCGCAAGAACCTGTTCACGCCTGCGGAGCAGGAGAATGGTAAGTCCGCGTGGCTGCTGGGCCTGTCTTTCGTCTCCGAGGGCGCCATTCCGTTCGCTGCCGCCGACCCGCTGCGTGTCATCCCTTCGATGATGCTCGGTGGCGCGGTCACTGGTGCGCTGTCGATGTCCCTGGACGTCATGTCTCGCGCCCCGCACGGCGGAATCTTCGTTATCTTCGCCATCGAACCTGCGTGGGCGTACTTCGTGGCCATCCTTGCCGGCGTCATCGTGTCCACCATCGCGGTCATCGCGATGAAGAGATTCTGGCCCAACAAGGCTGCTGAAGAGGCTGCAGCAAAGGCCGACATGGCCAAGGCTGCCGCCTAACCCTTAACCCGCGTACACTTGTAAGCACGAAATACCGTAATTCGAAAGGATTATCATCATGGCTTCTAAGACCGTCAAGGTTGGTTCCTCCGTCGGACTGCACGCACGTCCGGCTTCCATCATCGCAGACGCTGCCGCTGAGTTCGATGAGGACATCTTCCTCGCCCTCGTTGGCGATGAGGACGAGGATGAAACCGATGCTGCTTCCTCCCTCATGATCATGGCTCTCGGCGCCGAGCAGGGCGACGAAGTCACCGTGACCTCCGAGAACGAGGCGGCTGTCGAGAAGATCGCCGGCCTCATCGAGCAGGACCTCGACGCTTCCTAAAGCACTTCCCGTTTATAGAACGGCAGCTCCCGCTTCCCTCTTGCGCTGAGGGTGGCGGGAGCTTTTCGTTGCTTGGTTGTCTAGCAAAAGGTTCTAGTCATCGGGCTCTACTCAAACGGTTTTGCTGGGGGCAAGGAAACCATATAGAGGTGCCTATAAGGTTCACTTGACCCCAAGAAAACCTTCTGACCCGAACCATGTGAGTAGAACCATGTGGATGCGCTGCCTCATACCGCAGAGGGACCGAAGTAAAAGCACCTTATGCAGACTTCTGCACACATTCACCTGTGGTTTTGCATAAATACGCGTCCAGATGGTGCTTTTGCTCCGGTCCCTTATCCTCGCTAGTCGGCGGAAGCGCCTCTAGTACTTCGCGCCGCGGCCTTCACCGATGGTGCCGTAAAGCTTCTTCATCACTGGGTAGAGCACGATGATGCCGACGGAGCCCCAGGCAATGCCTTCGAGGGTCACGCCGAAGACGTCGAGCGTGAGGTTGCCAATGCCCGCGATGAGCGCCACTGCCGCCGCAGTGAGGTTCACCGGGTTGTTGAAGTTGACCTTGTTGTCCATCCAGATGCGCACGCCAAGCATGCCGATGAGGCCGTAGAGGACGATGCAAGCACCGCCCAGCACGCCGGTGGGGATGGTGAAGATAAGCGCGCCAAACTTCGGGATGAAGGCCAGCGCGATAGCGGTAACAGCAGCCACCCAATAGGCGGCCGTCGAGTAGACACGGGTGGCGGCCATGACTCCGATGTTCTCCGCGTAGGTTGTGGTGCCGGAACCACCGAAACCACCGGCCAGGGAGGTGGCCAGGCCGTCCGCGATGAGAGCATCGCCAGCGAGATCATCGAGGTCGCGCTTGGTCATCTCAGAGACCGCCTTAACGTGGCCGACATTTTCAGCAATCAGAACGACCAACACCGGAAGTGCTGCCGCGATGGCTGAAACGTGGAACTCCGGCGCATGGAACTGCGGGAAGCCAATCCAAGCCGCCTCGCGGATAGACTCCACCGCGCCCTCACCGAGGTTGCCTGTGGCGGCCGCGAAAGCCCAGCCGACGACGACACCAATCAGAATCGACAGACGCGAAACCATGCCCCGCCCAGCGACAGTGGCGAGGATGATGACCGCCAGCGTCACCGTGGCAACCAGCGGCTGGCTCGAATAGTTGGTGGCCGCATTGGGAGCCAAGTTGAGGCCGATCAGCGCAACAATGGCACCGGTGACGGCCGGCGGCATGACAGCGTCGAGGACCTTTCGGCCCGCCGCCTTCACCGCGAGACCAATGGCCACCAAGACCAGGCCAGTCACGAGGACGGAACCTGCCTGCGCGCCAATGCCGTACTGCTGGGAGGCGCTCAACGGCGCAATGAACGCGAAGGAGGAACCTAGGTAAGAAGGCAGGCGGTTGCGGGTAATCAGGAGGAACAGTATCGTTCCCAAACCCGAAAACAGTAGCGTCGTGTTGACCGGGAATCCGGTCAGGGTGGGCACGAGCAACGTCGCGCCGAACATGGCCACCACGTGCTGCATGCCGATGCCGATGGTGCGGCCCCAGCTCAATCGTTCTTCGGGTGCGACAACCGCGCCCGGCTTAATCGTCTTTCCGTCCCCGTGGACGGCCCAGCCAAAATTACTCACGAGCCCTAATTATGGCTCACGCGAGCACCGAAACCTAAGCGTCTTGGTCAGAAACTCGAAATTCTTTGAGCTCGGCGGCGACGGAGGCTGGCAGGCGGACGTCGACAAGCGTGCCCTCCCCCGTGTAGTCCTCGCCGCGCACGGTGCCTTGGGTGTGGATGCGATCGATCACGTCCCCGCGGGTAAACGGCACGAGAAGCCGCACGTGTTCATCCTGAGAGTTGAGGAACAGCTCCACGCGCGTGGTGAGCTCATCAATGCCCTCCCCCGTCTTGGCGGAAACATACACAACGTTGTCGCGGTCGAGGACGTGACGCAGTTCCGCCAACACCAGCGGATCGGCCTGGTCAATCTTATTGATCACGACGATCTCCGGCGGTGCCTCCTCACCGGTCTCCTTCACGATGTCATAAATGACCTGGTTAACGGCCTCTATCTGCTTCAGCGGGAAGGGATCCGACCCGTCCACCACGTGCAGCATCAGGTCTGCTGCGAGGACCTCCTCCAAGGTGGACTTGAAGGCTTCCACCAACTGCGTGGGCAGATGGCGCACGAACCCAACGGTATCGGTGAAGACGACCTGGCGGCCATCGGCAAGCTCGGCGCGGCGAGTGGTGGGATCCAAGGTCGCGAACAGCGCGTCCTCCACCAGCACGCCGGCACCCGTCATTGCATTAATGAGGGAGGACTTGCCAGCGTTGGTGTAGCCGGCGATGGCGATCTGAGGGATCGTCGATGACGCACGGCGCGAACGCTTAATCTCACGTGCCGTTTTCATCGCCTTAAGCTCCTTGCGAAGCAGGGCCATCTGCGTGCGGATGCGGCGGCGGTCCGTCTCAATCTTGGTCTCACCGGGACCGCGCAGACCAACACCGCCGTTGGAACCAGCACGGCCGCCCGCCTGGCGCGAGAGGTTTCCACCCCAACCACGGGTATGGGTATAGAGGTATTCCAGCTGCGCGAGCGAGACCTGGGCCTTGCCTTCCTTGGACTTGGCGTGCTGCGCAAAGATATCCAGGATGAGCATGGTGCGGTCAATGACCTTGGTGTTGAGCGCACGCTCCAGGGCAGAGAGCTGACCGGGGGTTAGCTCGCCATCGCACACCACGGTATCCGCGCCAGTAGCAGCCACGATGTCCTTGAGCTCGTTCACTTTTCCCGAACCGATATAGGTGCCTGGATCCGGTTTATCTCGCTTCTGGTACAAGGCTTCGACGACTTCGGCTCCCGCGGTTTCCGTCAGAGCGGCTAACTCCGCCATCGTGGCCTCAACCTCGGCCACGGTACCTTCGGTCCACACTCCCACGAGCACCACTTGCTCAAGGCGCAGCTTTCGATACTCCACCTCGTAGCCATCGGTGGTGTCTTCCGCGCGGATGGTGGTCTCACGGTTTACTCGCCGGAAGGCGTTGCGCTCCGCAAGGTCGAGATCACCGGTAGTTGGCTCCTGTGAATTGGGCGCCGGCTCACCAAAAGCCTGCGCGAGGAGATCATCATGGGTTTCTTTTGTCATATGTCCCCTATTCTTGCACGTTGTCCCTCTCAACTGGGAATCTCCGCTTCCTGTTCCCACAGACTTCCGCAGCACGGTGACGTATCAGCGCTGGTTTTTGAGTCCCCTCTGAGACAGATACAATGGTGCGCATGACCGTGAAAGAAACCTCCCACCCAGAGATGCAGGCCATCGGCCTCAACTACGAGCGCTGGCAAGACGCCGTTGAGGCAGCCATTTCCAGCAATCAACTGGCAGTGACCGGGGAGGTTCGCGGGGGACAACTTATCCAGTTCGCGGATCCTTCCGGCGCGCAACTCAATATCCTTGCCGTCGAGCCTTTCGCCACCTTCATTGGTTTCGAGGGCGTTACCCAGGGCTTCGCCCACGTGTCGATGATTAATGATGTCTTGGCTTTCCTGGACATCATTGATCCTTTCGGCAACGTGCTCGCGCAGGCGACGGCAAATCTGGCGCAGGGCCCGCTCCTCGCTGACGAAGACACCCAGCAGTGGCAGCAAGTAGAGCTCACTGCGATGGGTCTCAACGTCTCCGCATTCGACAGCACAGACGCCTACGAAGCAGCGAAGGGAAGCTACCCGGCCACGTTTGAGTCCGTGGGTGCGGACATTGTCGCGGCTGGTTCCGGCGCCGAAACCCCCACCCCGCGCTGCACCTTTGCCGCACGGGTCATGGAATCCGAGTGGCGCCACAACCAGCTCACCGGTGAACGCTTCATTCATCTGGTCATGGATGGTGCATTCCCCTTCGATCTCTGCTTGCCCGAGAGCTTTGGAGACCTCCCGGTAAAGGATTCCGTTCTTGCGGGTTCGGCAATGCTGACCGCCTCGATCGCGCTGCCCACTGGTGGCTGTGGCGGCGAAGGCGGGTGCGCCTGCGGCTCCGGCGGCTGCGGCGGTCACTAGAACTTCCGTAGAGTAGTTCACATGAGTTTTTCCGCATCTCAGCGTCGCGGCCTCGCGCTGCTTCTCGCCGTGGTTACCGCTGCGGTGTTGATTCTGACGCTGAAGCTGCCGGGGGTTATCCTCGCCGCGTTTGTGTGCGCAGCGCTGTGGCTCTTTGCCGACGCCCGCCCCAACGCCTCGGAACATGCAGCACTGCGGGCTTCTATTGCGCTCACGGTGGAGGACATCACGGGAGTGCTTGAGGATTACGCGACGTTTGCCACGAGCGACGACGCAGAGTCCCTCGCCGACCGCACGTTGCACCGCCCGGCGCTTGTCGACGCCGACTGCGCCAACCCCGCCATCGAAGCGTTCCACTACGAGATGCATGGCGCGCAACGCTTCTTACGCCGCCTCGACGCTCGAGTAAACTCGCCGAATGCCGAGACAAGTGAGCTTGAATCCCTGCTCAAGGTAGCCGATGAGCGCGCCGCCGAGCTCAAAGAAGCCTGGCTCGCCGCCCGCCGCGCCGCCTTGGCCTTGGGAACCAATTACGAAAAGGAGGACGGACGCTAAACGCCGTCCTGAAAGCCCTATAGTGACGTTTCACCAGTTGCCACGATGCGCGAAGGGCCCGTCAGCGTGGAACCGTCCTCGGTGATTTCTACCTGGACCTGGCCGCCGGGGACGATGACGCGGACGCTACCGGTGATGCGGGAGGCGTCGGCAAGCGCGGCGCACGCTGCCGCCACCGTCCCGGTGCCGCACGAACGGGTCTCGCCCGAGCCGCGCTCGAAGACGCGCATGTGAACCGTTCCGTCCTCCAAGGGCGTGACCAGCTCAACGTTGACGCCAGCCGGGAAGAAGTCCGTATCAAATACCGGTTGCTCGAGGCGCTTTCCAGCCAATTCCTTTGCGCTAAGGTCTGGGATAACCGCCGCCAAATGGGGATTTCCCACGTCTACGCCAAGGCCGGCAAAGCTCTCCCCCGCCATCGACGCTGTGGAGACGCCGAGCACCTGTGCTGGGCCCATCTCCACGCTGACTTCGGCCGCCGAGTCGTTGAAGGAGTGCACGGTCACCTGCTTGGCTCCGGCGCGTGTGCCCACGGTGAAGGTGTCCGTATCCACCAACCCCCGGGAGCGGACCCAGTGCGCGAAGACCCGGGTGCCGTTGCCACACATCTCCGCAATCGAGCCATCTGCGTTGCGGTAGTCCATGAACCAGTCCTCCGCAGCGATGCCCGGCGCGAGTTCCTCAATCTCCCCATTGGCAAGCAGCTGACCGGCGCGGATAACGCGCAGCACGCCGTCCGCACCGATTCCCGCACGACGGTCACACAGAGCCACTACCTTTTCCGGCGGCAGCGCTTCTGTTCCTTCCACAATGACGAAGTCGTTCTCAGTTCCGTGGCCTTTTGCAAACTTCATAGGTTTAAAGTCTACTGTCCTTCCACGATACGCAATGCCTGCGGCGTCGTCTCGGCCGCAGCATCGAGCCACTGGATCCGCTTGTCGCGGTTGAACCAGGAGCGCTGGCGGCGCACATAGCGGCGGGTTCCGGTAATGGTGCGCTCCACTGCTTCTTCCCATGTCAGCTCGCCGCGCTGGGCTTGCAGCACCTGTGCGTAGCCGATCGCCCGGCCTGCTGTGGAGTCAGCCTTCAGACCGTGGGCTTGGAGGTTTTCGACTTCCTCCACGAGCCCTTTATCGAACATGAGGCGGCTGCGCAGCTCAATGCGTGGGTTCAGCCAGCTGGAATCCGTGCGCAGACCGAGGATTATCGTCCCCCACCGGGGCGGGGCGTTCTTCGGTGGCTGGCTGGCTTTGAAGGGCTTCCCAGTTAGCTCGATAACCTCCAGCGCGCGCACGGTGCGGCGCGGGTCTTTGTCCTCGATGATGGCTGCGGCCGCTGGGTCCACAGCGGCCAGCTCCGCGTGCAGGGCATCGGTACCAATCTCTTGGCGCCGGGCCTCCCAGCGGGCCCGCACCTGCGGGTCAGTGGGTGGGAACTGCCAGTTATCCACGAGCGATTGGATATACAGCATGGAGCCGCCCACCAGAATCGGGGTTTTACCGCGTGCACGGATGCCGTCAATATCCGCGATGGCGGAGGCCTGATAGCGCGCTACCGACGCCGTTTCCGTCACGTCCCACACATCGAGCTGATGGTGCGGAATGCCTTCGCGTTCCTCCATTGTCAGCTTGGCTGTGCCGATATCCATGCCCCGGTAGAGCTGCATCGAGTCGACGTTGACAACTTCCCCGTCGAGCTCGTGGGCCAGGGCTACCCCGAGCGCTGATTTCCCGGAGGCCGTCGGCCCCACCACCGCGATAGGGGTTGGGCCGGGTGCTTGAATTTCAGGCATTAGCACTGCCACCCCGCCACATAGCGTCCTACCCCCAGGGTTGAATCCGCCGCCCGCAGTTCCGCGTGACGCGGGTGCACGCTTGCCAACCGTGCCCAGAGGCTCGTCTCGAGCACACCGGCAGCGCGGAGGCGCTCTTCGTCGCAGTGGCCTTCCCCTCCCGCTAGGATGCTTTCGCACCACAGGTGTGCATCCCGTGCGCCATCGACAAGCGCAAGCGGCGCGCGCTCGGTCAGGCCGGCCGAACCGTCAACACAGACCACAGTCAAGCGCCCGGGGCGGACCTCACCGAGTTCAGCGCGAGAATCCTCCACCACGAAGCCCGGTTCATCGGAAGTGAGATTAAGCGCACGGCTAAGCACGTAGCGGGCCATGATTTCCGGAAGGAAATTCCCGCCGCCGACATTGACCTGTGGTGCTCCCCATGCTTTCAAGCTCCCTGTGTGCTCGGTACGCCAACGCACGTCGCACGATCCCACAATGTCCACCTGGAGGGGGCTGCTGCCGCTCACGCGTGCGGCATCACGGACCAGCTCGCACGCAGCACTGAGCAGCGCACGCGAGGCATCGTCGCTGGGTGAGAGTTCTTCCGCCAAGGCCGGTGAGGCTGGCATAATCATGAGATTCTGCATCGACTCCCATCCTATAAGGTTAGTTTTTCGGGGTTAACACGCGGCTGCGCGGCTGAAACGGTAGTGTTGTGTGACATAAGTTCTGGCAGCCGTGTCGCGCGGCGCGATAGTACCGAAGGTGGTTTCCTACCATGTCCGCTATTCCTTCCCCTGGAGCCATGCCCCGCAAGGGTTCTCGTCCCGGCCCAACTCCGTCCGCCCCGGCAGCTCGCCCGGTGCAGCCCGTGAAGAACGATCCCACTCAGTGGGGCCGCGTTGATGCTGATGGTTCGGTGTATGTCAAAGCACCCGAGGGCGAACGCAAGATCGGTGAATGGCAGGCCGGTACTCCCGAAGAAGGCCTAGCGCATTTTGGCGCGCGCTACGATGATCTGTCTACCGAGATCGAGCTGCTGGAATCCCGCCTGAATGCACATCCGGGCGATGCAGCATCGATTAAGGCTACCGCGGCAGAGCTGCGGGAATCCCTGCCCACGCAGGCGGTGATTGGTGATATTGCAGCCTT
This sequence comes from Corynebacterium sp. HMSC055A01, assembly GCF_001809405.1. NCBI lineage: Bacteria > Bacillati > Actinomycetota > Actinomycetes > Mycobacteriales > Corynebacteriaceae > Corynebacterium > Corynebacterium sp. HMSC055A01. The sequence goes on along the minus strand of NZ_KV797553.1, from coordinate 23,782 downwards.
GGATCAGCGCCTAGGCACCGTCATCGAGCATTCTGTGGAGGCCGGCGAACAAGCACAGGCCGATAAGGCCCGCCGCCGCGAGGAGGCAATCGCAAAGAAGGAGAAGCTCGCCGCAGAGGCCGAGGACATCGCCGCTAACTCGACGGAGTGGAAGGCCGCCGGCGACCGAATCCGCGCCATCCTCGAGGAATGGAAGCAGATCCGCGGCATCGACCGCCACACGGATGATGCCCTGTGGAAGCGCTATTCCCGCGCCCGGGATTCCTTCAACCGCCGCCGCGGCTCGCACTTCGCTGAGCTCGACCGCAACCGCGCTGCTGCCCGCGCCAAGAAGGAAGAATTGGTTGAGCGCGCAGAAGCTATCAAGGAATCCACCAACTGGGGTGAGACGGCGCGCGCTTACCGCGACCTCATGACGGAGTGGAAGGCCGCTGGCCGCGCGCCGCGCGAGATTGATGACAAGCTCTGGGCCCGCTTCCGCGCCGCGCAGGACCACTTCTTTAATGCCCGCAACGCCGTCAACGATGAGCGCGACAAGCAGTTCGCAGAGAACGCCGCCGCCAAGGACGCACTCATTGCGGAATATGACTCCCAGATTGATCCCACCAAGTCGCTCGACGCGGCGAAGGCCAAGCTGCGAGAGCTGCAAGAAAAGTGGGAGGAGATTGGTTTCGTCCCACGCAATCAGGTGCGCGAGTTCGAGGCTAAGATTTCCGCTCTGGAAAAGCGCGTAAGCGATGCCGAGGATTCAGAGTGGCGCCGGACCGATCCGGAGGCCCAGGCCCGCGTGGCTCAGTTCCAGGCCAAGGTGGATGACTTCACCGCTCAAGCAGAAGCAGCTGAGGCCAAGGGCAATACCAAGAAGGCAGAGGATCTGCGTGCCCAGGCGAAGCAGTGGCAGGAGTTCGCGGATGCCGCCGCGGCTGCTGTCAACGGCAAGTAAGCGCGCCGCGTAGCCTGAGTGTTCGTTCACATCGTCGCCCCGCCGGGCTCAGCACACGCTGAGCCGGCTGACTGTCTCCGCAGCTTCGTCTTCGACGCTAACCTTGCCGCACAAGAGGCCAGCGGTGATCCTGCAGCCAGTGGCTCTCCGCGTCGCGTGCTCCAGCGTCTCCAAGGTTCTACGGAGTCACGCACCTACCTCGTTGGTCTGACAGACTCCGTCTTGGGCCCAGCTGGAGAGTTGGGCTTGCCGGTTATTTCGGCCGCCGAGCCCAGCCCGGAAATTGACTTCGACGGTTTCATCCACATCTCGCTTCCGCTTTTGGAAGAGACAGATAACGCCGACATCGAGTGCGTCCTCGCCGCCGATCTCCTCCCGCTGCCTGGAGAAGAGCTGGAGCCGGAAGCCCTCGAGGTCACGCGGATCTTGGCCCGCGAAGCCCTCCGCCTTACCCGCCAGCTAGGCCGCAAGAATGCCCAGGTTGGCATGCTGTACCCGCCGGACGCGGACTACTCATACGATCCGATGTCGCAGGCCTACCTCGAACTGGGCTTTCGCCAGAAGCACGCCGAGCGCCAGATGTACATCGACATCGCTGCCACCTCCCCGGTCCTCGGCGCGCACGTCTGGCCGGACTACGACATTCCGGATGCACTGCTTGACGACGTCCTCCGCTTGCTCACCCTCGCCTCCACCGACGCGGTCTACGGTGACTTGAGCGTCGAGCCCATCGTGTGGACGCGGCAGCGCCTCAAGGAGGCTCACGCCCGACTGCGCTCCCGCGGAGCGCACACTCTGCTCGTGGGTATTCTCGACCGAGGTAAAGTCGTCGCCCTCACGGAGCTCTCCCGTCACGGCGATGCAGACCCCGAGGTGTGCGAGTGGACGCTTACAGTGACTGACCGTGAATACCGACGCCGCGGGTTCGCCACGCGCGCCAAACAGCACGCTCAGTACGCAGTGGCGCACCACTGGCCCACCGTGCGCCGTGCGTATTGCTCAGTGGCCCAGGCCGATCCAGCGATGAACGCGCTGTATGCCCGCCTCGGGGCGCACGTCATTTCCGCCAGCAGCGCCTACGAGCTCACTGTATAAACGGGGTAGTCGGTATAGCCGCGCTCCCCTCCCGTGTAGAACGTTCTCTCATCCGGCGCGGTGACAGGCAATTCCTCCTGCCAGCGGCGGACTAGGTCCGGATTCGAGATGGCCAGCCGCCCCACCGCCACGGCATCGCCGTGCTGCACCAGCTGCTCGGCCTCCTCCCGCTGGGTGATACGACCAAAGCCTGAGTTGAGGATGACGCGTGTCTTCCCGTTGGCGCGAACATGAGTGCTCAGCTCGGTGATGAGCTCACCAGTGGGCTCTGCGTGAAGGAAAGAAACATAGGCCAAGCCGAGGTCTTCGATGGCGCGAAGCAGCCCACCATAGGTGGCGCGCACATCCTCAGTATCGCTTTCCTCAATGCCTTGAATATTGTTTTGCGGCGATAGGCGCAGCGCAAGGCGGTCCGCGCCAATCTCTTCAGCCACCGCACGCAGGATCTCCTCCACAAGACGGTAGCGCTTCTGCGGGCTTCCGCCATAAGCATCGTCGCGGTGATTCGAGCTCGGGGAAAGGAATTGATGCAGGAGATAGCCGTTGGCACCGTGGATCTCTACGCCATCCATGCCTGCGTCAATGGCGTTGCGTGCGGCTTGCCGGAACTCATCGATGATGCGCGGCATCTCTTCACTATCGAGTGCTCGGGGCACTGGGCACTCCTTACGGGATTCGAAATCTCTCACCGCAGTGCCGGAGGCCAGCGCGGAGGGAGCTGCCGGCTCCGCTCCTTCAAGAAGGCTGGCATGAGACAAACGCCCGCCATTCATTACCTGCATGAAGATGCGCCCGCCGGAATCGTGAACGGACTTCGCCACGCGACGCCACCCAGCTATCTGCTCTGGTGTCTCGATACCAGGCTGGCCTGGGAAGGCACGGCTGGTCACCGCTGGGAGCACACCTTCTGTCACGATAAGCCCCATGGAGGCGCGTTGCGCGTAGTACCTCTCGTGCAACTGCGTGGGGACACCGTCGCGACCTGCGCGCGACCGGGTCAAAGCCGCCATCGTCACGCGGTTTGGAAGCGTTAGTCGTCCCAGTTCTAAAGAGTCAAAGAGTGTAGCCATGCACTCCACAACACGAATCTAGGAACGCTTATTCCTCGCCCTGCTGGCTCCGGTGGCGTGAGGCGGCGCGTGAGCGGCGGTCGTCGATAAGCAGCGGGTTCTGTTCCGCTGGAAGCGCGGTCGCGGCTTCGTTCTGCAGGACTCCCACGTGGTCAAGCTGCCCCGAGACTTCACGGACACGCTCCGCGGCGGCTAGCTGCTCAGGGCTGCGGCGCAACGCCACTTGGCAGTACACCAGGAAGGCCACCAACGTAGACACAGCGCCCACGTACATGCCAATAGATGCCCCCTCAGCGGCACCGCCGCGGTACCAGAATCCCCACAAGTTAACGAAAAAGGAGATGGTCACCATCATCCATGCGGCGAGAGCCACAGACGTCCGCCGCGTAAGGATCGTAGCGGTAGTCAGAATTCCCACGCCACCCAACGCTAACCAGGCGCTAACGGTCTCCATAAGTGAAATTCGCACTCCCTCGGCGGTTCCGCCTACGAAGAGTGCTTCCCATCCACGGGCGTCACCGGCATAAGGCAGAACCAGATACGCTACCCACGCCACGACAGACACGATGAGCGCATATTTGTGCTTTCCCAGTTCGATGGTCTTCGCCGCGCGCTTTTCTGCGGCGACAGCATCGCGCACCTGCTTCAAGTCATCACTCATAGAATCGGAGCCTACTCCCTTCTAGCAGCCACAGGAATCAGCGGGAGCGCTGGGCTTGCCGACGCCCGGCAGCCCCAACCCCACCCCAATCGGCGCCGTGGTCGGGGTCTGCCCCGCAGCCGACATGTCGCCGGCCTTGGTGCGGCGGTGCTCACTGACACCGGAATCGGCCACGAGGAAGAAGGAACCCGCATCCGTCACGGTGGTGTGCACGACATCGCCAGGGCGAATCTCCGTGGAGATGTCCTTGCCCTCACCATCGACGGGAGCAAAGTGAACGAGGCGGCCATCGCGAGCACGACCGGTAAGGCGGTGGGTCTCGGCGGACTTGCGGCCGCCTTCCGCCTGGACCAGGAGCTCCACATCGGTGCCGATGAGCTTCGCATTCTCCTCGGCCTGGATGCAGTCTTGCAGCGCTACAAGGCGCTCGAAGCGCTCCTGCACTACCTCCTTCGGGATCTGGTTCTCCATGACCGCAGCCGGGGTTCCCGGACGCGGCGAATACTGGAAGGTAAACGCGGAGGCGAAGCGGGCGCGACGCACCACATCCAGGGTGGCCTCAAAGTCCTCCTCCGTCTCACCGGGGAAGCCCACGATGATATCGGTGGTGATGGCGGCGTGCGGCATTTTCTCGCGCACTTCGTCGAGGATGCCCAGGAACTTCTTCGTGCGGTAGGAACGGCGCATGTCTTTGAGGACCTTGTCGGAGCCAGACTGCAGCGGCATGTGCAACTGCGGGCACACAGCCGGAGTCTCCGCCATGGCATCGATGACGTCGGAGGTGAACTCTGCCGGGTGCGGGGAAGTAAAGCGCAGGCGCTCAAGCCCCTCGATCTTGCCCACTTCCCGCAGCAGCTTGGAAAAGGCGAAGCGGTCTCGCGGCAGGTCCGGGTCAGCGAAATTGACGCCATAGGCATTGACGTTTTGGCCCAGCAACGTCACCTCGGACACGCCCTGCTCCACCAAGGCCTGAACCTCTGCGAGGATGTCGCCAGGGCGGCGGTCCTCCTCCTTGCCGCGCAGGGAAGGAACGATGCAGAAAGTACAGGTGTTATTGCAGCCCACGGAGACCGATACCCACCCGGCATAGGCGGACTCGCGCTTGGCCGGCAGCACGGAGGGAAAAGCCTCAAGCGCGTCGACGATTTCAACCTGGGCCTCATCATTGTGGCGAGCGCGTTCAAGAAGTGTCGGCAAAGCCGCCATGTTGTGGGTGCCGAATACCGCATCGACCCACGGCGCATGGTCAAGGACTGTGTCCTTATCCTTTTGCGCCAAGCAGCCGCCCACAGCGATCTGCATGCCGGGGTGGTTCTCTTTCGTCTTCTTGAGCGCACCTAGGGTTCCATACAAACGCTTGTCGGCGTTCTCACGCACAGCACAGGTGTTGAAGACTACGAGGTCAGGCTCGGCGCCATCCGGTGCCGCCGAGTAGCCGGCTTCCTCGAGCAAACCGGAGATGCGCTCGGAGTCATGAACGTTCATTTGGCAGCCGAAAGTCCGCACCTCATAGGTGCGGGGCTGGCTATTGATTTCGGGGGAGCTCACGGGGGGACATTCTAACTGGCCCATCCGGCTACTCATAATGCCTTTAATTCGGCGATGCGCGCATCAAGAGCCTCGATGGATATGCGCATGACAAGTTCCTGGTTGTAGCCGCGCCGCGCGAGCGTTCCCACGATGCGGCGCAGGAATTTGTCCCTTTCATGCCGGTCGGCCGGAACCTTTTTAAGCGTCCGCGCCTTCTTCTCCGCGACCTGGCGGGCGACGGCCTCTTCAGATTCGTCTGTAATCTGCTCTAAGGCTGCGGCCCGATCAGCGGCATCAACGCCCTTCTCCTTGAGCTCCACGTTGAGGGCGCGGGACGACTTGCCGCGCCGCGCATGACGCTGGCGAACCCATTCCTTGGCAAAGCTCGCGTCATCAACAAGGCCGACATCTGCGAGGTCATCAACAACTTCCTCGACCACGTCGGGCTCGAAGTCCGCAGCAACGAGGCGGTCACGCAGTTCCTTGCGGGAACGCGCTCTCTGGTCCAGCAGACCGAGCGCACGAGAACGCACGGGAGCCTTCGCAGCTTCGGCTTCTGCGTCAACTAGCTGTCCGCCCGCGTCACCTGATTCATAGGATTCGAGGGCCTGGCGCAGCTTCTCAATCTTCTCCGATGAGGGTTGTGCCATAGATCCCGTTTAGTCGTCGTCGAAATCGACGTTCGGAACCAGATCCACAGACTCATCCGTCAGCGGATCATCTGCTCCTGGCACATCCATGGCCACGTTGTCGCCACTCTCGGCAGCGGCAGCACCCACACCGAGCTTGACGAAGATCTTCTTCTCAATCTCATCCGCCAGATCCGGATTATCCTTGAGGAAGTTACGAGCCTTCTCCTTGCCTTGGCCCAGCTGGTCACCCTCATAGGTAAACCAGGAACCAGACTTCTTGATGAAGCCGTGTTCGACGCCCAAGTCAATAATGGAAGACTCGCGCGAAATACCTTCGCCATACATGATGTCGAACTCAGCGATCTTGAACGGCGGGGAGACCTTGTTCTTTACAACCTTGAGCTTGGTGCGGTTACCGATGGCATCCTGACCGTCCTTGAGGGTCTGAATGCGGCGAATATCGCAGCGCACCGAGGCGTAGAACTTCAGCGCCTTACCGCCAGTCGTGGTCTCCGGCGAACCAAACATCACGCCGATCTTTTCACGCAGCTGGTTGATGAAGATGGCGGTGGTCCCCGAGTTGTACAGAGCACCCGTCATCTTACGCAGCGCCTGGGACATGAGACGAGCCTGGAGGCCAACGTGGCTATCACCCATCTCACCTTCGATCTCCGCCTTGGGGGTCAGCGCAGCAACCGAGTCAATCACGATGATGTCAATAGCACCAGAGCGCACGAGCATATCGGCGATTTCCAAAGCCTGCTCACCAGTATCTGGCTGGGAGACCAACAGGTTATCGGTATCAACGCCAAGCAGACGTGCGTACTCCGGATCGAGAGCATGCTCAGCATCGATGAAGGCCGCAATACCGCCAGTCTTCTGCGCCGATGCAATCGCGTGCAGAGCAACGGTAGTTTTACCCGAGGATTCCGGACCATAAATCTCCACGATACGGCCACGCGGGAAGCCGCCGACGCCCAATGCGATATCGATGGCCGTATTACCGGAGGAAATAGCCTGGATTGGCGGGCGATCATCATCACCCAGGCGCATAACGGCACCCTTACCAAAATCCTTCTCAATCATCGCCATGGCAGCGTCAAGGGCTTTTTGACGATCATCGCCCTTGCTCGCTGCCGAGGACTTCTTCTTCGTAGCCATTCATTTCCTCACTATCGTGCGTCAGTTGTAGTGCGTTCTTACGCGTTAATTAAAGCTGGCACCTAATTAGACTGCCACGTGGCAGCTGAGGTTCCCTGGCGCGACTCAAACAGCCTTAGCGCCCTCTCCTCAAGCCACGAAGTCACCCTAACGTGCCCGCCGGACCACGTCCCACAATACACACACAAGTGTTCGATTTTCCATTTCGCCCAAGCGCGTGTCCCAGCGACAGCCTCCACTACTGAAGCACCCAAGGACCGTCCTGCTCTTGCCGCGAGAAGGTCACCTTCTCAGCAGTCTGAAGAACGGCCACCTCCTCCCCTAACGAGCTGCAGACATCCAGGTCATCGAGGTTAGCCCTGCTACTCATATACTTGGAATACCCCGACCCTTGCACATCACGGTACAGCTCAACGCTACCCGCCGCCGGTGGCACCCACTCATCATCCTCATCTGTACCTCCCTGCCAGGTTCCATCGCTGGCGGCGAGGACATCCCTTTCGGTAGCGCCAGGGCAAATAATGATCACCCGTTCATACTCCGAATCGAAGATGTCACCGATCGGCATGTCTACGCTTCCCGGCTCCCCTTCCTCGACCCCAGCGGCCTCATCGATATTTTCGATGACGTTCGCGGAATTCACCAACGAACATCCAGCTAGGCCGCCTATGGCCACACCGGAAAGAAGTGCTACTACCCCATAGCGCGCCCTAAGGCACCCTAAACCCTTAAGCCACGCTTGTTTCTGCCCAATTTCCATGCACCAAAGATACCCCGTTCGGGGTGGATGCGCTGCCCAAAATGCATGCTTGAACACTGTTCAAAAGGTACTATTTGCTGCACAGTTATCCCACTGGATAAACTTTGGCCCATGAAAAAGAATTCCGTCGCGACTGACATCGCGTACGTCGCGGTCTTTACCGCACTCATCATAGTCTTTGCTTTTGTCTCTATTCCTACTCCCACCGCGGGCGTACCCATCGTTCTTCAAAACGCGGTCATCATTCTCGCAGGCCTAGTGCTCGGCGGCCGCCGCGGCCTCTTCGTAGGCCTACTCTTCATTGCCCTCGGCCTCGTCGGCCTTCCCATCCTCGCCGGCGGACGTAGCGCGTTGAGCGCTCTCGCCGGCCCCACGGTTGGCTACCTCGTTGGTTATGTGGTCGCCCCGGCCATCGCCGGACTCATCGCCTACCGCGCCCCGCGCAACAAGGGTGGAATGACGCTCATCCTCGCTATCGCCGGCGTCGTTGGCCTCGCCGTCCAGTACTTCTGCGGAATTCTCGGCCTGATGTACCGCTCTGACATGTCCTTCGGTGCAGCCACCATCGCCCAAGGGCCATTCCTCATCCCCGATCTCATCAAGGTCGCCGTAATGGTTGTCATTGCGGTCGGCGTCCACGCAGCGTTCCCAGACCTGATGGGCCGACGCACCGCTAAGGCGAAGTAGCTCCCGTGCCGCTCATTGAATTCCGTAACGTGTCCGTCACCTTCGACGAGACGCCGGTGCTTAACGACGTTTCCCTCAACTTGAGCGAACAACGCATCGGCATCATCGGCGCCAACGGCGGCGGCAAGTCAACCCTCGTCCGGCTCATCAATGGTCTCGGTGAGCCCTCACGCGGTGAGGTCTTGGTGGACAACATGGACGTCGCCAAGCACGGCAAAGAAATCCGGCGCCGCGTGGGATTCGTGTTCTCAGACGCCGAGAACCAAATCGTCATGCCGCAGGTACGCGATGACGTGGAATTCTCCCTGCGGCGCCTCAAGCTGCCTCGGGAGGAACGCACCGCGCGTGTCGACGCCGCACTCGAACGCTTCGACCTCGACGCCCTGGCCGAGCAATCCCCACACTCGCTCTCCGGCGGGCAGAAACAGCTCCTTGCGCTGGCTGCGGTGCTGGTCATGGAACCGACCGTTATCATCGCCGACGAGCCGACAACCCTGCTCGATCTTCGCAACCGTGACCGCATTCGCCGCGAGTTCGCCAGCCTGGAGCAGCAGCTGATCGTCGTTACTCACGACCTCGACTTCCTCTCCGACTTTGACCGCGTTCTGTGCATTGACGACCACCACGTAGCCGCCGATGGAACACCCAACGAGGTCATCCCCTTCTATACGAAGCTCATGGAATCCCGCCCCCTCTAGCGATCATGCCCAAGAACATCCCACTCGGCTTCTATGTCGACGCCGACACCATCATCCACCGCATCCCCGCCGCGGTGAAATTCCTCGTACTCATCGGCTTCATCCTCGTGACTTCGCTGGCCGTTCACACGATCGGCTGGGCAGCGCTAAGCCTCGCTCTCCCTCTTGCCCTCTTCCCCATTGCCCGGGTCCCCTTCCGCGTCGCGCTCGGCCAGCTCGCGCCGCCGCTCTATCTCCTCGTCGCACTCGCTGCTTTTCAGTGGTGGCAGAAGGACTTCACGGAGGCTGCCATCATGTTCCTCACGATTTACGCGGCGATTAGCGCGGCAGTCCTGCTGACACTCACGACGAAAGTCTCGGAGATGATGGACTCCCTGGATCGCGCCGTTGCCCCGCTGGGGCGCCTCGGGGTCCCCGTTGAGAACATCACGCTGGCGATGTCCCTGACTATTCGACTGCTTCCCCTCATGCTGGGAACCGTGGTCGAGGTGCTAGACGCACGAAAAGCCCGGGGCGCCACGGCATCATTAACCGCTTTTGGCACCCCGGTTATCATTCGCTCTATCCGCCGCGCACGCGCCATGGGTGAGGCGCTTCAAGCGCGCGGCGTCGGCGACTAAGCCTATTCTCGCCTATTCTCCGCGCAGCTCGCGCAGGCGAGCCTGAACAGCATCGTTCTGCACGTTCGGCTGAGCCTGGGTTCCTGCCGAGCCGATTGCCTGCTGGGAGTTGCCCTCCACGGCCTTCGGGTTATTCATCTCCGCGCGAATCTGCTCGAGACGGGAGTGGCCAGCCAGTTGCACGCCAGCCTGCTCAATCTCCTGCATACGGTTAGACACGGAGTTCTCCGCGAGCTCTGCCTGGCCCAGGGCCTTGGAGTAACGGCGCTCAATCTTGTCGCGCACCGCGTCCAGGGACGGGGTGTTGCCGTTGGCAGAAAGCTCATTCATCGAGTTGAGGGACTCGGAAACCTTCTCCTGCATCTTGGCCTGCTCAAGCTGGGACAGCAGCTTCGAGCGCTCGTTGACCTTCTCACGCAGGGCCATGCCATTGCGCTCGACGGCCTTCTTAGCCTGCTCCGCCTGCTGCAGTGCCTGATCATGCAGCTTCTTGGTGTCCTCAACAGACTCCTCGGCAGTTACCAACTGGGCGGCGAAGGCTTCTGCTGCGTTCTCATACTCGGTAGCCTTCTGTGCATCGCCTTCAGCACGAGCCTTGTCCGCCAAGTTCAGAGCGTTGCGGGTGTTCTGCTGCAGCTTTTCGATCTCGCTGAGACGGCGGTTGAGCTGCATCTCCAGCTGACGCTGGTTGCCGATGACCGCCGCAGCCTGCTGCGAGAGCTCCTGGTGCTGGCGCTGAGCTTCCTCGATTGCCTGCTCAATCTGTACCTTCGGATCAGCGTTCTCCTCGATCTTCGAATCGAAGAGAGCCATCAAGTACTTCCAGGCCTTTACGAATGGATTCGCCATAACAGAAGGTGCCTTTCTCAGCAGTTCGTTGTGTCTATAAAAAGTGTTCGAAAAGAATTCTCTGCCTGCCTAATATTAGCGAAGCAAGCAGTGCTACGCCGCAGTTCTACGGTTCCGATGCTGCGGGTGCGGTGGACGCTAGCTCCTCATCCATCGATGGCAGCGCCATGTAGCCAGCGGCCTCGATGAGAACATCGGAAACACTGACATCAAGCGCATGGCACACGGATGCCAGAAGCTCAGAGGAAACCTCCTTGCGGCCGCGCTCCAACTCCGAAAGGTATCCCGGGGACACGCGCGCTACACCGGCGAGCTCACGAAGGGTCACGCCCTTATCCGCACGGAAGGCGCGAAGCGTCAGTCCGAGTGCCTCACGCAGCAGCGGCTCAGGGGTCCGCGTCGACCGCGTGCTGGTCTGGGTGGGCTTATCAAGTAATGCAACTGAAGTGTTCATCACTCCGTACAACGGCCCAGCACTCCTCCTTGTTCCCACAATCAACTATTTTTCTTCAAGAGTTGATAGGAGAAGACTCAATGCTGCCTCAACTGCACCGGCACGAATCGCGTTGCGCCCCTCAGCAGAAAGCTCATAGAGGACGCCGCGCTTGGCGACGCCCCCGTCGCCCCTCCCGCACAGCCCCACATACACGGTTCCCGCAGGTTTACCTTCTTGGAGGTCCGGCCCGGCCACACCAGTCAGCCCTAGCCCCCAATCCGCACGCGTTTCGACAACTGCGGCCTCAGCCATCTGCGCGGCAGTAGCGGCAGACACCACGCCTTGATCGTCAAGCTCTTCCACGGTGGTGTTGAGGAAATGTGCCTTGACCTCTGTCGCATACGTCACCAGACCGCCCCGCAACACCGCCGAGGCTCCCGGCACGCTCGCCACAGTGGCAGCGGCTAAACCTGCAGTAAGGGACTCACAGAACGCCACGGTTTCGCCGCGCTCGCGGAGCTTGGACACTAATTGCTTCTCGATGCTCACTGGTTCTCCCTACGGCCATCAATGAGATACTGGATGCCGGTCAGGACAGTAACGAAGGCGGCAGCCAACATGACGAGGAAGCTCGGAAGGTCCATCCACCCCGGCAGCGGACAGAGATACAACGCCACCGCCAAGGTCTGCAGCGCTGTCTTGAGCTTTCCACCTTGGGAAGCCGGCACCACTTTTCCTTGGCGCAGCAAGAAGAAGCGCCAAATAGTAATCCCGAACTCACGGAAAAGAATGACGACGGTGATCCACACGGGCAGAGCACCAGTGATGTTGAGGCACACGAAGGCCGCAGTCATCAGAGCCTTATCCGCGATGGGATCCGCAATCTTGCCGAAATTTGTAATGAGCCCACGCGAGCGTGCAATATCGCCGTCCAGCTTGTCTGTGAGCATGAGGAGCGCAAAGCATACAAAGGCCCACCACTCATGTCCGGCCAGAACCAACCAGGCGAACAGGGGGATAAAGAGGATGCGCAAACTGGTCAAGATATTGGGAAGATTCCAATTGGAGACCTCGGGATTTACATCCGCGGTTTGAGAGTGGTTGTGCGCAGCCTGAGAATCATTCACGCCCTTCATCCTACCGTGGCCTCCCTACCCCTCGCGCGAGCACTACCATGGAAAATATGAAGTACTTCGCTGTCTCCTATGAATACAATCCATCCAACCCAGTCATCGCAAATGTTCGCCCGAAACACCGCGAGTTCATCGGCGCGCTCCATGAGAAAGGCCAGATCTGCGGATCGGGCCCCTTCACCGATTCCAAGGGTGGGGCTCTCATCGTCCTGCAGTTTGAGGACGAGTCAATTGAGGTGGCCGAGGTAATCGCCCTCATGGACCAAGATCCCTTCTACACCGAAGGCGCTGTTACGGGCCGTGCCTTCCGCGAGTGGAATCCCGTTATCAATTCCTTTTAAACTCTTCCCCCCATGCTGCCCGGGACTCGGGCAGCACTCGGAGTTAGGGCAGCTCGGATTTCGGCAGGTCCTCTGCCTTGCCCACAAGCTCTCCCTGCTTGTTACGAACGATCTTGTTGCCAAAATCGTCCCAGTCGTAGTGGTTGTGGGAAATCACCACGCCACCCTGAGTTTGGTCGCGCTTGTCTTTCCACACGGACAGCAACACAGTGATTGCGAGCACGCCGACGATGACCAGCAGCGACATCAGCGTGGAAATCTCCGGCACGGCGGAAACATCCTCACCGCCATTAATAAACGGCAAGTTGTTCTCATGCAATGCGTGGAACAACAGCTTGACGCCGATGAACAGCAGAATGATACCCAGGCCATAGGGCAGGTAAACCAGACGGTCCAACAGGCCATCGATGAGGAAGAACATCTGACGCAGCCCCATGAGCGCGAATGCGTTGGTGGTGAATACCAGGAAGGGCTCCGAGGTAATGCCGTAGATGGCGGGGATGGAGTCGAAAGCAAACATGACGTCGATAAGCCCAATTGCTGCCAGCGCCACGAACAGCGGGGTAAGCGCGAACTTCCCCTTCTTCTCCCCGGACTCTTCACGGTGGGTGAGCTTATCGCCGTGGTAGCGCGGGGTTACGTGTACGACCTTGCGCAGCCATTTGACCACCAACATGTCATTGGGGTCAGTCTCCGGGGCGTCGTTGATCTCATCGATGAGCAGCTTCACTGCGGTGTAAATGAGGAAGATTGCGAAGATGTAGAAGACATCGGACCATGCAGCGATAATTGCCGCGCCCAACAAAATGAAAATGAGACGGAATACCAGTGCCAAAACGATTCCGATGAGGAGCACCTTCTGCTGGTATCTGCGGGGGATTTTGAAGGATCCCATGATGAGCGAGAAGACGAATAGATTGTCCACGCTCAGCGCCTGTTCCGTCACCCAACCGGTGTAGAACTGAGCGGCATGTTCGCTGTCCCACAGCACCCATACAACTCCGCCGAAGACAACGGCGATTGCCATATAGAACAGCGTCCACCCACCGGATTCCTTGAGCGTAGGCTCATGGGGCGAGCGAACGTGGCTGTAGAAATCGAAAATAAAAAAGCCCAGAATCACCACCATGGTGATGGCCCAAACCCACAATGGTACGTGCATAATGCGCTATCCCTCCGGTCGACGCGACAACAAAGACCGGAGGTCTCCCCCGCTAGTGATGCTTACGCAGAGCAACGCTAGCCGGCGCGACCGGGAACTGTACCGCAGTTGCCGTGTTGACGATCGACGCCGAGGATTGGGGTACTCCCCTCCAAGACTCGTCCTATCCTACACGGAACTTAGAACGCACCTGTGGAGGGGTTGGCAGAGATTTCGACGGTGCGGGTATCTGCTGACTCCTCGTCAGCACCGTCAGTGCCTTCAGCTTCCTGGACTTCCTTCGGTGCCTCTGCTGGGTCCGCCCCCTTGATCATCCAAATGATGGTGTCGAGCTCTTCCGGTTTGACCAGCACCTCACGGGCCTTGGAGCCTTCCGATGGCCCGACCACACCGCGTGATTCCATGAGGTCCATGAGTCGGCCGGCCTTGGCGAATCCGATACGCAACTTGCGCTGGAGCATCGAGGTGGAACCCAGCTGGGACGTGACCACGAGGTCGACGGCCTCCAAGAGGTCGTCCATGTCCTTGCCGATCTCCTCGTCGATCTCCTTCTTGGCGTCCTTGGCTTTATCCTCCGTGACACCTTCGGTGTAGTTCGGTGCGCCTTGTGCCTTCGCGGCGTCGACAACCGCCTGCACCTCTTCGTCGGAGACGAACGCGCCCTGCATGCGCACTGGGCGCCCGCCCTGCGGGATAAACAGGCCATCGCCCATACCGATGAGCTTTTCGGCACCACCCTGGTCCAAGATGACGCGGGAGTCCGTGAGCGAGGACGTCGCGAACGCCAGGCGGGACGGCACGTTGGTCTTGATAAGGCCGGTGACCACGTCCACGGACGGGCGCTGTGTTGCGAGCACGAGGTGAATACCCGCCGCACGGGCCTTCTGGGTGATGCGGACGATGGAGTCCTCGATCTCCTTCGGCGCCGTCATCATGAGGTCCGCGAGCTCGTCCACGACGCACACGATGTAGGGGTACGGGCGCATCTCTCGCTGGGAGCCGGCCGGGGCCTGGTATTCGCCGCTGCGAACCTTGCGGTTGAAATCCTCGATCTTGCGCACGCGGGCAGCCTGCATGTCCATGTAGCGCTGCTCCATCTCCTCCACCAGCCATTGCAGGGCCGCAGCAGCCTTCTTTGGCTGCGTAATGATCGGGGTGATGAGGTGCGGGATACCCTCGTAGGGCGTGAGCTCGACCATCTTCGGATCCACCAGGATGAGGCGAACGTCCTCCGGGGTCGCGCGGGTCAGCAGCGAGACCAGCATCGAGTTCACGAACGCCGACTTACCTGAACCGGTTGCGCCGGCCACGAGAAGGTGCGGCATCTTCTTCACGGAGAAGGAGGTGAATTGACCCTCGATGTCCTTACCCAAGCCGATGAGCATCGGATCGTTATCAGCACGCAATGCCGGGGAATCCAAAACATCACGCAGGCGCACCATTTCACGGTCCGCATTAGGCACCTCGATACCGACTGCAGACTTGCCCGGAATCGGGGTCAACAGGCGCAGGTTATCCGTCGCCACTGCATAAGCCAGATTGGACTGCAGGTTGGTAATCTTCGAAACCTTGACGCCTGGTCCCAGCTCAATCTCATAGCGCGTCACTGTCGGGCCACGGCTAAACCCGGTGACCTGGGCATCGACCTTAAACTCCTCAAATACTTCAGTGATGGCTTCGATGATGCGGTCGTTGGCCTCCGTGCGAGCCTTCGCAGGCTTGCCGGCCGTAAGCAGGTCAGTCGTCGGCACGTCATAACCGCCTCCCAGTGCGGTATCTTCCGCACCGCTCGGGGCCGCGGGTGCTTGTTGCGCCGCGTCTTGAACATCCTCGTCGACCTTGGCGCCCGTGCGCGCATCGCGGCCGGAACGCTCCTGGAACATACGGACGGCCTCGGAGTGTGCGGCAGAGACAACGTCCTCCCCGGCCGCCCCAGCAGACGCTACGCTTGCCGACGCCCCCGCGGCTGCCGCCCCCAGCGCCGCACCGGCGGCACCGCCAACGTCTACGCGGGGACGCTTCTGCTGTGCAGGCTTGTGCGCAGGTTTCTCAACCGGCTTCTCGACAGGCTTCGGTGCTGCCTTCTGCTTCTGCTCCGGCTCCGGAACAACGGGGATCTCGTCGGTGTCATCGACGCGGCGCTCGGGCACGGCATCAAAGGAGGGGCGGCCGTGTTGGACCGGTTCCTGCTTCGTGGGCTGTGCCGCCGAGTCAAAGGAGACCGTGGCGTTTTCATCCGGCAGAGCCGGGTAGCTCTGCGTGTGCTGCGTGCGCTGGCGCTGACGCGGACGCGGGGTATGGACCGGGCGCGTGGGGCGCTCGCGCCCCTCGGCAATGGCGTCGATGTCATCGCTGACATAGCCGTAGTCGTCTGCGGAGGCGTCGTCAAGCAGCTCATGCTCCGAGCGGTCCTTCCGGTCACGGAGTCCACCGACGAGTGTAGAGAATTGGGCAGCCACGAAGTCATAGGCTTCGCGCAGAGTGATGCCAGTGATGTTGAGCGCCCCATAGACAATCAACAGGAAGAGCAACGGCACGGCCACGTAGCTAGAGAAGGCTGCTACGAGCAGCTCACCGATAGCAAAACCGATAGCGCCTCCGGCCTCTCCGGCGGCGTTATTATTCCACGTAAGGTCCGGGAGCCCAGCAAAGATATGGATAAGGCTCAGCATGCAGACCACGATCAGGGCCGTGCCGCCAACCACGCGCGGCTTGAAGTGGCCGGCCGGGCCGGAAAGGTCCATCATGAGCGCGATGGCTACGGCGATGAGCGCAACAGGAAGAACATAGGCGCCCGCGCCAATCACATAGCGCACAGCATTGGTGAGGTACTCACCGATAATGCCAGCCACCTGGAACCACGTAGCGCAGGCCAAGACGATGGCCACACCAATCAGCACGAGCGCGACCGCATCCGGGTTGGAGACGCGAATGCTCTTCTCTACCCGGGCGGGGCGCTCCATGATGCTCGTCGGCATCTCGCCGTCAACGTCCTGGGCACGGGTCACCTTGCTTTTCGACGAAGTGCCACCCTCAGCCCTGTTGCTAGTTCTCTTATTCTTCGCGCGTCCAGAAATTTCCCCTGGCTCCCTCACATCGTCGTAATCATCAAAAGCCTCTTCGTCATAGGACGCATCATAAGCGGGATCATAAAGATCCTCGTCCCGATCTCTCGCTTCAGCTGGCTTGAGTCCGGCGAGGCCATGCCCGACTCCCCGCGCCATACTCCCCATGCCCCGGGCCGTAGCGCCAAATACGGTGCCCAGTCCGTGACCAACGGCACGAAAGGCGCTGCCGGTCCTCTCTTCGGAGGTCTCGGCAGCGCGAGTAGCAGACGTCAGCGAGTAGCTTGTGCGGCCCGACGGTCGCGAGCGATTGGCCGTGCGACCTCGGCCGGAGGCGCGAGACGGAGCGTTCTTGACAGACATGATTGCCACTCTAGTAGCAAAAGCCCCATTAACAACATGCGCCACACACGTATGGCGAAGAAAATTAGCGGTTCAGCCTACAGGCTTGACCTTACGATTGCGGATTCATCGCCTTCAATCTCGACATCAGCAGCGTCGCGGCCGAAGGCCCACAAGAGCACCTCGGACACGGTACCTCGTACGCGAACCACAGCGTCGCCTTGTCCAGACACACGATGTCTATCCGCAGCCACGATCGGCGGGAAACCTTGTGGCTCCAGGACAACGGGCAGGCGCGAGTGCGACAGCAGCCGTGTGCCTAGCAGTTTCAACGGCGCCAGTAGCTCTTTGTTGACTGCTCGTGAAAGATCCCTTGGTTCAATGTGGCCATTAGCTCGGCGGAGATCCTCATGGTGGACAAAGTGCTCGGCCGCGTTGAACACGGAGTCTACATAGCGCAGAGGGCTAAACCTAGATGCTCCCCTCCCCCACGCATCCACCAACTCCTCATACGTCATGCCCTCGCGGACCCCATTAGCGACGCTCCGTGCATGAGAGGACAGCGCTGGAATAAAGGAACCGAGCGCTGCATCAGGGCGGTTCTCACGCACCCACAAGTGCGTTGCTAGGTCTCGGGTTGTCCACCCTTCGCACAACGTCGGGGCATCAGGGCCAAGCTCATGGAACAACGCCACCATCTTGGCGCGCTCTGCTGAAGAAAACGACATGCGCCCCAGCATACCCACCGGAGGCGGGAACACTGGGGCGCTTGCGGCCTTAGCTTTAGAGCGATTCGCGGGAAGCGTGAACTTCGTCGTCGTCAGGCAGCAGGATATCCGAGTTCGTCGGAACGATGGTCGGCAGAATCACCGGCTCGCGCTTGTACTTGGAGTCCATGAGCTTCGAGACCTTGCGGCGCAGCTTCTGCACCATGCGGTAGGTATCGTTCTCCCCCTCAGCGGCGAGGTCATTCATGGTGTTCTCCACCATCTCGGCGACCTCAGGCACGATACCGCGATCATCGTCGGAGAAGCCCGTCGTGGACACCGTCGGATGCTCAAGCAGGCGCGACGTGCGGTTATCGATGACACAGGTGATGGAAACGACACCGCCGGCACCCAGGTTGGTGCGGTCCGCGAGGGTATCGGCGTCGACATCACCCATCGACACACCATCGACGTAGAGGTTGCCCACCGGGATCTGGCCGACGACCTCAGCACGGCCGTTGCGCAGATCGACGACAACGCCGTTCTGCGCAAGGACCACGCGATCACGGGCCACACCAGTGGAGACTGCCAGCTCCTTGTTTGCACGCAGGTGGCGCCACTCGCCGTGCACCGGCATGGCATTCTTCGGGCGTGCAGCGTTGTAAAGGAAGAGCAGCTCGCCACCATAACCGTGGCCGGAGGCGTGGACCTTAGCTTCCTTGTTCGTGATGACCTCAGCGCCAATCTGGGACAGCATGTTGATAACGCCGAACACGGCCTCCTCATTACCCGGAATCAGGGAGGAGGAGAAGATGATGAGGTCACCATCGCGGACGGTGATCTGGCGATGCTCACGACGGGCCATGCGGGACAGCGCCGCCATCGGCTCACCCTGGGTACCGGTGGTGATGAGCAGTACCTTGTGCGGAGCCATCTTGGCTGCCTCATCGATCGGGATGATGGTGCCGCGCGGAACCTTCAGGAAGCCCATCTTCTCCGCGATTTCCATGTTGCGCATCATGGAGCGGCCGTTGAACGCAACCTTGCGGCCGGCGGCCACGGCGGCGTCGATAGCCGCCTGCACGCGGTAGACGTTCGAGGCGAAGGAAGCGATGATCACGCGCTGCTTGGCCCCAGAAACTAGGCGCTTAAACGTTGCCGGAATGTCGCCCTCAGAGGCGGACACACCCGGGATGTTGGCGTTGGTGGAATCGCACAGCATGAGGTCCACGCCTTCGTCGCCGTAGCGCGACAGGGCCGGCAGGTCCGTCGGGCGGTTATCCAGCGGGGTCTGGTCCAGCTTGATATCACCGGTGTGGATGATGTTGCCAGCCGGGGTTCCCAGCATGACGCCGAGGGCATCCGGGACGGAGTGGTTCACTGCCCAGAAGCGGCAACGGAACGGACCGTAATTCACATCGGACATCTCATTGACCTCAACGAACTTCGGCTTCTGGCGGTGTTCCTTACACTTGGCAGCAATCAGCGCAATGGTGAAGCGCGAAGCCACGATCGGGATATCCGGGCGCAGCTTCAGCAGCCACGGGATAGCACCAATGTGGTCCTCGTGCGCGTGGGTTACGACGAGCGCCTTGACCTTGTGAATCTTCTTCTCAATCGGACCAAAGTCCGGGAGAATCAGGTCCACGCCTGGCTCACCGGAGGACGGGAAAAGCACACCACAGTCGATGATGAGCATCTCATCCTGGTACTCAAAGACGGTCATGTTTCGACCGATCTCGGAAATACCGCCCAAGGCATAGATACGCAGAGAGTCCTTCTGCTGCTTCGGCGGCTCCGGCAGACGCTTGGTCAGATCCGCGCCTTGCATGGACTTAGGTACATTGCGACGGCCGCGGTTGTTGTTGCGATTGCGGTTGTTACGACCACCGTTGTTGTTATTGCCGTTGTTGTGGTTGTTGTTGCCGCCGCGGCCGCGACCACGGCCGCCACGGGAACCACGAGAACGGGAACGACGGTTGCCGTCGTCAGAGCTTCCAGACTCCTTAGAGGATGCGCCGGAAGCAGCCGATTCCTTCGGCGCTTGGAAAACCGGCGAAGCCGCCTCATTCGAGGCGGTCTCGGTCTCCGAAGGCGGACCCGCCTTGCGGGTCACCTTGCGGGAACGGTTACGGGATTCAGTCATTCTTAAAGGACTCCAGCCTTTTCCAAATCGTGACGGAGAACCTCGATCTCATCCGCGTCAGCAGCGGAAACCGGGAGACGAGGTTCTCCAACTTCAATGCCCTGCAGGCGCAAGGCAGCTTTAACAAGAGTTGCTCCTCCGAGGCGGCCTTGCGCCTCGACGAGCGGGGACAAAGTTTTCGCGTTGATCTCTCGCGCACGTGCGATATCACCTTCGTCGAAGGCCACGTAGAGATCAGCCAGGGCACGCGGGGCAATATGACCAATCACGGAAATAACGCCTGAAGCACCGAGGGCCAGCCACGGCAAGTTCAGCCCGTCATCTCCGGAGTACCATGCCAATCCGGTTTCCTGGATAAGCGGTGCAGCCGCCACAAGATCGCCTTTGGCGTCCTTGACGGCCTTGATGTTCGGCACTTCCGCGAGGCGAAGAAGGGTCTCCGTCTCAATCGGAATGCCCGAGCGGCCAGGGATGTCATACAGACAAATGGGGAGGTCCACGGCGTCAGCGACAGCGCTAAAGTGCGCATACACACCGGCTTGGGAAGGCTTGGAGTAATACGGAGTTACAACCAAGAGGCTGTCTGCTCCCGCATCAGCGAAAGCGCGCGCTGCTGAAATGCTGGTGGCGGTGTTATTGGTTCCCGCTCCCGCACACAATTTAGCGCGACTGCCTACCTCTTCCTTTACAGCTGCAAACAGCTCCAGTTTCTCATCCAATGACGTCGTCGGTGACTCACCCGTGGTCCCAGCCAAAATGAGCGAATCAATACCGTTATCAACCAGATGAGCTGCCAGGCGACGACCAGCGGACACGTCCAAGGCGCCATCCTGGTCAAATGGAGTGACCATAGCTACGCCTACGCGTCCGAAGGTGTCGACGCCTGTCTGTGCTGTCATACCTGTGCTCATAGGCGTCAAGATTACCCGCTTTCGCCCCTATTGGCCGCATCGGGGTCGTGCGCGAGTCTCCTGCAAAGCCTTTAAGCGTACGGGCTCGAAGCCATTTCGGTCCCGTCGGACAAAGTGGTGATGTGGAAGTCGTCGAAAAGCACCGGCGATTGCTCTCTCAACAGCTTCAAGCATGTCACCGCCAATTGGCGCATCTCAGTATCAGCCTGCTCCGTTGCCCGAGCGCCGATAAAGTGGCGCCACGCTCGGTAGTTGCCGGTCACTACTATGCGGGACTCTGTGAGATTGGGCAAGACCGCCCGCGCTGCCTGCCGCGCTTGCTTCTTACGAAGCAATGCGTTTGGCTCCTCTTCCAGTTTGGACTCGAGGGCGTCGAGCAGCTCCTCGTAGACAAACCTCGCTTCATCGGCCGCTTGTAGCGTTAACCGCGTTAGCTGCTCATCTTCTGCAATGAACTTGGGCAGCACGACCTCTGCTTCGTCGGAGTGTACGAAGCGTTGTGAAAGCTGGGAGAAGGAGAAGTGCCGGTGGCGCACCAACTCATGCGTTGCCGAGCGCGACAGCCCTCTTATATACAGCGTCGCGGTGGCATGCTCCAGAAGCGCGTCGTGACCCACTTCCAAGATGTGGTGTAAATAAGCCTGGTTCGACGCGGTACGAGGATTTGGCTTATCGAAGGACTCGTAACACGCACGCCCAGCAAACTCGACTAACGCCTCGCTTTCCGACGCCCCCTCGTCCGCCTTCCAATCCACCCCGCGTGGTGCATGAAACGCCGTTGCCGCGATGAGTTGGACATCAAGCTCAGAGACCTTTGCCATTACAGCCCCAGATACTTCTCAAGCCCCACGGTCAAACCTGCGTGGGAGGAAATCTCGCGCACACCAAGCAAAACACCGGGAGTAAAGGAAGAGCGGTCATAGGAATCCTGGCGGATGGTCAGGGATTGCCCTTGGGTACCGAAGATTACCTCTTCATGCGCCACCATTCCCTGCATGCGAACTGCATGGACGTGGACGCCATCAACGTCTGCACCTCGCGCACCGTCAAGGGACTGCTCGGTCTTGTCCGGCATTGCATCAAGGCCAGCTTCCTTACGAGCCTTCGCAATTCCCTGCGCAGTATGAACCGCCGTGCCGGACGGCGCGTCAAGCTTATTCGGGTGGTGGTATTCAACAACCTCGGCGCTATCGAAGAACTTCGCCGCTTGGGCAGCAAACACCATGGTCAATACAGCTGAGACAGCAAAGTTCGGAGCGATGAGAACGTTGCCAGCGCCCTCCTTCTTAGTCCACTCCTCTACCTTGGCTAGCCGCTCCTCATCGAAGCCCGTGGTGCCGACAACAGCATGGATTCCGTTGGCGATACAAAACTCAAGATTATCCATAACCGATGCGGGCTGAGTGAAGTCGACGGCGACCTCGGCGCCTGCTTCAACTAGCTTCTCCAGCGGGGTTTCGCGATCAATTTCAGCGACAAGCTCCAGTTCTTCTGCAGCGTTGACGCCCTCCACGATTGCCTGCCCCACGCGGCCCTTAGCGCCAAGGACACCCACCTTGATAGTCATTCACAATCCCTTCATACATGTTCATACGGTCAGCTGTGCCCAGTCTATCCCCGCCGCCGGCAGGGTTTGGGACAGGGCAGAGAGGGCCGCCATAAACCTCGACCAATTGGGTAGTTCACTGGCGTTTAGGCGGTTTTACAACCTGCCACATTTATATCGCACATCCAATCTAATTTGACACAGCTACCCCCGTTTGTAGTAACGACTTGACGTGAATTTACTGCTGGCTATGGCTATGTGCGGTGAGGGTCGGTAGAATCATGGTTAGAACATTTCTTCTAACTCATGTTTCTCGGGGGGAGACATTCATGACTACCACCGCCACGCACCCTTCAACCTCCTTTTTCTTCTTCTCAACAACGAATCCGAATAATCCACACGCTATAGCCCGTGCGGCAGCCCGCCGCGCTATCTACAACACCTGGGTTGCTGCTATGCCCAGCCTGCAGGCTGATATCAACACCACCGCTTTAAGCTTGGTGGCGGCCTGGTCACTTCCGGAAGGTCACATCAAAGCAGGTCTGCGTGCCATCCACCGGCTTGATAGCCTGCCGAAAGTCAAAGCCATACAAGACACCCACTGCCTGCTGGACATCGAGTCCTTGATTGCTATTGACCAACCCATGTCAGCACTAACCGCCTTGACTGCTGAAACCCTGGATTTCATCGACACCATCCTGGCTGACTTCTTCACCCCCACTAAGGCGAATCAGGCTTTTCCCACCCGCAGCCAAATCAGGCGTAAAGTCCGCGACATCTGTAAAACCCTGGATGATTCCATCGCCTACCGTGATACCCGCCCCAAAGACACCTACCGCTTTTCTTCCAACGGAACCTCTGCGTGGCTGGAACTCCAGGTTGGGGAAGATACCGGCATTAAACTCGATGCCTTCATCCACCAAACCGCCGCAAAAGAAGGAATCACTGTTGCTGAAGCAGTCATCAAACTCTTAAGCGGCGAGATACAACCACCAGCCACCGTAGTCTTACACACCTACCAAGCCTGCGATATCGACAATGCACCAACCTTCATTGAAGGCTTTGGCTGGCGCCAAGAAGCCATGCCGCATGATAAAACCCGGGATCTAACCGGTGACATCGACGAAGCAGACGGCTACCAACCAGGTGTTGTCATGCGCAAACATGTCGAAGGCCGCGATGGGACCTGCCGGGTCGGCGGATGCAACAAACCAGCTTTCCTCACCCAGTTAGACCACCGGCACAACTGGGCTGAAGGTGAAGCGTCCTGGGTTTAGTTCCTACCTC
>NZ_KV797552.1:0-338 GCF_001809405.1 Corynebacterium sp. HMSC055A01 | reverse complement strand
AAGTCGTGTGGTCCCCCTTCTCCCGAAGTTACGGGGGCATTTTGCCGAGTTCCTTAACCACAGTTCACCCGAACGCCTTAGTATTTTCAACCTGACCACCTGTGTCGGTTTAGGGTACGGGCCATACATCCACATCGCTAGAGGCTTTTCTCGACAGTACTAGATCACCAACTTCACCCACACTCGGGCTACGCATCACGCCTCAGGTTAAACGGTGTGCGGATTTGCCTACACACCACCTCACACGCTTACACCAACAATCCACTAAGCGGCATGGCTACTACACTGTGTCACCCCATCACTTGAACCACACATCAGGCCCCACGACATCAACAAAC
>NZ_KV797551.1:0-355 GCF_001809405.1 Corynebacterium sp. HMSC055A01 | reverse complement strand
GAAGGTCAGGTTCTTGATGTTGGTGTAGCCGCCGGCCTGCCAGGGGATGAGGTGATGGACCTGGCAGTAATCGGCTGGTTTATTGCAGCCTGGTCTAGAACAGGTGTGGAATTCAGCATGCAGGGTAAGGCGTTGTTTGAAGTTTGCTCCACGCTCTAGCCGGAAGGTGTCGATGGGTCCTTCAATAGGGTGCACGATGGTGGCATACCCTATTTCGGCAAACTTGTGGGTGAGGAATTCTGCCCCGGTCATGCGCCCACCGTTAGTCAGGTTGAGTTCGATCTCGTCGCCGTCGCCGTTAATGATCTGGTCCAACTCGTTCAACGTGACGATGACTTGGGTGCGCACCGCAGGT
>NZ_KV797550.1:0-393 GCF_001809405.1 Corynebacterium sp. HMSC055A01 | reverse complement strand
CCCTTGGGACCTACTCCAGCCCCAGGATGCGACGAGCCGACATCGAGGTGCCAAACCATCCCGTCGATATGGACTCTTGGGGAAGATCAGCCTGTTATCCCCGGGGTACCTTTTATCCGTTGAGCGACACCACATCCACAAGTAGGTGCCGGATCACTAGTCCCGACTTTCGTCCCTGTTCGACATGTCTGTCTCACAGTCAAGCTCCCTTGTGCACTTACACTCGCTACCTGATTGCCAACCAGGCTGAGGGAACCTTTGGGCGCCTCCGTTACATTTTGGGAGGCAACCGCCCCAGTTAAACTACCCACCAGGCACTGTCCCCAACCCAGATCATGGGCCAAGGTTAAGGTATCCAATCCGATCAGAGTGGTATTTCAACAACGACTCCAC
>NZ_KV797549.1:0-1102 GCF_001809405.1 Corynebacterium sp. HMSC055A01 | reverse complement strand
CAGCGCTTCAGCACGTGATGACTCTGACGCTTCAGGTGGCGAAACAATGGAAGAAGAGCTCAAGCGTCTGCGCCGCGAAAACCGTGAACTGAAACGAGCAAACGGGATTCTTAAGACTGCTTCGGCTTTTTTCGCAGCGGAACTCGACCGACCCACGACCAAATGATCTCTTACATCGACGCGTATAAGGATCAGTTTGGGGTCGAGGCCATCTGCCGAGTCCTTAAACAAGCAGATCGTGGATTCATCACCTCACGCGGCTACCGCAAAGCCACCACACGCGTTCCCAGTGCAAGGACCTTAAGCGATAGCCTTCTCATCCCAGAGATACAACGTGTGCATGCGCAGAATTTCTCGGTCTACGGCATCCGCAAAATGTGGCACGCGATGAACCGTGAAGGCTTTCATATCGGCCGCGATAAGACTGCACGACTGATGAAGCTAGCTGGTGTTTCCGGCCGCAGACGTGGACGAACCCCCGTGACAACGACTAGCCCGAAGAAACCGGATCATCGCCCAGACCTAGTGCAGCGAAACTTTCGAGCACAAGCACCAGGAAGGTTGTGGGTTGCCGACATTACCTACGTTCGCACCCTGTCAGGATTCGCCTACACCGCGTTTGTCGTGGATGTCTACAGTCGAAAGATTGTTGGTGTTGCTACACGCTCAACGATGCGCACCGATGCGCTACCCATGGAGGCCTTGGAGCATGCGTTAACGACTGCAGGGAGAATCCATGGAAACCAGCTGATTCACCACAGTGATCGGGGCAGCCAGTACGTGTCACTGAAGTATTCCACCGCTCTCGCGGAAGCAGGAATACGCCCGAGTGTAGGAACAGTCGGCGATTCTTATGACAATGCACTAGCCGAAACAGTCAATGGTCTCTACAAGGCGGAACTGATTCATGCCCAAGGCCCGTGGACATCGGTCGGAGAAGTCGAACTGGCCACCTTGCGGTGGGTGCATTGGTGGAACACTAAGCGGCTTCACGAAGCATTGGACTACGCCACCCCACAAGAAGTAGAAACCGAGTACTATCTCACCCAGCCCATCAACACAGGGCCGTAAAAGAAGCGGAACTAAACCCAGGACGCTTCAA
>NZ_KV797548.1:0-2201 GCF_001809405.1 Corynebacterium sp. HMSC055A01 | reverse complement strand
GTGGGCCACCGATGACGACTACGTGTGCCTAGAAGTAACGTGGTTGCTCTACCAAGACATGATCGCAGCGTACGCGCATCCGAAGAAATCGGAAGGCAAAAGCTTATGGAACGCATCATCCACACCCTGCGCAAAGGACTACCAAAAGGCTTAGAAGAGCTCGCCCAACTGGGACGCACCCTGTGGCGACGACGCAAAGATGTGCTCGCCTACTTTGATATCGGTGCATCCAACGGCCCCGTCGAGGCAATCAACGGCAGACTCGAACACCTACGCGGCATCGCCCTAGGATTCAAAAGACCTCGACCACTACATCTTGCGATGCCGAATCCACTCCGGACAACTACAGGACAAAATCAACGCACTCTAAAACCGGAAGGGCTGCTTTAGCCCAGTGACTTCTTGAAATCCTTCCATTGACTTTGAGAAGTAAAACCAACAGCACCATCTTGATGGACGAAAACCCTGAAGGCTTCGTCTAGCTCGTCTTCGGTCAAACCTAGATTGCGCAAAACACCTTCACGAGTAGTTGAACTGGTCCCCACTACCAATAGGCTTCGGATGCTCCGGTTTAAGACTGCAGAACGAATACGCCTATTGACCGAATCATCTCTGAAAGAATACCCAATGACTACACAGCCCTTGGCCGAGCCCAACGCGTCTTCAAATACTTCGTATGCGAGATCATATGGTGGTTCTTTGATAATTTCAGGTTTGTCTTCTGGTTTAGCTAACACAACACAGGGACGAACGTTTGACGCTCCCGTACGTAATGGCCCCCACGGATGCGCTTCGGAAACATCATTTTTCTTAACTTTTACAACACTACCGTCTTCACCTTCCCAAAAAGTCAAAGACCCGTGAAGATGAACCAATCGGATACGGCGCTCTCGAGGAAAGTTCACCCCTACGCGCATCGGGTAACCAGTGAGAGAACCGGTGCCGAACAAGTCAATCTCCAGCGGTTGCGAACCGTCAGCCATATCTGTCAGTTCTTTATAGTAAGGGGCCAACCCCTGCATTAGGATCGAGTCGTAGTTTAAATTGGCGAAGGTGATATTGCCCGACGGAAAAGAATCAACAATGTCTCGAACAATTTTCCGAAGCTTTGTTAAATCGCTATTTTCGAGCTTCGCATGATCATCGATGTACTCCAGTACGTGCGAAATTCCTCTCATTTGAACTTCGTTCGAAAACTTTCGGGTTTTTTCGATTGCGGCAGCCAACGATTTGTCGCTCACCCCGCCCAAGTTATCGGCTATTTCGCCCAATAATCCAAGATTTCTCGCCTCAAATCCGAAAGCCCCCACTAATGCTTCGAAGTCAGAGCCAGCACCGCCTTCCCCTGCAAAATTTACTCTTTCAGCAAGCGCCTGCATCACTTTGGCAACGTCATCACCCGAGTCATTTTGAATTGCGTTAAAGGCTTCCTCTGTAATTTTTTGCAGCGTCAAGTCGCGGTTTAATGCGATAGTCAGTCCATTGCCAACTAGAACCGTCAAATTTCCTTCATGGACTTCCTGTGAAATCGTCGTCATTGTTTCCATCCTAGACCTCCCCCTCCACGAGACGTAGAATCTGCCCCTACTCCTGTGATTGACTCGAATCTCAAAGATGAGAGTAGCACCTGTTACGATCGTCTATTTGCTAACAGTGTCTCGACTATCCAGTAGTGCATCAAACAGCCGGGCCGACCCCTTCGACCCGGCCCAGTACCAATTACCCGGAACATGACAGTACCAAGTCCCCAAAACACTGGTACCAAAAACTCGCATCTGACAGCGCCCAGCGCTGTGGCGAAGACCCGTGAGGGTTTCAAAGTTTGTCCGTAGTGTCGATTTTGTTAAGAAGACCGAAATGGTAGCGGCGTGGTGAGTATCTGGTAGCGCCTGAGTGAGTACCTGGTAGCGGTATCTCACTCAGGCTTTGTCGGTTGTTATGCGTTGGTGGTCAGGCGCATGTTTGGTCCTTCCAATGTGATGATCTCGGCGCCGGAGACGAGTCGGTTGAGGATTGACTCGGAGATCACGGCGTCAGGGATGGACTTGTACCACTCCTGTGGGGTGAACTGCGAGGTCACAATGGTTGAGACTTTGTGTTCCCGCCCGGCGAGGATATTGAGTAGTTGGTGCGCGGTCGCGGCATCAACAGGTGTGGTGAGAAAGTCATCCAGGACCAGGACGTCGACGTCGTGGAGCTGC
>NZ_KV797547.1:0-372 GCF_001809405.1 Corynebacterium sp. HMSC055A01 | reverse complement strand
CTACCGGAAAGTCACGACGCTGCTACCAAATAGCCGGTCGCAACAATAAAATATATCCCCATGCGGTGAATGCTATTGCCGTGGGGAAGAGCCCAAGGTATATGACTCCGAAAGAGGCGGATGCGGGCGCGGTCGATAGGTCATATATCAGTGTGTTGGTCCAAGGTGACAGGCCTATTGTCCCTGCAGCGGCTCCAGTTATGCTTGTGCTGTCTGTGTCTTGTAGGAGACGCTTTGTAAGACTGTTGCTCCGCTGTAGAGGAAGGCTCGATTTTCTCACGTGTGGGGAGCGCGGTGCGCGCTTTCTGCCGTGACTGAGGAAGTAGCCCTCATACGCAAAGCGGCCCTTCCGGTTTTAGAGTGCGTTGATTT
>NZ_KV797546.1:0-348 GCF_001809405.1 Corynebacterium sp. HMSC055A01 | reverse complement strand
CACATTGGGGCCCACAACACCGCACACACAACCCCTACCAAGTATCACATGCACACGGTTTAGCCTCATCCACGTTCGTTCGCCACTACTAGCAGAATCATATTTTATTTTCTTCTCCTACGGGTACTGAGATGTTTCACTTCCCCGCGTAAACCCCCACAACAGCTATGAATTCACTGAAGGGTAACACCCCATAACAGGTGCCAGGTTTCCCCATTCGGACATCCTCGGATCAACGCTCTATTGACAACTCCCCGAGGCTTAACGCAGCCTTACACGTCCTTCATCGGCCCAGCATGCCAAGGCATCCACCATGCGCCCTAAATAACGAACACACAACCAACACAA
>NZ_KV797545.1:0-10318 GCF_001809405.1 Corynebacterium sp. HMSC055A01 | reverse complement strand
GCAAATCCACACGAAATGTCCCTTAAGCCTTGGTGAATACATCCATGGCCCCAGCATAGAAAAAGGCCGCCCCCATTCAAGGAGACGGCCGAAAGTGGAGCTAACGGGATTCGAACCCGTGACCCCCACACTGCCAGTGTGGTGCGCTACCAACTGCGCCATAGCCCCTCATACGAGGTGCAACCTTTGTGATTGCAACTCGTATCAATATATCGCCTCCGTTTTCACTCACCAAATCGCGAGTTTAGGTGCGGTATTTGCACGCCCCTACTTAGCGGCGACGAGGTCGACCCACTCCATGATGGAGGTCTTGTCATCCTCCGGAATGTCCTTGCCATCCTTGATGATGCGCGGCGAGGACACGCTGCCGGTGTCGGCTTCCAGCTTCTCGTAGTTCGCGGTAACTAGGGCGTTGCCCTTGCCCACCGGTGCATCCTCGATGGCTTTGACGGTGTCCTTATCCGCGCCCAAGGACTTAGCGGCCTGCGCGAAGTCCTTCATCTCCCACTTGTTGTACACCTTGGACTGCTCATCCATGAGGTACTTACGCAGGTTCCAGTAGAGCTGTACGTCACCGGACTTGGCTACCTGCTCCATCGCAGCCGCGGCCTTGGAGGAGTGTCCCTCGTTGGACTTGATGCTCTCGATGCCATTCGGGCTGCCATCCAGGAAGTTGAGGGTGCGCACCTTAACGATGAGCTTGCCCTGTTCAATCTTTTCCTTCATCTGATCATCGGTCTGCTTGGCCAGATCAGAGCAGTGAGGGCAAGAGTAGTCCTCGTACAGCTCGACCTCCGGCGCATCCTTGACGTCGGCAGCCTTGAGGGTCACGGCGTTATCAGCAAAGGACATCTCCATATTGACGTCCTGCTTGGTGTAGCCTTCCAAGCCCTCAACGCTGGCACCACGGTTTTGGTAGAAGATAAAGCCGAGCACGACGGCAATAATCACCAGCAGAACACCGATGCCCCACAGAAATCCGCTGTTGTTATTGGCGGTGGGGTCTTTAACTGTACTCATTGAGAAACCTTGTCTTGTATGACGTAAATGGAACGAACCGAAATCCTACACACCGCTGTTAAGGGTGCAATGCAAACTTGGTGAAGGGACGCTTGATTGTCCACACCATTAACACAGAATAGAAGACATCACGCAGCAGTGTCATCATGTAGTTCATCACCTGCGCGTCTTCATCGGGGCTAACGGAGAAACAACCGCAGTCAATCCCGAGCCCTCGCATCCACGCCTGTGCAATGCCAATCATGAATAAAACGAGGACAATCTGTCCCACCCATGCCGATTGGCGCAAGAACAGCCCCAACAGCAGCAACAGGCCGCCGCACACTTCCAACGGGCCAATCAGGTAGGACAAATACTGAGACCACTCTGGTGTAAAGATCTCATAGGCCTTGATGCTTTGCGATACCGCGAGCTGATCCGACAGCTTCGACGCTCCCGCTTTGATCCACACATAGGCCATATAAAAGCGCGCGAATGCACTAATGACGTCAAGCACAAGGGCGGCGCTGATTTTGTCTTTAATCACGAGCACAGCCTAACAAGTTAAGGGTGGAGAGCGTAACGGCGATACGGGCGCCAAATTGTCCAAAGGGTGAGGACCAAAAAGGTTGCATCACGTAGCAGCGTCAGCGCGTAGTTCATGCCTTGGCTCACGTCGGCGGGGTCATAGCCGAAACAACCGCAGTCAATGACCAGCCCACGCGCCCATGCCTGGGAGATTCCCACCATGAAGAGGACTAAGACCACCGCCGCGACTGCCGACGCCTCCCTCAAGAACAGCCCCAGCAGCAACAGCACCCCACCCATGAGTTCCAAAGGGCCGATGAGGTAGGCCAAGTATCCGGACCATTCCGAGGTGAAGATGCCGTAGGCCTCGATGGCCTGGGTCATCTCCATCCTGGCGTCCAGCTTCTGAATGCCGGCGATAATCCATACGGCAGCCATTCCAAAACGCACCAGCGCGCTCATCAGATCGGCGGCCGACATGGATTTTGCGGATGTCATAATTCATTAGCCTAGTCTCGGACCTGGCTTCGGACCCAGACTTCAGCCCTGGCCTTCAGACCTAGCCTTCGAGAACCTGCGACACCAGCGCCTGCGCCTCTTCCTGCACCTGTTTGAGGTGTTCTTCGCCACGGAAGCTCTCGGCATAGATCTTGTACTTGTCCTCCGTGCCGGAAGGGCGGGCAGCGAACCACGCGTTCTCCGTCGCCACCTTCAGGCCGCCAATCGCTGCACCGTTGCCGGGGGCCTCGGTGAGTTTGGCCACGATCTTCTCCCCAGCCAGCTCAGTCGCCGTCACCTGCTCCGGGGAGAGCTTCTTCAGGATGGCCTTCTGCTCGCGGGTAGCTGGGGCGTCAGTCCGCGCATAGGCCGGCGCACCGTATTCTTCGGCCAGCTCCGCATAGCGCTGAGACGGGGTCTTGCCCGTGACCGCCAGGATCTCGGCAGCCAAGAGATCCATGATGATGCCATCCTTATCGGTAGACCACACGGTCCCATCGAAGCGCAGGAAGGAAGCACCAGCAGATTCCTCACCGCCGAAGCCTAGGGTGCCGCCGACAAGCCCCGGCACAAACCACTTGAAGCCCACCGGAACCTCCACGAGCTCACGGCCCAGGCTGGCCACGACGCGATCGATCATGGAGGAAGACACCAAGGTCTTGCCCACCCCGGCCTCACCCCACTCGGGGCGGTGGCTAAACAGGTACTCAATGGCCACCGCTAGGTAGTGGTTCGGGTTCATCAGACCCGCATCCGGGGTAACGATGCCGTGGCGATCAGAATCCGCGTCGTTGCCCGTGGCCAGGTCGTACTTGGAGCGGTTCTGAACCAACGAAGCCATAGCGTCCGGGGAGGAGCAGTCCATGCGGATCTTGCCGTCAGTATCCAGAGTCATAAAGCGGAAGGTGCCGTCTACCTCTGGGTTCACCACCGTCATGTTGAGCCCGTAGTGCTCGGCGATGGCCGCCCAGTAGTCCACCGAGGCGCCGCCCATCGGGTCCGCGCCGATGCGCACACCGGCCTTTTTAATGGCCGCCATGTCCACAACGTTGGCTAGGTCACCCACGTAGGAGTCGAGGTAGTTGTGCTTCACGCAGCGCTCATCGAGCACGCCGTCAACCGCCACGCGCTTGACGCCATCGAGCCCGGAGCGCAGATAGTCGTTGGCCTTGGCTGCAATCCAGTCGGTGGCATCCGTGTCTGCTGGGCCGCCCGTCGGCGGGTTGTACTTGAAGCCGCCATCGCGCGGCGGATTGTGGGAGGGAGTGATCACGATGCCATCGGTGCCCGGGTTTGTCAGGATGGCGTGGGAGACGGCCGGGGTCGGGGTGTAGCGGCCGCGGTCATCCACGCGAACCTCCAGCCCATTGGCAAGGAGAACCTCAAGGGCGGAGACCAAGGCGGGCTCGGACAAAGCGTGGGTATCGCGGCCGATGAAAATGGCGCCCGTGGTCCCCTGCTCAGCGCGGTAATCCACGATGGCCTGGGTAATCGCCAAGATGTGGGCCTCGTTGAAGGCGGTGTCCAAGGCGGAGCCGCGGTGCCCTGAGGTGCCGAAGGCGACCTGCTGGTCGGGGTTATCTGCATCGGGGGTGCGGGTGTAATACGCGGTGACTAGTTCTGCAATATCGATGAGATCAGAAGGCTGGGCTAGTTGGCCGGCGCGCTCGTGTGCCATGGTGGGTTCCTCCTTGGAAACGTGGATACACCCTAAGCTTGCCTGCTTCACGCCGTTTTCGCATCCCAATTAGGATGGTGCCTATGCCACAGATCCTTCTCGTGGGCTGCGGGACCGCGCTCGGGGCGCTGGTCCGCTTCGTCCTCACTACACTACTCGGGGGTGGCGCACTGCCACTGCTACTCATCAACGTTCTTGGCAGTGCTGTCATGGGTTATGCCAAGCCACCAGCGTTCTGGGGCACGGGTTTCTTAGGCGGCTTCACTAGCTTTGCCGCTTTCGCCTTCCTCACCTCCGGCTTCGGCCCGGCGCAGGCGGGGGCGTACGTAGTTGCGACAGTCGCCGGTTGTACCGCCGCGTATCTCATGGGTGACCGTCTCCAGGATCGGGGGCGCGCATGATTCTCTCCATCTTGGCGGTCCTCGCCGGCGGCTTTGTTGGCGGCTGCGGGCGATTCCTGCTCACTCGTGTGCTGCCCTCCCCCACGTGTACTTTTGCCGCCAACCTCATCGGCGCGGCGGTGGCGGGCGTGGCCTACGGCTACGCCACACACTCCCACGCCCCAGAGTATTTCCTCCCCCTTCTCGCTGCCGGACTTGCCGGCGGGCTATCCACGTGGTCCACGATGGCCAAGGAACTCGGAGAAATGATAAAGGCCAAGCGCTGGTGGCGCTTGGCGCGTTATCTCTTCTGGACCATCGGCCTAGGAATCATCGTGGCCTGGCGCGGAGCGTGGGTCGGCTCGCTGCTGGCCTAACCCGCCTCCCACGCCCCTTGTTCAGCCACAGGCTGTGTTAGTCGGCGATGGCGTCCAACGGCGGGGTCTTCGCCGCGCGCTGCGCCGGCCACAGGGCCGCCAGCACGCCGACGATTCCCGAGCCCACGAACATGACCGCGAGCATCATCCACGGCACCGTCGCGGAATCGAGGCCTTCGTCGGAAAGCACGGAGATGAAGGACCACCCCATCCCCAATCCCATGAGGATGCCCATGAGCGCGCCGAAGAGGGCGATCTGTACCGATTCCACCGTGATCATTGTGCGAATCTGGCGGCGTTGAGTACCCACCGCGCGCAGCATACCGATCTCTTGTCGGCGTTCGATCACGCCGAGGGTGAGGGTATTGACAATGCCCAGGACAGCGATGACCACAGCCAAAGCCAGCAGCGCGTAGAGAATCGTGAGCATCTGGTCAATCATTCCGGCGGCCTCGCCGGCGTATTCCTCGCTGGTGCGCACCTGTACCACAACGAGGTCCTTGACGGACTTCTCCAGGTTGGCGCGCAGCTTCTCCTTGTCATAGCCTTCTTCCGCATTGACGGAAACCACCGTGACGTCGAGGCTGCTGGGGTCGATGACCTCTTCTACCGCGGATTGGGACACGGCCAAGCCCGGGAGCATCTGGAAAGGTTCATAGGTGCCGAGGAGTTTTACCTGCGCGGTACGCGAGGGATCGGGCCCCGCCAGCTCATAGCTCTGGCCGACCTCCCAACCTTGCTTCTCAGCCAGGGCAGAGTCGGCGATGAAGCCCGGTTCCTCACCCGTATTCAATGCACCGTCGACCAGAGTGAGGTTGAGCATGTCATCGGCGTTGCCATCGATGATCTGGCTGATCATCATTTCCGGGCCATAGTTCATCGAAGCCTGACCATCCACCTGCAGGGGTGCTGTGCTCATCGCCACGAGCTGTCCGACGCCCTCGGTATCGCGGGCGCGCTGCACCGTCTCGTTCGGCGTCGGGAAGTTTCCAGACGTCGGCCCGGACAGCAAGAAGTCCGCGCGGGCGTCCTGCTCGACGGCGTCGGCCACCGAGGCCTTCATCGTCGCACCCAACATGCCGATCGACGTCACCAGCGCCACGCCCAGCATGAGAGCGAAAGCAGTCGCCGCGGTACGGCGCGGGTTACGCGCCGAGTTCGTCGATGCCAACTTGCCCACCGCGCCAAAGGGCGCGCCAACCACGCGGCCGATCGCCGGAACGATAGGCAAGGAGATGGCCGGTCCCGCAAGGAAGAAGCCGAGGATGAGGTTGAGCGAGCCGAGGCCCACGAGTGTGGCGCGGATGCCTGTGGAGGCGTCGACAAGCACGCCCACGAGCGCAAAAATAATGCCGACGACGAGCAGCAGCCCGCCCAGCACGCTGCGCACCAGCAGCGAAGCGCCCGCCGCGGACTCGGTGGTGCGCATGGCTTCCACGGGCTTGACCGCGCCTGCCCGGCGCGCCGGTGCCCACGCGGAAACGATGGTGACCAATGCGCCCAGGATCAACGGCACAAGCACAGCGCTCAAGCTCAGGCCCAGGCCGCCGCCCATGGGCATGCCCTTGGCTTCGAAGACGGCCTTAATGATCGCCACCAGGCCCATGCCTGCTGCCACGCCCACGGCAGAGCCCACGAGGCCCACGATGAAGGCCTCCGTCACCACCGAGCGCGTAATCTGGCCGCGGGATGCGCCGAGTGCGCGCAGCAGCGCGAACTCCTTGGTGCGCTGAGCCACGATCATCGAGAAGGTATTCGCGATGATGAACGTGCCCACCAGCAGCGCGATGAGGCCAAAGGCGATGAGGAAGTAGTTGACGAATTTCAGGGCAGAGGAAATCTGATCCGAAATTTCATCAGCGAGCTTCTGGCCAGATTCCGCCTTGACCTCGAAGGTCTCGTTGAGGTGATCCACGAGCGCATCAGTACCCACGCCGTCGGCCGCGGCGACCTTCAGCTGTTCGGAATTGCCGTATCGCTCGACGAAGGCCTCGTGGTCCATGAGCAGCGTCAGGCTGGGGCCTTGGTCCACCACAGGCTTGACGACGCCCACGACCTTCACCTCATCACGCTGGTCCGGGTGGACTACTAGGAGGCTGTCGCCGATCTTGATATCGAATTTTTCCGCGGCCGAATCGTTGATGAGAACCTCGCCGGTCCCGTGAGGCGCGGAGCCGTCGACAAGCGTGGCGGGCTCACCGACGGATTGGTCCTCCGGGTAGTAGGGCTGCACGCTGGAGGTGCCGCCGCCGGTTTGAAAGGCCTCGGCATCCTTGTTGGCAACCACGACGGTCTGGCTGCTTTGCATGTTGACTGCGCGCACGTCGGGGTCGGCGGCGATGTCATCGCGCATCTTCTGGTCGAGGATTGGGCCGCCTTCCTTCTGGCTTACGGCCGCATCCACACCGGTAAATGCGGTAGACACCGCAGAGTCGAAGGTGTTCGACAAAGACTTGGTGAACATGAAGGACCCCGAGATGAAGGCGGTGCCGAGCACCACCGCCAGTAGGGTCAGGGCAAGGCGCAGCTTGTGCGCGAGAATATTGCGCACGGACACCGTGCGCATGGTGTTCTTTGTGGCCATGCTCTAGCCCTCGATTTCTGCCATCACGGCGTGGATGGACTCCATGGTCGGGTTGTTCAGCTCGTTGACCAGGCGGCCATCGGCAAGGAAGACCACGCGGTCTGCGTAGGATGCGGCTTTCGCATCGTGCGTCACGATGACGACGGTCTGGCCGTCCTGATCCACTGCGGTGCGCAAAATATCGAGCACCTCGGCAGAAGAGTTGGAGTCCAGGTTGCCGGTCGGTTCATCGCCAAAGATGATTTCCGGGCGCGAAACCAGGGCGCGCGCACAGGCCACGCGCTGCTGCTGGCCGCCGGAGAGCTCTGATGGGCGGTGGTTCAAGCGGTTGGACAGGCCCAGACGGGAAGTGACCTCATCGAACCATTCCTTATCCACCTTGTTGCCAGCGATATCGGTGGGCAGCGTGATATTCTCTGCCGCGGTCAGTGTGGGCACCAGGTTGAAGGACTGGAAGATGAAGCCCAAGCGGTCACGGCGCAGGGCGGTAATATCCTTGTCGCTGAGCTGCGACATGTCGGTGTCACCGATGAAGGCCGAGCCGGACGTCGCCGAATCGAGCCCCGCCATCGTGTGCATAAGCGTGGACTTGCCGGAGCCCGAAGGGCCCATGATGGCGGTAAAAGTGTTGCGCGCGAACTCAACGTCGACGTGGTCCAACGCGGTAACTGCGGTATCTCCCTGACCGTATTGTTTGAACAGGTCGACGGCACGAGCCGCAGCAGTCATCGTTGGGGTTGTCATGGACGTGTTCTCCTTATAGATGGGGAAAGTAACGTCCCTACCCTATCTTGCCCTGGGTAAGTTATGTGACGCGTGTGGTCTAAAATATGCTCCATGCGCGCATCTTTTTCCGCTCTGGAACACTACGACCGCTGTGCCGAAGCAGCCGCGGCTCAAATCATGCGCCACTACTCCACCAGTTTTTCCCTGGCCACGCGGCTTCTCTCCCCCAGGGTCCGGGTGGACATCCGCAATTTATATGCCATGGTGCGCACCGCCGATGAAATCGTCGACGCCGGGCTCGATCCCCAGGACGCCGCCGTGCTTCTCGACGCCTACGAGGCCACCGTCCGCGCCGCCCCGTCCCAGCGTTTTCACGCTGATCCGGTCGTGCATGCCTTTGCGCTTTCCGCGCGGCGTTGCGGGTTCAGCGACGAGCACGTTGCACAGTTCTTTTCCTCCATGCGTTGCGATCTGACGCACCACACGCACACCCACGACTCCTTCGAGGATTACGTGTGCGGCTCCGCGGAGGTCATTGGGCTCTTGTGCCTGGATGCCTTCTACGCCGGCGGGCCCCGCCCGTCCGGCATCGAGGAAGGCGCACGGCGCCTGGGCGCGGCCTTTCAGAAGATCAATTTCTTGCGCGACCTGCGCGAGGATTCCGCAGAGCTGGGCCGCTCCTATTTCCCGGACCTGCCGGACCCGGCCAGCTTGGATGAGGAGCGGAAAACGGCAATCATCGCTGATATTCGGCGCGACCTGGCTGTAGCGCGCGGCGCGATGGAGAAGTTGCCGCGTGGTTCGCGGGTGGGCGTGGCGGCTGCGACGGCCCTGTTTACCGAGCTCACCGACCAGCTCGCGGCCACCCCCGCCGCCGATATTCTTACAACACGGGTCTCCGTCTCGCCGGCGCGCAAGGCATTCTTGGTGAGCCGGGCAGCGGCATCGGCGGTGAAGTAGCTATGGGCAAGCGTGTTGTCGTCATCGGCGCGGGCATCGCTGGCCTGGCCAGCGCGGCGCTGTTGCTGCGTGAGGGTTGGGACGTGGTGGTCGTCGAGAAGCAGCACAGCGTCGGCGGGCGCGCAGGCGAACTGGAGGTCGACGGTTTCCGCTTCGATACGGGCCCGTCCTGGTACCTCATGCCCGAAGCATTCGATGAATTCTTTCAAGCCTGCGGGACGAGCACCGAGCGCGAGCTGGACTTGGTTGACCTCTCCCCCGCGTATCGCGTCTACAACGACGACGGCGCCTTCCTCGACATTCACAGCGGCGTGGACAACGTTGTTCGGCTTTTTGAGTCCATCGAGCCGGGTGCAGGCGAGCGCGTGCGCGCCTACTTAGCGCGCTCCTCTGATATCTATGCCGTGGCGCTAAGCAGCTTTTTGTACACCACGTTTTCTCACCCCGCGCAGCTTTTAACCCGGGACGTGCTCACGCGGCTGGGTACGCTGGCGCTACTTCTCACGCGGTCCTTGGACCGGCTGGTGGCAGCACAGTTTCAGGACTACCGCCTGCGCCAGGTGCTGACCTACCCGGCGGTGTTTTTGTCCACGGAGCCAACAGCTGCACCGGCGCTGTATTCCTTGATGAGCCACACCGATTTGGTCGAAGGCGTGCGCTACCCGCAAGGTGGTTTCGCCGCGGTGGTCGCGGCGATTGCGCGCCAGGCACAAGGCGCCACCTTCCTCATGGATACGGCGGTAACGGCGATCGAGTGCGCAGAAGGTCGTGCGACTGGCGTGCGGCTGGACGACGGCCGCTTCATCTCCGCCGAGGCCGTCGTTTCCGCGGCGGACCTGCGCCATACTGAGACTGCTCTGCTGCCTCAGTCGGCGCGGACCTATCCCGAGAGCTATTTCGCGCGACGCGACCCGGGCCTCGGCACGGTGTTGGTCTTCCTCGGTGTGCGGGGCGCGCTGCCGGAGCTGGCCCACCACACCCTTCTTTTCAGCAAGGATTGGGAGCCCGATTTCCGGGCGGTGTATCACGCTCCGGAGGCTTCGCGCCCGCTGGGGGCGTCCGAGTCCATCTACGTGTCGAAGACCTCCGCGACGGATCCTGCCGTGGCACCGGAGGGCTGCGAGAATCTCTTTGTGCTGGTCCCCGTGCCGGCGGAGGAAAACTTCGGCGCGGGTA
Organism: Corynebacterium sp. HMSC055A01; assembly: GCF_001809405.1. Taxonomy (NCBI): domain Bacteria; kingdom Bacillati; phylum Actinomycetota; class Actinomycetes; order Mycobacteriales; family Corynebacteriaceae; genus Corynebacterium; species Corynebacterium sp. HMSC055A01. Next base: position 412 of record NZ_KV797545.1, on the reverse strand, counting down.
ACGCCTATGGCGAAGAAGAATCGCCCCGCGTTGGCGCAATTGCCGATGCCGCGATTCACCAACTCGGCACGTGGCTTGGCATTCCCGATTTTACTGAGCGCATCGTGGTGCGCCGGACGGTCGGCCCCTCTGATTTTGCGCGGCGCTACAACTCCTGGGCTGGTGGCGCGGTGGGACCCGCGCATACGTTGCGGCAATCTGCCTTCTTCCGCGGGCGCAATGCCTCGCGAAAACTCAAGAACCTGTACTACGCGGGCGGTACGACGGTACCGGGTGTTGGTGTACCGATGTGCCTCATTTCCGCGCACAATGTCATCACGCGGATGCGCGAACAGCACTAAGCGTCGAGCTCAAGGGCTGCGGGTGCACCGCTGCGTTTAGTGGCCCTTCCGGTTTTAGAGTGCGTTGATTT
>NZ_KV797544.1:0-273 GCF_001809405.1 Corynebacterium sp. HMSC055A01 | reverse complement strand
GAACGCATCATCCACACCCTGCGCAAAGGACTACCAAAAGGCTTAGAAGAGCTCGCCCAACTGGGACGCACCCTGTGGCGACGACGCAAAGATGTGCTCGCCTACTTTGATATCGGTGCATCCAACGGCCCCGTCGAGGCAATCAACGGCAGACTCGAACACCTACGCGGCATCGCCCTAGGTTTCAAAAACCTCAACCACTACATCTTGCGGTGCCTGATCCACTCCGGACAACTACAGGACAAAATCAACGCACTCTAAAACCGGAAGGGC
>NZ_KV797543.1:0-202 GCF_001809405.1 Corynebacterium sp. HMSC055A01 | reverse complement strand
ACACTCATCCGGTCAATAGCAAGGCGCTGCAAGATCCAGCGGGTGACCCGGTGCGTGAGCTTGGCGCCGTCATCAGCGCAGGTTAAAGATTCTTGGAAGATCTTTCTCTTACATGAGGCGGCTGTACACCGGAATCTAGGGACTGTTACGTGCAGCCTAGTGGGGAATCCAACAACAGGAAGATCAACGAGTCGACGGGTGA
>NZ_KV797542.1:0-201 GCF_001809405.1 Corynebacterium sp. HMSC055A01 | reverse complement strand
GGTAGACACCTGATATCCAGCCCGGTTGGGTTGGGAAGAAAGGTAATCTACCACCATGCCTAGGTACTCCGAACAGTTCAAACGTGATGCTGTGGCCCTCTACGAAAACAATGAGGACCTCTCACTTCACGCGGCTTCAGCAGAGCTTGGAGTCAATCGTTCCTCACTTTATTCCTGGCTTAAGCAGTACGGCACCGGCAA
>NZ_KV797541.1:0-235 GCF_001809405.1 Corynebacterium sp. HMSC055A01 | reverse complement strand
CCTCGGCGGCGGTCGAAGTGGTCCATGATGATTTCCTTAACTTCCGGTTACCCGCCACTCCCTGCGTCATTGTGGGAAACATTCCCTTTCACCTCACCACTGCCATTCTTCGAAAGTTGTTGCATGCGCCGGCATGGACTGACGCTGTACTCCTCATGCAGTGGGAAGTCGCTCGCCGCCGGGCCGGGGTAGGCGCAAGCACGATGATGACGGCTCAGTGGTCCCCATGGTTCAC
>NZ_KV797540.1:0-513 GCF_001809405.1 Corynebacterium sp. HMSC055A01 | reverse complement strand
GCTCCTTAGAAAGGAGGTGATCCACCCGCACCTTCCGGTACGGGTACCTTGTTACGACTTCGTCCCAATCGCCGATCCCACCTTCGACAGCTCCCTAACAAGTTTAGGCCACTGGCTTCGGGTGTTACCAACTTTCATGACGTGACGGGCGGTGTGTACAAGGCCCGGGAACGTATTCACCGCAGCGTTGCTGATCTGCGATTACTAGCGACTCCGACTTCATGGGGTCGAGTTGCAGACCCCAATCCGAACTAAGACCGGCTTTCAGCGATTCGCTCCACCTCACAGTGTCGCTGCGCGTTGTACCGACCATTGTAGCATGTGTGAAGCCCTGGACATAAGGGGCATGATGATTTGACGTCATCCCCACCTTCCTCCGAGTTAACCCCGGCAGTCTCTCATGAGTCCCCAACCAAATGCTGGCAACATAAGACAAGGGTTGCGCTCGTTGCGGGACTTAACCCAACATCTCACGACACGAGCTGACGACAACCATGCACCACCTGTACACCA
>NZ_KV797539.1:0-2853 GCF_001809405.1 Corynebacterium sp. HMSC055A01 | reverse complement strand
TGAGGTAGGAACTAAACCCAGGACGCTTCATGTGGTGTCGTCGGCTAGTCTGGCCATACCGGGGGTGGTTCTGTCTCAAGGGGTAAGCCTTGCTGTCATTTTCAGGGCTATAGGCGAGGAAGTGTTTTTCCGAGGATTTGTTGGCGGCTTACTTCTTCGATCCTGGGGGTTCTGGGGTGGTAACACGCTCCAAGCGGGAGTTTTTCTTCTGCCTCATTTGATGTTGTTGAGCTTCGATGCGCAGTTGTGGCCCATACTTCCGGTTCAGTTTCTCTGCGGGTGGATCCTGGGAGTGGTGCGATACCGCTCGGGAAGCGTCATTGAATGCGCGATATTGCACGCTGCTATTAACCTTGCAATTGGACTGCTTGCGGGATAAGCGAAGGATTGTGCGCGGGCGCTCAGGGCGGTTAGTGGCTGTCAATTCGCACCAAAGATTGGGGCGCGGGCTTATTCGTCATGTAGCAGGCGTTGTACGGCTTGGCGGACACCCTTCTGTATCCAGTTAGATTCCCAAGACAGACTTCGCAATGAAGAAGTAGACGATCAAGCCCGTTGCATCACAGAAGGTGGAGATGAATGGGTTAGAGAAGACCGCAGGGTCCGCGCCAACAGTTTTAGCCACAATGGGCATGAGTCCGCCTACCGTCGCGGACATCGAACAAATGAGAAACAGGGTGGAGCCGATGACGAGGCCGATATCTAGGCCATAGATGACCGTCGCCAAGACAAGCCCGGCCAGCCCCAGCACAGCGCCCAGCAACATTCCGACGCGCAATTCCCGCCACATGACTGCCAAGAGGTCGCGTGTGCGGACGTCGCCAAGCGCGAGCGCTCGTGTGACGGTCGTTGCTGCCTGATTTCCTGTATTGCCGCCCGTGCCGGTGAGCAGAGGGATGAACAGAGACAATACAACTGCCTTGGCCAAGGTGTCTTCGAAAGAATCGAGAACCCGCACAGTCAACAGCGCTGACACAGCGAGCACGAGCAGCCAGAGAATACGGGAGCGGACGAGCTTGAGAAGGGGCGTCGACAAGTACGGCTGCTGGAGCGCTTCCGTACCACCGGAACGAGCCGAGTCCTCGCTGTCCGCTTCCTCCATAATGTCGGTGGCATCGTCCCAGGTAAGAAGGCCAACGAGGCGGTGCGAATCATCCACAATCGGCAGCGCCAGCATGTCGAGGGGCAAGAACCAGCGGACGGTCTCTTCGGCGTCGGCAGTCGCGTATGCATACACCGGCTCGTTCATGATGTCCTCAATGAGAATGCCGCGTTCAGCCGTGAAGAGCTCGCGCAGGCTGACGACGCCCACCAGACGCCGGTCCTTACGCGTCACAGGAACGGTATAGATGGTTTCCAGCTCATCGGCGTTGTCGCGGAGGGTGCGCAGGGCATCTTCCATGCTCATTTCCGGGTGGATATTGGGGACCTCCGGCGACATACGGCGGCCGACGGAGCCCTTCGTGTAACCAAGAATCACTCCGGTCACATCGCGCTGAGTCTGAGTTAGCGAACGGAGGAGGCGATCCGCAATTTCCGCAGGAAGCTCGTCCAGCAGGGCCACGCGGTCTTCGGGATCCAGCTCGTCGAAGAATTCGTAGACATCGGCGTTGCCCAACTCGTCAATGATGTCCGCTTGGTGTTTGGCATCAAGCGCATCGAAGACCGCGATAGATTTTTCACGCGGCAGCAGCCTTAACGCCAATGCGGCGCGGAGAGCATTCTGGCGCTCCACAATCGCGATGAGCTCTTGACGTGGAACGCGAGCTAAGAGCTCTTGGAGCCGAGGAGCCTTTTGGGGGTCGATGGCGTCTTCTTGCTTGAGCCACTCCTCAACAATTTCGGTGGCCTGCTCAATCGTTTCTGCCATCGGCTTTTCGCCCTTCTACTCGACGTCAACCTCCTCAGACTACGCCATGCAGCGCTGCACGGTCTTATCACAGATGTACTATTGCGGCATGCTTTCCCTCTACCGTGAATTCTCGGACAATGACGTCGTCAGCTCTATCTTGCGCTGCGAGGAGGCAGAGTTTCTCTTCGTTGTGGCAGATGTGCCGAAGAAGTGGGTGAGCGATGATCCCTACGCTGAGGACAAGACGCATATTCAGCTCATGAACATGCCTGGAGTCGCCTTAAAGATGCTGCCCGGGGGCGAGCTGATTACTGGTGACGTCGGCGTGCGCTATCCGCAGCTCTTCCAGACAGTCGCGGGAAAGACGCTGTGGGATCCGCGCGAAGTTGCAGAGCTTGAGTCTTTCACGGTGATTCATGCTCGGGGCAGCCACCACTTCCACGAGAGGAGCAAAGCACACTATGTCGATATCTGGGAGATCCTCCCAGATGTGGAAGACGAGGCAATGGAGCAACTCCTCGCTCGGATTGCCGTTCCGGTAGAGCTTGATTCCAAGTTCGGTCCGTTGGTGCTCGATCGCAGTACGAACACGTTCGACGGTAGGGCAGAAGAGCTCGGAGTTGATTTCAGCATCTGGTACGAAGGGGAGGAGCTTCTCCTCGCGGAGAGCACGAACCTAGGCCGAAAATTCAAGGCACCCCTCACCGTTATCAATAAGGTCCTCAGCGCCGAGTTCATTGATGAGGCCCGGCGCTTTGCCGCCAAAAGAGCTCTTCGAGCTGCGAACCGCTGGCGCCATGACGTCGCCCTGTCTGAAGGCGCCAACGCCCCGGCACCTGAGCTCACGGCTGGCGACGTATACGCCAAACTCACGCCCGTTGCCGTTGAGGTCCCCCAACGCGGACACCTCAGCGTGGAATTCGATGATGGCTATCTTTTTGGTGGGCACGCCGTAACGGTGAAGACTAAACGGGCTCTTCCGGTTTCGGGGTGCGTAGCGG
>NZ_KV797538.1:0-414 GCF_001809405.1 Corynebacterium sp. HMSC055A01 | reverse complement strand
TAAGGGACATTTCGTGTGGATTTAGGAGCGTCCGGCCCAGCCTTTTCTTATGCCTAAGCTGGGGTTCCACTCGTTGTCGATATGGGTGTCGAATGTGGCAGGTCGCCCGTCTGGGTGGCCGCGTCGTGTGAGCTCTTCTTTCGTCTAGGCCGCGTATGCCGCTTCTCCCCATTGCGTCCAAACTCTTGATGCCTGGCTAGGTCCAGTGGATGTACAGGGGCTTCGGTGCGGACGTCACCATAGGAATTGACCTAACCGCTCCAGCCGCGGCTTACCTACCACAGACCTAGGACTATCCGGTGTTGATTTCACCGATCAGGCTGTTGGAACCAATTTAGAATCAAGATCACTGCATTATCCCAGGCTGCCCCGGGAATCCGTATCGATTTATCCACACGAAATGTCCCTTAAGCC
>NZ_KV797537.1:0-232 GCF_001809405.1 Corynebacterium sp. HMSC055A01 | reverse complement strand
CGTCGAGTTCTTGTTTGAGGTGTTGGGCTTCTTCGCGCACACGTTTCCTGGTGGCGGTGATGTGTTGGGCGACTGTTTGCGCCCACCGTTTTTGCTTGGGTGCCAGGGGCCCGTCGGCTTCGTTGATGGTCCAGGTACCGTCAGCGAAAAGCCAGATAACATCCCCACTGTAGGGGTCCAGCAGGTATTTTAAGGTGCCATCGGTTTTCATGTTGTGATGGCCTTGGCATAA